>JAYKHF010000133.1:0-3880 GCA_035285305.1 Leptolyngbya sp.
ACGGTGAAGCCAACCATGTTCATCTGCTAGTGGAATATCCACCCAAGCTCTCCATTTCCCAGATCGTGAATGCCTTGAAGGGAGTTTCAAGTCGTCGGTATGGCCAAGCTGGGCTGCCCAAGCCCAAAGGCAAGGCCGCTCTCTGGACACCCGCACACTTCTCGGCCTCGGTCGGCGGCGCACCCATAGAGGTTTTGAAGCGCTACATCCAAGACCAGGAAAAGCCGCCCTAAAAGGGCGGGGCTTGTATCCCATTAGTTTTGGTCAACGGGATCAACCATCTGGCCAAGGACAATCTAGAGCCATGACAACCCCGGTTGACTGACAAAACTTGCCAGAATCCATATCCGTCGAAGGGTCAGGAGACCTGCCCCCGCCATAGCCCGAATGCGGTAGGGGCGCGGTTTCCGCGCCCGGTGCAGAATCTTGGGTCAGCCAACCAGTATGAAGAAATATGGGTAATTGTGAATCTTGATGATCTGAGAATAATTTTTCGACTCATTTTTTTGACGATTCAACTTCTCTATCGTCAGAAATAAACTGAGTCCTGGGGGATCATCGATCAGTGCTTAAGATTGTCTTAACCTTCAATGGATTTGAAATTCCTAGTCCGCAACCCATGGTTAATCAGCAGAAATACGGTATGCCATAGCGCTATAGCCTTATCCCTCAGGGGTTTGACGTTCTAGTAAAGTTTGCCTAAAAACCTGAGCCTAATGTAAAAAGCAATGTCACCATAGAACTGTTGTAAGGAGTTCAAGATCTGATTTAAATTCAGGCACTTTGCCATAACACATCAAAAAAATAAATGGCGTTTAGTTAAGGTTTTTTTAGGAAATAGACCAACTTAAACAAGGGCTGAGTTGAGAAAGTAAGGCTCTCACTCCGTCCATAAACTTTGGTTTTGTTCCGTTCATTTTTCCCTGCACCACGGATGTTTCGATTGGTCAGGGGTTTGCGGCTCAGATACCCTCCGGTTGTTGGTCTGAGCCATGCCCATCTAGTCCCAAGGGGATCGCAATGGAAAATCAAGCGTTTGTCACCCTAGACGGTAATGAGGCGGTGGCGAGAGTCGCCTACCGTTTGAGCGAAGTTTGCGCCATCTACCCAATTACGCCCTCCTCGCCCATGGGGGAATGGGCCGATGCTTGGGCCTCGATGGATCAGCCCAACATTTGGGGCACGGTGCCTTCGGTGGTGGAAATGGAGAGCGAGGCCGGAGCTGCCGGGGCGGTTCACGGGTCGTTGCAGGCGGGGTCGTTGACGACCACCTTCACCGCCTCCCAGGGGTTGTTGCTGATGGTTCCCAACCTCTACAAAATTGCCGGAGAACTGACCTCGGCGGTGTTGCACATTGCCGCGAGATCCCTGGCGGCCCAGGGGTTATCGATTTTTGGCGACCACGGGGATGTGATGGCCACCCGGGCGACGGGCTGTGCGTTGCTGGCCTCCAATTCGGTACAGGAAGCCCAGGACATGGCGGCCATTGCCATTCGGGCTAGCTTGGAGTCGCGCCTGCCGCTGTTGCACTTTTTTGATGGCTTCCGTACCTCCCATGAGGTGCAGAAAATCGCCACCATTCCCGATGAGGTACTGGCGGAATACGTGCCCTTCGACCTGGTGCTGCAACATCGCCAGCGGGCGCTAACGCCGGATCGGCCCTTCATTCGCGGCACCGCCCAAAATCCCGATGTCTATTTCCAGGGGCGGGAGACGGTGAACCGCTTCTACAATGCCTGCCCCGATATCGTGCAGCAGGCCATGGATGACTTTGCCAAGCTGACCGGGCGGCAGTATCGCATTTTTGAGTACCACGGTGCCCCCGATGCCGAGCGGGTGGTGGTACTGATGGGGTCTGGGGCGGAAACGGTGCATGAAACCGTGGATGCGCTGCTGGCCCAGGGCGAGAAAGTGGGCATGCTGAAGGTGCGGCTCTATCGGCCCTTCGACAACATTGCCTTCATCAAGGCCCTGCCCAAGACCGTGAAATCCCTGGCGGTGCTGGATCGCTGCAAGGAACCGGGCAGTCCCGGCGAACCGCTCTATTTAGATGTGGTGCACGCCATCCACGAACTGCCCAAAACCGAGGGCAAGGTTCACCTGGAGGGTAGCGAAGAGGCTCCCCACTTTGAGGAACCCCGCCCCTTCTATCCCAAGGTGGTGGGTGGTCGCTATGGCCTGTCTTCTAAGGAATTTACCCCGGCCATGGTGAAGGGCGTGTTTGACAACCTGGCCCAGGCCAATCCCCAAAACCACTTCACGGTGGGCATTGTGGACGATGTCACCTTCACTTCGCTGGACTACGACCCCAATTTCACCACCGAGCCAGACAACGTGGTGCGGGCGGTGTTCTACGGCCTCGGATCCGATGGCACCGTGGGGGCGAACAAAAACTCGATCAAAATCATCGGCGAAGACACCCCGAACTACGCCCAGGGGTATTTTGTCTACGACTCCAAGAAGTCCGGTTCGGTGACGGTCTCCCACCTGCGGTTTGGGCCAAACCCAATTCGCTCCACCTATCTGATCACCCAGGCCAACTTTGTCGCCTGCCACCAGTGGGAGTTTGTCAACAAGCTGGAACTGCTCCATGAGGCCAAACCGGGGGCAACGCTGCTGCTCAGCAGCCCCTTTGATGACCCAGCGGAAACCTGGATGCGTCTGCCCCAAGCCATGCAGCAGGAGATCATCGCCAAGGGCATCAAGGTCTACGCCATCAATGCCTACCAGGTGGCGCGGGAAGCGGGCATGGCGGGCCGCATCAACACGGTGATGCAGGTGTGTTTCTTTGCCCTGTCTGGGGTGCTACCCAGGGAAGAGGCCATCGAGGCGATCAAATACGCCATCCGCAAGACCTACGGCAAGAAGGGCGAAGAGGTCGTGGCCATGAACATCAAGGCGGTGGATAGCGCCCTGGATCACCTCTATGAAGTGCCCGTGGGCGACCCCAACGGCGACCCCACCCCCCACCAGTGGGTGCCCGACAGTGCGCCACCCTTCGTTAAGGATGTGCTGGCCAAGATGATGGCCCGCGAAGGGGACAGCATCCCCGTTAGCGCCTTGCCCGCCGATGGCACCTTCCCCTGCGGCACCACCCAGTACGAAAAGCGCAACGTGGCCCAGGAAGTCCCCGTTTGGGATCCCGATGTGTGCGTACAGTGCGGCAAGTGCGTGATGGTCTGCCCCCACGCCGTGATTCGCTCGAAGGTGTACGAAGAATCGGCCCTGGCGGAGGCTCCGGCCACCTTCCAAAGCACGGCGGCGCGGGATCACGCCTGGAGCGACCTCAAGTTCACCATTCAGGTGGCCGTGGAGGACTGTACCGGCTGTGCCCTTTGCGTAGATGTTTGCCCCGCCAAGAACAAGGCAGAACCCAGCAAGCGGGCCATCAACATGGCGGAACAACTGCCCCTGCGGGAGCCCGAAGCCGAAAACTGGGACTTCTTCCTGAAGCTGCCCAACCCCAGCCGCAACGACCTGGATTTGCGGAAAATCTCCCACCAGCAAATGCAGGAACCCCTGTTCGAGTTCTCTGGAGCCTGCGGTGGCTGCGGCGAAACCCCCTACATCAAACTGGCCACCCAGTTGTTTGGCGACCGGATGTTGATCGCCAACGCCACGGGCTGTTCGTCCATTTACGGCGGCAACCTGCCGACCACGCCCTACACCACCCGCGATGACGGTCGCGGCCCGACCTGGTCCAACTCCCTGTTCGAAGACAATGCGGAGTTCGGCATGGGTATGCGCCTGACCGTCGACAAGTTCAACGTCTACGCGCTGGAGCTGATGCAGCGGATCCTGGACGGCGAGTGTAACTGCGGCGCCGGACTGGCGGACCTGTTCAGCGAAATCCGCAATGCGGACCAGTCGACCCAGGAAG
>JAYKHF010000134.1:0-30485 GCA_035285305.1 Leptolyngbya sp.
CGTGAAACGCACCTGCGGCGAAGATAGTGAGGGGGTTGCCCCTTGTCAAAATAGCTCAATGCCAGGTCATCCTTAAATCCCCCCTACCTTCACATTGGAAGGTAGGGGGGATTTTATATGTAAATGATTTGCAGTACCCCCAGTAATACAAAGAAAAGAGTAGGCTAGCTCAGCCGACAGCACGATGGACAGGTAAGATTTGAGTGGAACGGTTGAGGTCGGCGATGGTGACAATGACAGGCTTGGCAAGTGACTCTGAACAGCAAATGACGGCCTTTTCCAGCTTTACCCCAGAGACCATTAAAGGGGATCGAATCCTAGCCGCCATTGATGTGGGCACGAACTCGATCCACATGGTGGTGGTGAAGATTCAGCCTGATTTGCCTGCCTTCAGCATTATTGATCGTGAAAAAGAGACCGTTCGGCTCGGCAATTTTGATGAGACGACTAAAAGCTTGACGCCAGAAGCCATAGATCGGGCGGTGTCTGCCCTGAAACGCTGTTGTGCCATTGCCGCCAGTCTCCAAGCTGAGGACGTGATTGCGGTGGCTACGAGTGCCGTGCGTGAAGCGACCAATGGCGCAGAGTTTATTGATCGGGTGTACCAAGAGGTGGGACTGACGGTCAATGTGATTTCGGGCACCGAAGAAGCCCGCCGCATTTATTTGGGTGTGCTGTCTGGCATGGAATTCCAGGGGCAGCCCCATGCGGTGATTGATATTGGCGGCGGATCTACAGAGTTGATTCTGGGGACGGGGGAACCCCACCGCTGCCTCAGCAGCACAAAGGTGGGGGCGGTGCGGCTAACGGCTCAATTTGTGAAGACGAATCCGATTAGCGATACGGAGTTTATTGCCCTGAGAGCCTATGTGCGCGGGATGTTGGAGTTGCCTGTGCAGGAACTCAAGGCTAAGCTCAACGGTTCAGAACGGGTGCGCATGATTGGCACCTCGGGGACAATTGAATGTTTGGCGGCGTTGGTGGCCTATAAGCGTCTTGGATTGGTGCCCGATCCACTGAATGGCTATCAGATGACCTATGAGGATTTGTCTAAGCTGGTGGAGGAACTACGGCAAGCGAGCTACAGCGAACGACTGGCGATGCCGGAAATGTCGCCTCGACGGGCAGAAATTATCGTTGCTGGGGCTGTGATTCTCCAGGAAACGATGGAAATGCTAGGGGTGAACTCCATCACGATTTGTGAACGGGCGCTGCGGGAAGGCGTGGTGGTGGATTGGATGATTGCCCACGGTCTGATTGAAGACCGAATGCAGTTCCAAAAGTCTGTGCGACAACGAAATGTTTTGAAGACGGCGCATAAGTATAAGGTTCACCTGAGTCGGGCGGAGCGAGTGGCTCAATTGGTGATGGATCTCTTTGAGCAAACCTATGGCAGTTTGCATACTTGGGGCGCGTTAGAAAAGGAATTACTCTGGGCCGCGACGATGCTCCATAACTGTGGACATTTTGTCAGTCATTCAGCTCACCATAAGCATTCCTATTATCTGATTCGCCACGGTGAACTGTTGGGCTATACGGAGACAGAGTTAGAAGTAATTGCTAATATTGCTCGCTACCATCGCCGCAGTGGCCCCAAGAAAAAACACGATAACTTTCGGAATTTGCCAACCCGCTATCATCGTCAAATGGTGACTCAACTGAGTGCCTTATTGCGGGTGGCGGTCGCCTTGGATCGTCGTGGTATTGGTGCAGTAAAAAATATTCACTGTCATCTTGATAGTGAATCGCGTATTCTCCATCTACAGATCGTGCCATCCCACGCTGGGGAAGATTGTGCCTCTGAACTATGGAACCTGGAGTATAAAAAACAGTATTTTGAAGAGGTTTTTGAGACTCAGCTAGTTGCTCAGTTGGCTAGTAGCTAACGGGCATTGACCAAGGAAAAGGGCCTTATTAGGAGAGGGTAATGTCGAAAATTCAGCAAATTATCGGAACTGGACTTCCTTTGACAGGAAATGATATTGATACGGATCGGATTATTCCGGCTCGGTTTCTGAAATGCATCACCTTTGATGGTCTAGGAGAACAGGTGTTCGCCGATGATCGCCTTGCCCTGTCGGGGCAGCATCCCTTTGACCAGAAACAGTATCAAGAGGCCTCTATTTTGGTGGTCAATCGTAACTTTGGCTGCGGTTCTTCTCGGGAACACGCGCCCCAGGCGATTGCCCGTTGGGGGATCCGTGGCATTGTGGGAGAAAGTTTTGCGGAAATTTTCTTTGGGAATTGTGTGGCCATTGGCGTTCCCTGCGTGACGGCAACAGCGGAGGCTGTCACCCAGATGCAGCGGGCATTGACGGCTGATCCAGGTCTGGCTGTTACCCTCGATTTGGGGAACCTGGTGGTGGGCTATGGCGACCAGTCGGTGGCGGTGGAGATGCCGGAGGGGGTGCGTCAAGCGTTCTTGGCGGGCACCTGGGATGCCTGCGGTCAACTGGTGACCAATGCAGATCAGATTAACGTGACTGCGCAACGGCTAGCCTACATGACTTGGTGATCAAGCCCAAGGGATAGGCCGAGGGCTAGAAATCCTGGGGGAATTTCCCATAGATTTGCTAAGCGGCTGTCGCATTTTGGGGTTCCCCTAGGCATTCTCTAGGAGGTAGCCCTTTGTGTTGGGGAAATGCTAATGACGATGATTGCTTCGGCGATATCTGCTGTGGCACCGTGGCCTCCGACGGAGGTTTGGTCGGTGGGGTCTACGGCAGCTCTGCTGCGCCAGTCGATTTGCCAGCTATCGCCGTTAGCCGGGACTCCAGCGACCTTGACTGACGCCCCAGATCTCGCTGAGTCGCTGGAACAACTAATCGCCATTGTGATGACGCTGCGTTCGCCGACGGCAGGGTGGCCAGCGGATACGGTGTTAACCCCTGATCTGCTCGCTCCTTACATCAGTGAGGAGGTGTGGAATCTGTTAGATCGGCTAGACCAGGATGCACCCAACCTGTGGCTCAGCAAAGAATCGACCGCCATCTTGCCGATTCCCTTCTTAATTCCTCGGCTGTTGTGGATGCTGGCGAGTAGTGGTTATGAGGTGATGCACCTCGTTGAGGGGGGGCAGGCAACGGTGCGGCGACCTGGAGAACCCGGGACGGTGAGTGTGGTGCGCCTGGTGCCTGTCCTCACCTTGACGACGGCCCAGGAGACCTATGCCCTTGATTTGGTCACCCAGGCTGATCCCTCGCCGTCATTATGGCTAGATCCCCAAACAACGATATCTCTGCTGGATCATGATTTAGACGGATCTTGGATTTCCGTGGAGACGCTAACCTCAGGGGTGTTGGCTGTGGTGAACCAGGCCCAGCCTTTGCTCTATGAGGTGTTAACCACAGGCCGATCGGTAGAGGCGCTTTGTCCATTTCAGCCCTGGCAACCGGCCACCCTGCGGCTCCATTTGTACTTGGCGGATATGGGCGTACAAGGTGCGGGAACCGCCTTTGTTCGGGCTACGGCCTCGCTGCCGACCTCGCCCCCAGAAAGTTTGCCCCAGGAGAATGGGGATTCTACGGCGTTTACCCTAGATGACTTTGCCAGCACCCTGATGGAGGAAGCGAGTGTTTCCACGGAGGGCGTTTTAGGGGATTGGTTGACGTTTATGGATGAGGGCTGGGTGCGACGATTTCTCTATGGCCATGCCCGACGGGTACTGGTGCAGGGGTTGCCCCACCTCATCTCTGGCGATACAGCGGCCTCGGAGGAGGAGCGCGAATTGGCCTGTGCCACCTTGGCCTATCACGCTACTGAGGGCATCGACGGGCCGAAGGCGTTGTTTAAGCACACCTTTGTGCGGGCTCCGGTGCTGGTGGCGGATCTGTGGCCTCGGTTTCGGTGGTACTTAGCTCAAAGCTCGGAACGGGTGATGCAACTGATGGGAGGCTTGCCGGCCCAGGTGTTGTCCCCTGGGCGGGGGTGGCAGCAGGGCATTCTCTCGCTGCGGCCCTTAATGCAGTTGACCACCGCATCTAGGACATGGATTATTGACTTGGGTAGTGGTCGGTTGTTGCCGACACCGCCCCTAGCTTTGCCGGGGGACGCCGTAGTTGAAACAACCCAAGCCGGGGATTGGGCGAATCATCAAACCATTGCCGCCTTGATTGCCCTAGTAGATCAGGATTTGGCCCACCATGCTCCGGCCATGGTAGAACTGGCCCAGGGCATCTCGGTTCATCTGCGCGATGCAACGGCGGAAGAGGAGAGCCCTGGGACGCGGTTGACCTTGCAATGGTGCTTTACCTGGGCCTATGGGGGCTAGGTAAAGCGGCGGTACCCTCGATGGGTTACGGCAGGGGTTCTGCACGACCGTAGCGGGCGATCACGGTTTGGCTGGGATCGGCTTGCCGTTGCTGCCATGCCCAAAGCTGGTCGCCCAGGGAAAAATGCCACCATTCCTGGGGATGACGACAAAACCCAGCGGTGGTCATGGCCCAGTGCAGGATTTGGCGATGACGGTGGAATGGTTGGGCTTCCGGATCGGGGTGATCCGCAAAGTAGTGGGGCCAGGATCGTTCTGAAATTTCGTCAATGGGGGATCCCATGGGGATAGGATGACCCTCGCCATCCACGAGGCTGATATCAAGGGCGGCTCCGGTGCTGTGGGGGGGCGGGGTGCTGGGGTCGTGGCTGGGAATCGCCCAAAATTGGATGACTTCGGCCATCAGTTCCTGGTGCTGAGCCTCGGTGAGGGAGGCCTGCGGAGCATAGCGCTGTTGCCGCAGTTCCTCCAGGGCATGGTTCACCATAAACTCCTGAACGGCAATGGGGCGGTAGGCATCAAAAATCTGAATTCGCCATTGAGGGTGTTGCTGCTGGAGATGGGTTTGGGCCACTTCCAGCGCCTCGATCACGCCGAGTCGTAGCCAGTAGGGGGACTGGTGGCCGTAGGGGGCCCCTAGCCGCTGGTAGGGGTGGGGATTGACCCGGGCAAAGGTGGCAGCTGGGATGGGAACGAGGGGTTCGCCGCAGTCGGCGATGGGAATGGTCTGGTAGGGCTTCATGGTGGGCGTTGGAGTCAGAACCGGAAGGCAGAAAACCTGAGCGCAGCGATGACAGGGCTTTGGCCTAGACGGGGGGCTAGTGGTTTGTCAGGGTTAAATTTTAGGGTTGCAGATAGCCTCCAGGCCCTTCGCCTGTTCGACGGTTCGACAGGCTCACCGCTCACAGCTCAGGACGACCGTAAACGACACGTTCGGGCTGAGCTTGTCGAAGCCCTAATTCTTAGTCTTGACATTGCACTAGCCTCTCTTGGTTATTCTGATCACCTAGCCCAGTCGCGGCCTCCCCAAACATCTTGGGTGACGTTACCCCATTGCTAACATCTATGGGTATGATCGAGTCATCCTTTGGATGAAACCCTGACCGGCGCGGCGGCGCGGCGGCAATCTTAGGACAGGCCCTCCCACAGAACTCCTGGCATAGGGATTCCCCGGAGGGCGTTGTGCTCGCCACCCTGCCTAGAGCCCACCCCAGTTCAACTCAACCCCTATCCCCTGATTCACCCTTGTCCAACCCTCCCGATAAAAAAAATACGACCCCACCAAATCCATGGATGGAGGTGCTTCAAACCATTGGCCTGAGCATAGTCCTCGCCTTTGGGATTCGTCATTTTGTAGCGGAGGCTCGCTATATTCCTTCCGGCTCGATGCTGCCCACCCTCGAGATCAATGACCGCCTCGTGGTGGAAAAAGTCAGCTATCGCTTTGGCCCCCCAGACCGGGGCGACATCGTTGTGTTCTGGCCCCCGGAAAGCCTTACCCCACCGGGTCGCCGTCGAGATGCCTTCATCAAGCGGGTGATTGGCCTACCCGGGGAAGAAGTTACCGTTCGCGATGGCCAAGTCCTCATCAACGGTGAGGCCCTAGCGGAACCTTATATTAGTGCGCCTCCCGATTATCAATGGGGGCCAGAGGTGGTTCCTGAGGGCACCTACTTAGTGCTAGGCGATAACCGCAACAGCAGCTACGATAGCCACGCCTGGGGCTTTTTGCCGGGAGAAAACATTATTGGCAAAGCCACCGTGCGCTTTTGGCCCATCCATCGCATCGGCTGGCTCGACAGCGACTCGGCCAGCCCCTAGTCCGGATTGGGCTGGCCCCAGTGTGCTATGCCCCCCAAAATTCGCTTCCCAGCCTAAAACACCAAATCTAGGCCAAGTTGGGCAAGGTCTAGGCTATAGAGGCGGCTGGCGTCACCATCGGGAACGCTCCAAAGAAACTGACTGGGGGAGCGTTGTACCATCGCTGTGGGGCAGGGTAATTGGGTGACACGGTTGATAATTTGGCCCTCTTCGTTCATGAGAGACAGGTGGCCGTCCTCACTCAGCAGACCGTAGCCCACTGCTGTTTCAAAGATCCATCGCGGCTGGATATCGGCCCGGTATCTCACCATCCGCAGCGGCTTCAAGTCGATGACGAGGAGAGACTGGGGCTGATCCACTTCGAGGGCGAGGTAGCGATAGGGACGCTGGGTCGGCACTAGGCTTCGCAACGGGACGGGGAGCGTGAGGGGGCCTAGGTATTGACCACGCCGGGTGATGAGATGCACGAGGGTGGTCTGGTGCTGCCGTACCACTAGGCCCAGGTGGTGTAGATCCAGGGCCAGCAGGGCGACGATGTGACCGGAGGCAATGGGGACGGAAACCCGACAGGCCGCTGAAATTTTGACCGGGGCCTGGGGCTGGTTGCGCAGATGGCGAATGAGCAGATCGGCAATGGCCGGCTGGGGCTGCTGCACGGTGGCAAACCAGCGACCATGGGGAGCGACGGCCATCTGAATCGGGCTCGTTTCCTGGGCGATGCGCCCTAGACCATGGGGAATAGACAGCAAATGTAGGGATGTAGACGTGGCCAAAATGCCGCCCTGGGGGAGGGGCACAAAGCTCTGTACAGGCCCTGGCAGCGTAAATCCCTGGGTAGAAACGGGAGTAGCGGGCATCCCCTGTTCTGGCCAATGGTAAAACCAAACCTGATCCTCGGCAGCGGTGATTAGGAGGCTAGGGCCACTGGATGGAGACAGGTTGATGGAGGCAGCATCCTCGGGCTGCGGCAATGCGGCCCATCCCATCACGTGAATGGGATGGGGGATGGCAATCGAGGGTAGATCCGTGGCGGCGACGGGGTTAGGGAGAGTTTTTTCCCCGAGGGAGATGGCCGTAAATTCCTCGGTGCGGCAGTCTTGGTAGATCTGTCCCAGATCTTGGCGCATCGCCTGGGCACTTTGAAACCGCTTAGGAGCTAGCTTTTGGAGAGACTTGGCCACCGCCGCCCGAATGGCGGCGGGCAACTCCTCAGGAATCGTGGGGACTTCGTTCATGTGGGCCACCATCAGTTCCATCGGTGTCCCTGAGAAGGGGCGCTTACCCAGCAGCATCTCGTAGAGAATGACCCCTACGGCATAGAGATCGGAGGTGAGCGGGTGCTGGTTATAAAACCGCTCTGGGGCCATGTAAGCTGGCGATCCCGAATGTCCCATGGCGGCCTCGCTCACCTCTTGGCTCAGGCGGGCAATGCCAAAGTCGGAGATGCGGGCCACCCACCCCCCAGGGGTGAGGGTGAGCAGGATATTTTCGGGCTTGATGTCGCAATGGACGATGCCCTGCTGGTGGGCGTGCTCCAACCCCGCCAAAATATCCATCACTAGGCCCAGCATCTCTTCCCAAGACAGCACGGTGTCGCTTTCTAGGATGGATCGCAGGGTTCCCCCTTCGCAGTAGTCCATCACCAGATAGCGTCCGTTGGCGGAATGCTCTAGGGCTTGGCAGGTGACGATATTGGGATGCTCTAGGCTGAGCAGAAACCGTAACTCCCGCAGAAATTTATGGGTAGGAAAGCGGTCTCTATGGAGGTACTTGAGCGCCACCATTTCCCCGCTTTTGCGATGGATGGCGCAATAAACCTGGCCAAACTGCCCGTGGCCTACCAGCCCCAGCAGTCGATAATGGGATCGTCGAATCGGTCGGGTAATAGCCACTAGGCGCTCATCCCTGCTGCACCAGGGCCTGCATAATGCTTTGGTGGGACTGGCCATTGGCCACGAGGGCAGGGGCCGTCTGCAAACGTTTTCCTAGGCCCAGCACAAAGCGGTTGGCATCATCGCCTCGGGTCGTGCAACTGGTTTGCGCACAGACTAGCTCCCGCCCGGTCAGTTGGCTAAAGAAAATTTCTAAAATGCCCCGTTCCAGATCGCCGGATGGGCTGGGGCTGTTGGGCGCAGCGGCGGTAAAGGGCGAGTGGGAAATCTCCACACAGAGGAAGCCCTGGTCGCGGTAGGTCATGTCTAGGGTAATTTGCCCCCAACCGTGGGTTTTCCAGCACTGCTGAAGGGACTGCAAAAACTCTGACATGGAGAGGCTGGCCATGGGTTGACTATAGTAATCCGCCAGTTCTTCACAGAAGCGAGCATAGAAGTTCTTGCCCCACCAGCGGCCACAGTTATAGAGCACCATTTTCGAGGCTTGGCCCGTCTCCTTGTCTAACCCAACGTAGATGGCTTGGAGCAAGGGTTCAGGGATGGCCAGGAGGCGATCGCCCCGGCGATTTTCCAGCAGCCCGAGTTCGGTGGAGCCACGCACATAGAGATCCTGGGCAAAGTAGTTGCCGGGTAGGCGACCATCAACGAGTAAATCAGCAACGGAAACCATGGAATTGCGGTCCTCTCAGATAGATGGGATGGAGGCTGGGGGTCAGCGTATCCCCAGGGTTGGGTATGGATAGGCGATCTGCCTAGAGCAGGCTCGCCAGGGGATCGAGATCCTCTGCCGGGGCCGGGGTCGGGGTCGGGGCTACCGTCCCTAACAATAAATCCCGTGCTTTGGTAAGCCCCGGCTTGAGCAGGTTGATCTGGGCTGGGGTTAAGACCTTAGCCAGTTGCTGATCCAACAGTTGAAACAGTTGTTGATCCAGCGCTTGGGTTTCATGGGCCTGAACGATTTCCGGTAGCCAGCCCTGCAATCGTCCCTGCACAAAGGCGCTGTCATCTAGGAGCATGGCCATCGCCACGTAGCGCAGCACCATCAACCCATTGCGCACACTCCGCTCCACCTTGGCTTCCGGTTCTTGGGTTCGTTGCTGAAGGGCATCGGCAATGGGCTGCATGATCGCCACCTCCTGATCGCGCAGGGTGCGGTAGACGGCAATGCGCTCTGGGATGGAGCTAACGTACTGGCTTAGCAGCGTCAAATCGTTGGCATCGAGGTAGGGTTTATCTGCACTTTCAAAGAGGCTGTCAAGTTTAAACGTCATGATCGAATCCTTCGTGGAGCGTCAGGGCAGCAAGTAACCGGGCTGTGGGGATGGCTTGTTTAGCCAAACAAGCTAGAGAAATCGTCGAGGGTGATATCGTCGCTGGCGGTGTCGGTGGTGATGGCCGGAGCTTCGAGCGGCGCAATGGGCACTCCGATGTTGGGTTTGCCCTCCCAGGACATCATCTCGAAGAACTGACCCACGCTCAGGGCCATTAAGGACTCGGCATCCAGGACAGGGCTTGCCGCCGTGGCAGAAGTAGAACTGGGGGCCGAACGCCGAGCGAGGCCACTCCAGTTCACCCCCTCAAAGCAAGTCTGGACGCTCTCCCTCAACCAGGGTTGGGCCGCAGGACTGTGGCCATTCGTGGCGGTTAGCGTTGCGGAAATCATGCGCCACCTTCCCCGGAGCGCAGGCGCTTCTCAATGTCGCGGGCGTTGGCTCCTTCGTTCATCCAGAAGGCGGCGGCGTCAATGCGTTCGCGCCCCCCCAGCAGAAACTTGCAGTAGGTCTCGCCCATGGAGTAGCACTGAATCTCGATGCAACTGAGTTGTTTACGCACCATCTCGGTGAAGAAGCCCGCAAACAGCCCCGCATAGAGGTGGCACACGGGCTTACCCACATCCCCGAGGGTACGGGCCACGGCGGAATCAAACAGGTTGATGAACATGAAGCCCTGCTTGCGATCGCTCATATCCACCTCCCAGCGGCCCCAGCCCTGGGAAATGTAGGGCCACCACCAGGTTTCCAGCAGGAACATCAGGTTGGCCCGTCGAGGGCTCATGGAAAATTCCTTCTCAAACCAGGCTTCAAACTGAAGGGAGTCTAGCTTGCCCCACTCCAAGCCCACGGTGTACATGATGGCGGCGGAGGCATCCCCGACCTCTTCCTGAAGTCCTTCGAGGAGGCCAATGATGAAATCTTCACTGGTCAACACGTTGCGGGTGTCGTTCCAGTCGGTAATCGTGCCCTGGTCGGTGTTGAACTGGAAGAAATCCTTAAGGGCATAGTGGTTATGCTTCTTTGGGGATTTTTGGTGCCGACGGTGGACGGTCTCTGGGGTCATAACCATGATCTATCAAGCCTTGACGGTGCTCACTGCTATAAGTAATGTGCCCGCGCCAGACCAGAATTAACAAGGTTTTTAATCATTATTGACGCGACACTGACGCGCAGCCCCTGATCCTCTGGCTGGCCAAAGTCCTGGGATCTTGAGTCTGCGGCGATCTCCGCCGCCCGCTCGGCCACCCCAGTCCCTATTGATGACACAAAACTTATTCCATTATCCCAAAATCCCCAAAAATTGTCCCCGCCTCTCCATGGGTACGCCCCAGCCCCAGCGTCCCAATCCTCCCCTCAGTCTTCGGATCCACCTGGGCTTGCCGCAACAAAACTTAAACCCCGCGCATCCACGGGAACTGTGCAGTCGTAGTAATCTGTTGAACGTGGAAGTCAACCCTATTGAGGTTCTTGCTCGGTTCTTGTTAGTAGGACAAGACAATGGAAGAGTTCGGGCCTTAATAGATTGTCATAAATACTTGGTTTTCAAGAGGGCATGATTTATGGTTCAACGCGGTTCTAAGGTTCGGATTCTCCGCAAAGAGTCCTACTGGTATCGGGATGTGGGCACCGTGGCCACCATTGACCAAAGCGGCATTAAATATCCCGCCGTGGTTCGCTTTGACAAGGTGAACTACTCCGGCATCAACACCAACAACTTTGCACTCTCTGAACTGGAAGAAGTGGAAGCCCCCAAGGCTAAGAAGTAAGCCGATCACCGCGAACGGATCCACCGTCGAGCGGTTATCCCTGCAACACCCCTACGGCCCCTGCTCTACTCCATTCTTGGCCCTCGGCCTCGGTGGAACTGAGGACTCGGGAGTGGGGGTGTTGTCGATTAGACTATCTCTGGGGCTGGCCCCATGACCGCCCCACGGTATGCCCTTGGAGAGTCCTGTGCCCGAATTGCCCGAAGTTGAGACCGTCCGCCGGGGGTTGAATCGCGTTACCCTCCATCGACCCATCATCAGCGGGGAACTGTTGTTGGCGCGTACCGTGGCCTATCCCCCCAGGGCCGAGGATTTTTGGGCCGGACTGCATCAGACCTACCTCGTCACTTGGCAGCGGCGGGGGAAGTACTTGCTGGGCCAGTTGGCTAAGGCAGCCGACCAGCCAGCGGGCTATCTAGGGGTGCATCTGCGGATGACGGGGCAACTGCTGTGGGTGGATCCCACGGAACCTGTGCCCACCCATTGTCGAGTCAGGATTTTCCTAGCGGACAACCATGAGTTGCGCTACATTGACCAACGCACCTTTGGCCGCCTCTGGTGGGTGCCCCCCGACCAGGATCCCGCCTCGGTGATGACGGGGCTCCAAACCCTGGGGCCAGAACCCTTTGACGAAGCCTTTTCCCCCACCTACCTAAAGGAACGCCTCGCCCGCAGCCATCGCCCCATTAAAAATGCACTGCTGGATCAAGCCCTCGTCGCCGGAATTGGCAATATCTACGCCGATGAGGCCCTCTTTCTCAGTGGCCTACGCCCCACCACCTTAGCCCACCGCATCGGGCTATCTCGCCTGAAAAAGCTACACCAAGCCATCCGCGATGTGCTCACCACCAGCATCGAATCCGGCGGCACCACCTTCAGCGACTACCGCGATATCTACGGCACCAACGGCAACTATGGCGGCGTGGCCTGGGTCTATGACCGAGAAGGACAGCCCTGCCGCGCCTGCCAAACGCCCATCCAGCGCATCAAGCTGGCCGGACGTTCCGCCCACTACTGCCCCCAATGCCAGCGGTAGACACTATACAATCAGAACAATCAGAGAACCTATCCACCATCAGCACCTAAAGGACGCAGGATAAACCATGGCAGCCTCTTTCAAACGCGGTGATTTAGTGAAAGCTGTGCGGGACAAGCTGGAAAACAGCCTGGAAATCCAAGCCAGTGACCCCCGTCTGCCCCCCTACCTGTTTGACACCCAGGGGGAAATTATGGACATCACCGACGACTACGCCCTGGTGAAATTTGGCTATGTGCCTACCCCTAACATCTGGCTACGGCTGGATCAACTGGAAAAGGCCTGAGGTCTAAGCTGAGCCCAAGGGCTAGTGCAGTGTCAAGACTAAGACTTAGGGCTTCGACAGGCTCAGCCCGAACGTGTCGTTTACGGTCGTCCTGAGCTTGTCGTTCGCCAAGCGTCCCCCGTGGGGAAAGGGCCTTGAGGCTATCTGCAACCCTAAAATTTAACCCTGACAAACCACTAGCCCGGTATGTTTCCCCCTTGTTCCTAGGAGGTTAGTCCGCCGATGACGACGCATCCTTCATTTCCTCCAACCTTACTCAAGGGCGATCTGCTGCGCCTGGTTCCCATCGACCTTGAGACGGCAGAGGATCTTGGCACCATCACCGAGGTTTGGGTTGACCGCCAGCGCCACCGAGTGCTGGGAATAGGCTGGGGCGGCGGCTTAGGACGGCGGCGTCAACGATTTGCCTGGGAACAGGTTATTTCCATTGGCCACGACGGTGTAGTCCTGGGGCCAGCGATGGCGTCCACGGATTCAGCGGCAGAGGATCCCGCATCCACGGATCCAGCGGCAGAGGATCCCGCGATGGATGGCCTCGTGCTAGACGATATTGAAGTGTGGTCGGATCACGGAGACCGACTCGGCTACCTGACGGACTACTGCTTTGCTCCCCAGGACGGCCAGATTTTGCACTACCACGTCAGCCTCTCCCCAGGGCCGGATCGCGCCCCGGGCTGCTATGCCATCCCGCCGGAGGCCGTCATTAGCCTCGGTCGTCGTCGCATGATGATCGCCCACCCTGCCCTAGCAACCGCCGAGCGCCTCGGCGATCCAGTGTCACCCCGCCCCATGCCTCCGCGCACTCCCCTCGATGCCCTGCCGTTAGATCAGGTGTTGGACCACATCCCCGACCCCAAACAAACCTGGGACGCGACCCTCGACAAAACCCGACAAGCTCGCACTCAGTTTACGGAGCAATGGCAGAACCAGGGACAACGGTTGCAGTCTGGAGCCCAGCAGCGGCTAGGAAACTGGATTGGCGGGGTCAAAAAACACACCCGTCATCTGCGTCATCAACTGCGGGAAACGGTCTCCGATGTCACCGCTGGCCTGCCCGATCCACCCCAACGACGGCGCGGTGAACCACCCTCCACCGTTGATGTGGATGCCACCGAACTGTGGGGCGATGATGACTAGCGCCCCCACGCTCGTTTGTCCTCCGAGCGCAGCCGGTCATGGGGTTTAGCCAAGGCCAAGCTTCAGCGCACCGTTGATCGCCTAGACCACCAGAGCAGCGCCCCATAGACCAACACCAGGTAGGCCACTGCGAGAACGGGAATAATGAAGGTGGTAGAAGAAACAGCCATGGCAGTGTCAACGGGTAGGAGCGAGTAGGGGCCGAAAGGTGTAAACCAGCGATGCAATCATCAACACCCGCGCCCCCGGGGGCGTGCCCCCCGTTAACGCTAGGTGAAATTCGCCGTTGCCGTAGCGGCCATGGTTTCAGCCCAAGCACCATGTTTCGGTCTTGAACCTCAGCCGCCTGCGGAGAAAGCGATGGGTGGCCATAGACGCATCAATCCTGCCCCAGCCTCTCGGTGATACACCGGAGCCAAGGCGACCTTGAGCGACGAGCGCCTATGGGTGGTAGCGGCCTGTATTCATCCGGCCAACCGGGGAACTGAGCCCCCTCTCATCGATCAGCAACGACTGAGATCAATGGGCGGTGAGCCAGTTTAGTCGCGAAAACCTGCGGGATGGGAAATCCCCAAGTTATCCGATGTCAACCCAGTGGCGGTGGAAAACTAATAGACCTTGAGCCGCTTACCTGAGAAAAGTCTTAACCGTATCCTAACACGCCCTTCCCTGACTGGGCGCGGCATTGAAGAATGCCATCCCAGAGATTGACCGCCCTAGGGGCTTGCTGAGAATCCCCCCTTGCCTAGGGGTTAGAACCCTGGGCAAGGGCTGATTTTTAGCCCGTTTAGCCTATTTTTCAGGAAATTCTCCCTAGACCTAGGGCCAGAACCCGCTGCCAAAACGATGGCTGAGGTCTGCCACATTCCTAGGGGTTAGCTTAAAATAACGGTAGACTATGTTAAAAAACGTAACCATACTCGCCTTCCTCGGCAGTCCATGACTTCAGTAACCTCCCTTTTCGCGCCGGTTGAGACCGATCTTGACCTCCTCACCCAAAACCTCAAGGGGTTAGTGGGGGCACGGCACCCTATTCTGTCCGCTGCCGCTGAGCATCTCTTTGGGGCTGGGGGCAAACGCATTCGTCCGGCCATCGTGCTGCTGCTGGCCAGGGCCACCCTGCCGGATCAGGAGATTACCCCTAAGCATCGACGGTTAGCGGAGATCACCGAGATGATCCATACCGCCAGCCTAGTCCATGATGATGTGGTGGACGAGGCCAACGTGCGTCGGGGGGTGCCCACGGTTCACAGTCGCTTTGGCAATCGCATTGCCGTACTCGCTGGAGACTTTCTGTTTGCCCAATCCTCTTGGTATTTGGCGAATCTGGATAATCTGCGGGTAGTGAAACTGCTGTCCCAAGTGATTATGGATTTGGCCGAGGGGGAGATCCAGCAGGGGTTAAACCGCTTTGATACCAGCCTTTCCATCGATGCCTATCTGGAAAAAAGCTATTTCAAAACCGCCTCCCTGCTCGCGAACAGCGCCAAGGCCACGGGGGTACTGAGCGACATTTCCGAAGTCGCCATCAACCAACTCTATGCCTACGGGCGCTATCTAGGGCTGGCCTTCCAAATTGTGGACGACATCCTTGATTTCACCAGTTCCGATGAGGTGTTGGGTAAGCCCGCCTGCTCCGACCTCAGGAGCGGCAACCTCACGGCCCCCGCCCTCTACGCCATGGCCGAATACCCCTTCCTCGCCACCCTGATTGAGCGCGAGTTTTCCGAAGCGTCGGATTTCGATCAGGCCATTGAACTGATCCATCGCAGTCATGGCATTCAACGGTCGCGGGATCTGGCCGCTGAGCAGTCTCGGTTGGCGGTTGATTGTTTGGCGACCCTGCCTGCCTCCGCCTCCAAACAGGCCCTGCAAGATATTGCCGACTATGTTCTGCGGCGGGTATCCTGAGCCCTAGGGTAATTTTTGACCACCATGCACTATGGCCCCACGGGTAGTTTGTTTGGGCGAAGCCCTGATTGACCGAATTTTTGAGCGCTGCGATGGTCAAGCCCCCCAGGCTCCCTTTTGGACGGATCACCCCGGTGGGGCTCCGGCCAATGTGGCCGCTGGCTTAACCAAGCTCGGCACCCCAACGGCCCTCCTCACCTGCCTCGGCCATGACCCCCAGGGGCACCAGGTGGAAGCCGTCCTTCAGGCGGTTGGGGTCGATCTCCGGGGGCTGCAATGGACAGACACCCATCCAACCCGGGTCGTTTTGGTGCATCGGGACGGCGAGGGAGAGCGCACATTTGTGGGTTTTAGCCTGCCCGACCCAAGCGCCTTTGCGGATGCCCACCTCGATGCGGCCCAGCTTGATTTTGCGGGGTTCGAGTCGGTTCAGTACCTCGTGATGGGCACCTTGGGGTTGGCCTACGCCGCCATGGGGCAGAGTATGCACACGGCCCTTGCCTGGGCTCGGCAGAATCGGGTAACGACGGTGGTTGATCTGAACTGGCGTCCTGTCTTTTGGCCCCAGCCCGATCAGGCTCTACCGATCATGCAGGCGTTTGTGGCGGGGGTTGATATCCTCAAGCTGAACCGTGGGGAAGCGAACCGTCTGTTTCAGACAGCCGAGGCGGCAACCATCCGTGATCGGATCTCGGCTCAACTGGTGCTATTGACCGATGGATCCAACGGCTGCCACTATGCCACGGCCACCCATTGCGGCCATGTTCCGGCCTATGGTGTGGACTGCGAAGACAGCACCGGGGCTGGCGATAGCTTTCTGGCTGGGTTTCTGCATCAACTGGATGGCCAAGGGCTGGCCTTACTCGACCACGAGGATACCCTGCGGGAGGCGGTGCAATATGCCAATGCCGCCGGAGCCCTGACGGCCACCCAGCCCGGAGCCATGGAGGCCCAGCCCGACAGGAGGGCGATCGAGGCCTTTCTATACCTCCATAATCAGCTGATGACACCATAGCTGACACCATAGCTGACACCATAAAGGAACTCAGGCATACCCATGGGGCAGGAAATCGAGCGGAAATTTTTAGTGACCCGTGACACTTGGCGAACGGATGATCCAGGTCAGCGGATGCGTCAGGGCTATATTCCGACCCAGGATGCTCGGACGGTACGGGTACGGGTCGCTGGTCATCAGGGCTATCTCACCCTGAAGGGGCCAGCGGTGGGGATGGTGCGCCCCGAATTTGAGTATCCTATTCCCCTTGAGGATGCGGAAACCATCCTATCCACCCTCTGCCAACCGTCCCTGGTTGAGAAAGTGCGCTACCGCCTGCCCATCGACGATGTGGTGTGGGAAGTGGACGAATTTTTCGGGGCGAACGCAGGACTGATTCTGGCGGAAGTTGAGCTTGTCACGCCCAACCAACCCATCCATTTGCCCGACTGGGTGGGGGAAGAAGTCACCTACGATGGGCGCTATAGCAACTCCAATCTAGCCCGCCATCCCTTCACAACCTGGCACTTGTCATAGGTGGCCTCAAGGCGCATCTGAGGCGGGATACTGTCGTCCGCGCCATTGGGTAGGCCGTTGCCCTGCGGATTGGGCCATGCGATAGACGGCAGCCAGATCCGCCAGAGGGGAGAGCCAAAAGGCCCATTTCCCTTGGGCTTGACTGAGGTCATAGGCGGATAGAATAGCGGCCTGCATCCCGATGCGCATCAATAGCAAGGCTCCATTCATCGCCAGCAAGATCTGCAATGCCAGTGACCATTCGACCAGATGCAGTCCTTGGATCGCCCACAGCACCGGAGTCAGCAGCCAAGGGAGCCCCTGCACCAGGGCCAAAAAGGCCACATCCCACCAGGTTTGTGCGGGGGTGGCGGCATCTTTGAGATCCAGGGAACGCCCCCACTCTTGCCAGGTTTCAGCCATGCCTTCGTACATCCGCACCTTCAGGAGACGACTACCGTCCCAAAAGCCAACCTTGGCCCCCTGGGCAGCGGCGTTGCGGGCTAGGGTCACGTCGTCACAAAAGGAGGCCCGGGCGGAGGTGTAACCGTCTAAGGACTCTAGGAGCGATCGGCGCACCATAAAACACTGCCCATTGGCCATCACCCGCTGGGGCTGAGCGCCGCGATTTCCGGCAGGGCCAAAGCGGTAGATCAGGGTGATCAGCAGGGCGGGCTGAAGCCACAGTTCCCCAGGGGTTTTGAGGATGAACCGGGGGGCGAGGGAGACCAAGTCATAGCCCTCCCGATCTAGGGCCTGTGCCAGGGCGGCGATGAGTCCGGGCTGGGGCTGGGTGTCGGCATCAATGCCCAAAACCCAGGTGCTAGCGGCGGAGGTTTGGCGAAAGCCATAGTCCAACGCCCAGGGACGCCCCACCCATCCCGACGGTAGCGGATCGTCCGTCAGCAGGCGAATGCGAGGATCCTGACGCTGGTAGGTGGCGACCACATCGGGGGTGCCGTCGGTGGATCGGCTATCCACCACCAGCACCTCCCGCAGTTCGTAGCCCTGGCGGGTTAGCCCTTCCAGGCAGGGGGCGATCCGCTGGGCTTCGTTTAGGGTGGGCACCACCACGGAGACGGATCCTAGTTCCTTTAGCGTGGCCGATTGGGGAGCCAGGGGTGGGCGGCGCAGGGGGCCAGTGATCAGCCTCGACAGCAGCACCGCCATCATCGGCAACTGAAGGACGATGAGCAGCAGCACCAGTCCACTCAATCCGGGAAAGGACGACAGCAACAAAGACAATAGACCAAACTCCTGGAGGGCTTACTTGAGGGCCGCATTGGCCGGGGGCACGATGGCGGTATCCAAGGCCCCGTCGCCGTCGAGGTTGGCATCGCCCTGGTTTGCGGTGCGCCAGCAGAGGATAGCGGGAATCAGCCCCGTGATCAGCCCCATGGCGATGGGCACGTAGAAGCCAGCCCCCAGACTCATGACCGTGGCAAAGGCAAAGTTCCCGGTGTAGACCATGAGGGGCACCGTCACGGATTTGGGCGGCTCGGTTCCTACCCCCAAAGCCCGCCACAGCCCCAGGCCCACGGACATGAAAACCACCCCTGTACCGAGCCAGCCCGCAAAGTTTTGGTAGGGCATGCCAAAGAACGCCCCGGGCTCATGCCAATACCAGAAGGGCAGGTCAGTTTGGCTCATGGCCGGATCCAGGACAAAATCCCAGGAGGTGAGCAGCACGGAACCGAGGAAGATGGCCCCTAGGGTACGCAGCCAGCCGTAGCTAGATTCGGCCTGAACCGATTGAGCCCCGGTCGCCTTCAAGCCACTGCGGGCTAGCAGGTAGGAGGACAGCCCCAAATAAAACCAGGAGAGCGGAATCGTAAAGGGCACCAGGCCCGCAATTTTATAGCCCAGCCCGTTTAAGTAGCTGTAGTGGCCAAAGGGAAACCCCGTACTGGTGCCCAGTAATTCACTGGAGAGAGAAACCCCAATGGCAGCGGCGGCAAAGGCCAAAACCGCCTTCAGCCCCAGGGTGCGATAGCCGTAGAGCGCCACCGCCATCGTGCCCAACAAAATGTAGCCAACGCCGCCCCCCGCCATGCTCCAGCGAAACATCGTATGTCCAGCGGGCAGATAGTCCAATAGACCGGGGTGAGGCACCACCCAGAGCAATCCGGCCAGCCCAAAGGCCATGGCCACCAAATGTCCGTATAGGCAATAGCGTTCAATCGTCAAAAGGCGTCTCATGGTGAATCTCAGATACCGCGTACAGAAGGGGGAAAAGGGCCGTTAGGGCGACGGACTAGGGGGAACCGATAAATTTGGGTCTAATGATGAAATCGTGCCCTAAATTATAAGTTTTGTAAACATAAGTGATCTAAGCAGGTGCCGCCATAAATCCGGTTGATCGGTCACCTGCGGCCTTGCCTTGGCTACGACCCAGCCCCCGTTGACCCGTCCTATCCCTTTGGGGCTCCAGGGCTGTGGAAATCGGTAAAACCGGCTAAGATAGGCGCATACACTGGTCTCCTACGGTCTTGGCTATGGCCCGCATGACGACAACAGGCCCAATGCTTACGGTGCGGCCCTTGCAGTATCGCGATCTTGACGATCTCATGCAGTGGCAGCCGGACGATTTGGATGCCGGGGATAATGATCTTTCGTCGGCGTCGGTGATGTCTTGGTTAGATCACCAGCGTCGTTGGTACGCCCCGCTCAAGCTGCTGAGTTGGATGCCCAGTTCCGTCTCGCGGGCCTCCCTCACCTTTGTGGCCGAGCGCCAGGGGTGTTTGGTGGGTTTTATTCAGGTCACGCCCTTCAACCGCACCCGCAGCACCTGGCAGGTGGAACGGGTGGTGGTCAACCGGGCGATGGCCGCCAAGTTGATGATTACCGGCTATATGGATGTGGGGTCGCGGTTGCTACGCCACTGTTTTGAAGCCGTCTGGGAAGCCCGCACCTGGATGCTGGAGGTGAACGTCAACCACACCACCGCCCTTTCCCTTTACCGCTTCAACGGGTTTCAGCCCCTGGCCCAAACCACCTACTGGTCGCTGCCCTCGGAGGCCATTGCCACCCTAGCCCAGCGGGAGCCCGATCTGCCGAACCTGCTGCCCGTTAGCAACGCCGATGCCCAGTTGCTCTACCAGCTCAATACGGCTTCCATGCCGCCCTTGGTGCGCCAGGTGTTTGATCACCAAATTCAAGATTTCAAAAGCGGGGTGATGGGGACTGCCCATGCCACCCTAGATCGCCTGGTGAACCATCTGGAAACCGTGAGCGCCTACGTGTTTGAACAGCAGCGCAAGGCCGCCATTGGCCAATTTCAGCTCACCATTTGCCGCGATGGCCGTCAGCCCCACACCGCCGATTTGACGGTGCATCCAGCCTACACCTGGCTGTATCCAGAGCTGATGATCCAGATGGCAAAAATCCTGCAACCCTTCCCAGCCCAGCCCCTCCACCTCGCCTCACGGGACTACCAGCCGGAACGGGAGGAATGCCTCACCCAGATGGACGCGGTGCCGGAGTCCCACACCCTGCTGATGTCCCGTTCTGTCTGGCACAAGGTGCGGGAGAGTAAGCCTATCTCCCTAGAGGGATTGCAACTGTCCGACGTGTTTACGGGCCTGCAACCGGCGAGCAAGCCCATCCCTGGACGCATGACCTGGGCCACGGATCATCCCCCCGACAGCCCTGAAGGCTCTCGTCCTCGGCAGCCCAGCCCTCGGCAGCCCACCGAGGGGGGCGAGGGATAAGGAGGTACCGCCCCTTGAGGCCATCCTCGAAGCCAGGGATTTCGGCCATTGGCCTTGATATTGGCCGCAAACGCATCGGCGTGGCGGGGTGTGACCGTTTGGGGCTGATGGCTTCGGGATTAACCACTATCTATCGCCAGTCCTTCAACCAAGTGGTGGCGGAGTTGACGGTCATCGTGCAGGATCGACAAGCCGAGGTGCTAGTGGTCGGGCTCCCCTTAACGGTGGCGGGGGAGGAGGGTGCCCAAGCCAAGCAGGTACGCCGGATGGCCACCGGGATGGCCAAAGCCTTGAATCTCCCGGTTGTGTATGTGGACGAGCGGTTTACCTCCCTCGAAGCCGAGGCGTTGATTCGGCAGCAGGGGCAATCCATCCAAGCCGATAAAGGACTCGTGGATCGTAAGGCCGCCGCCCTAATTTTGCAGCGCTGGCTCGATGAATGGCCAAGGACGGAACAGGATGGGATATCCTGATAACACCGTTTTTGAATGTTCTTAGGTTCGTTGTTCGTAATTTGTCCATCCAGCATAGATAGAGTAGCCTCCATGGCGGACGATACCCAAGCCTTTGATGACTCAGCCGTTGTCCTCACGGATGACGCAGGTCGCTTCCTGCCCTGCCAAGTAGAACAGCGCTTTGACCTCAATGGGCGCGAGTATTTGCTGCTGTTACCCCTCGATGCCCCGATCGAAATTTTCGTGTGGCAGGAGGAGGACGACGACGAGGATGGGGTGCTCCTAGACATTGAAGATGAGGAGATTGATCAGGTCTTTCCCACGGCTAAGGCTGTGCTGGCCGAGCATAATCTGACGCTTCAACGCACGGCGATTACCCTCACCGCCGCTGGCGCACTCCCCGAGGTGGAGGAAGAAAACTGCCTCACCCTAGAACTGGATGAAGTAGACGAAACGGGGGAGCCGATGGCAGAGGAGTTTCAAGTCCTGGCCACCTGTTTCCACGAGGAGCAGGAATATATCCTCTGTACTCCCGTAGAACCCCTGCTGATTTTTGCCTATCGCACCGCTGAGGGCACCCTCGCCATCGTTACCCCTGAGGAATTTCAGGCCATTCGCGATAGCCTAGAGGAAAAGCTCTTCGATGTTTTAGACGACTAGGGGATACCTGAACAGGGGGCAATCCCTAGGACATTCCTCCCAAGCCTAGCCCTCTGATCAGCCTTGGCCATGCCAATCTGAATCATGGGCGATGGGGCGTAGATTCTTGGTGACACACAGCAACGCAATCCCAAAACTATGGCGAACGCGAAGGGTTCTGAAAAGGGTTCTAAATGGGTGAGGCTAGGCTTTCTGGGCCTCATGGTGCCGGTGGCGGCGGGAATAGCGGCTTGGCAGGGGTGGGCCTGGTGGAGTTGGGCCACAGGCCCCGTGGTGGACGCCACTGAACTCAGCGCTGACCCAACGGTACAAATCCAAATTCCCCCCGGCACCCCCGGCCAGCAGATTGGCCAAGATTTAGAGGCGGCCGGGTTGATTCGGTCGGCCCTAGCCTGGAAGCTATGGTCCCGTTGGCAAGCAAGGCAGACCCCCGGGAGCGGATTTCAAGCGGGGACCTATGCCCTGGATCCCACCCGTTCGATGACCGACATTGCCGAAATCATCTGGACAGGGCAGGTGGTACAGACCACGTTTACCATTCCCGAGGGCTGGAACCTAGGCCAGATGGCCACCTACTTTGAGCAGGAAGGCTTTTTCCCCGCCGCTGAGTTTCTGGCGGTCGTGGAGGATATTCCCCGCGACCAATTCCCGTGGCTGCCCGATGGCCTCCCTCACCTAGAGGGCTTTTTGTTCCCCAATACCTACCAACTGCCCGCCGAAGGGGTCACGGCGACCCAAGTCCGCGACATTATGTTGAGGCAGTTTGAGACCACGGCCCTGCCCCTCTATGACCCCAACGTCAACGACCTGTCCCTGCTGGATTGGGTGACACTCAGCAGCATTGTGGAAAAGGAATCCGTCATTGCGGAGGAGCGGGGCACCATTGCCGGAGTGTTTACCAACCGCCTCGATCAGAACATCCCCCTCGGGGCCGACCCCACCGTGGAATACGGCCTCGGCATTACCCAAACTCCCGAACAACCCCTAACCTGGGCTCAGGTGGGTACCCCCTCGCCCTACAATACCTATATCAACCCTGGACTGCCGCCCACGCCCATCGCCAGTCCCGGCAAGGCTAGCCTAGAAGCCGTGCTCAACCCAGAGGATACAGACTATCTCTTCTTTGTCGCCCGCTACGATGGCACCCACGTCTTCAGCCGCACCCTCGCGGAGCATGAGGCGGCCAAAAGCGCGATTCGAGCGACGTTCAACAACAACTAGGACTGAAACAAGGGCTGAAACGAGGGCTGAAACGAGGACTGAGATCCGGCGGGCAAGCTCCCGACCAATACGCATGGGGAATAGGTTTTGGTGATGGTATGGTCTAGCCTGGTGCAGCCTGACTTGGTTCTCGGGGGAAATATTTTTATCCTTTCCCCTGATCTCATGCATCGCCACAACCTGAAGGGGTTGATTTTGGATGTGGATGATACCCTGGTGCCCCTGCGTCAGGCGGAAAGTGACCCTGACCTCATCGCGTGGATGGCCCGGATCAAGGCGGTGGGCGAGGTCTGGCTGGTGAGCAACAACATCAACCACCATCGGATTCAACGCATTGCCGGAGCCCTGGAAGTGCCCTACCTCACCCGCGCCGGCAAACCCTCTCGCCGCAAGCTTAGGCAGGCTTTGGAGGCCATGGATTTGCCCCCAGAGCAGGTAGCCATGGTGGGGGATCGGCTGCTCACCGACGTGCTGGCGGGAAATCGCCTGGGGCTGTTTACGATTCTGGTGGATCCCATGCCAGCCCTCCATCAGCCTCAGCCTCGGTTTTCGCTCCTGCGTGCCCTGGAAATCGCCCTGCTGCGAGCTCTAGGGATTTCCCTAGGGTCTGCATCCCCGCCCTCACCCTAGGCCATGGCTAGGCTGGGCGTTGGCGACGACAGTACTGTACCAGCCCGATCAGCAGGGCGATACCCACCGCATACTTCAGGCCGTTAGGGATCCAGGTTTGGGGGGAAAAGAAACCTTCGATTAAGCCCGCCATCACCAGGAGGGTGAGGACGCCATAGAGGAGCCGAACGGCCTGAAGCCCCTGGATGCGGAGGGCATCAACACGACGGTAGGATCCCGGCAGGAGGATGCTGCGAGCCAGCAGCAGTCCCGCCCCGCCAGCGATGAAAATGGCGGGTAACTCCAGGGCTCCGTGGGGGAACACAAAGGCCCACAGATCCCAAGCCAAATTTGCCTGGGCCACCAGGACACCCACACAGCCAATCATGATCCCATTCAAGACCAGCAGGTAGATGGTAAAGGCTCCCGGTGGCGTTAGCAGGGGGATGCTGGGCATAAACATCGCAATGCCGCCGATCATGGCCCATAGGGACACGCCAATGTTGTTGATCATGATTTGGCTGGAGGCCACGGGTTCCATACCCAGGATCGATACCGTCCAGAGTTCCTGGCTGGTTTTGACCGATTCCACAAACCCTTGGCCCAGGACTAGGGTGAGAAAGGCCGCATCTTGCCAAGCGAACCACCAGCCCAGCAGGGCTCCTAGGCCAAAGAGGGCGGTGGCAATGGCGATGTACCCCCAGGTTTGCTGCACCGTTTCTGGGAAGCCGTAGCGGTAGAAGTCTAGGACGGCTTGCCATTCCTGCCGCCGCGATCCTTGGTAAATTTGGCGGTAGCTCCGGCTGGTGATCTGCTGTAGGTCTTGAATCACCGCTGGCCCCGCCCCGTTGCTTTTGGCCCGCGCTAAATCCGCTGACACGGATCGGTACAGACTAGCCATCTGACGCACCTCCGCCCCAGAGAGACTATTCAGTCCCTTTTTCTCCGCCCGCTGAAGTAGGGCCTCTAATTGTCGCCAACTGGCCTCGCGGCGAGCCATCCAACGCTGAATATTCATGCAATAAATTGGGAAAAATGGAGAAATTGGGAAAAATGGAGCCCCCAACCGCAGTGTAGGCTAGGCTCAAGGTCTGCGGCTAGCCCTGGTGTTTCTACCCGTGGAACAGCCAATGGGAATGGTTCTCGCGTTCACTGGTTTTCCCTATGAGTTTCTCGGATTCCTCCAGTAGCCCCCTCGGCCCCCTAAACCCCGGCGATGTGGTGAGTGCAGCCCTGCGGCTGTACCGCGATCGCTTCAAAACCTATCTCCAACTCTCGGCCCTGGCCACCCTATGGATCTTCGGGGGCTTCCTAGGACTGGCGCTGGTGGTGGCGCTCCTGGCTGGGGGGCTGGGGGCCATGGGCGGCGAAACCCTGGCCCTGCTGGGGGGGCTACTGGGGGCCGCCCTGGGGCTGCTGCCGCTGTTTTATGGTGTGGCCAAATACACCATGATTTCCAGTGTGATCGGGCGGCTGGCGTTTCGTGATTTGATCAACCAGCCCGAAACCTCCCTGGAAGCGCGCCGTGCCCTCAATCCCAAACTGGGCCAATTCCTCTTGCTGGGCTTTCTCCTGGCCCTAGTCTTCTTCGCGACCTATCTGGTGGCCGCCCTGGTGGCCACCTTGGTGGGGGTTGGTTCGGGCTTGGTGGTGGGTGGCATTCTGGGGGCTCTGACCAATAGCACCGTGGGGGGCATTGTGGGGTCGATTCTGGGGATCATGCTGGGGCTCAGCATCTTCCTCCTAGGGCTGATTTGGGTGGTGTCCCACCTGTTCATCCCCGACGTGGTGCTGGCGGTGGAACCCAGCCAAGACGCGGGCAGCAGCCTTGGCCGCAGTTGGGATCTGACCCAGAAATCCATTGGGCGTATCCAGATTGTCTTTTTAGCCACCTTCCTGATTCAGGTGCCTGTCCTCTTTGTGACCAACTCGCTGCCCAGCATTCTCCTGGCCTTTGTGCCCGAGAGTTTGACCGCTATGGTAATCAGCCAAGGAATCGGCTTCATCCTCAGCTTGGCCGGTAGCATGGTGATCTTGCCCCTCTGGCAAGCCGTCAAGGGGGTTTTGTACTACGACCTCCGCAGTCGCCGGGAAGGCTTAGACTTAGAGCTACGCTAGGGCAGTCCTGCCAAGGTTCTTGACAACGCCTGGGATCGGTTCTCGGGGGGTTAGGTAAGATTGGGGGAAGTCCTATTCTTCTCAAAGTTCCCAACCTGCCCTATGCTCACCTTTGCTCCCTGGGACTTTATGCTGCAAGCCTACGTGGATGACCAAGGCCTGGTCAACTATGGTCGCTGGCGGCAAGAATCCATGACCCTGCTGACAGACTGGCTGGCGGAACTGCAAACCGTGGCGGTGGCGGATCTCCCCTCCGAAGAACATTTGGCCTTTTGGCTCAATCTCTACAATGCCCTGATGGTGCAGGAAGTGCTGTTGCGCTACCCGATTGCATCGATTCGGCCCAAAATCCTCGGCATCCCTAACTGGCTAGGGCTTTTGGCCTTGCTCAGCCGCCCAGTCTACCAAGTCAACGGCGAGACGCTGAGCCTGAACCGCATTGAGCACCACAAGCTACGCGCCATCTTTGGCGATCCGCGCATTCACTTTGCCCTGGTCTGTGCCTCCCTGGGCTGCCCCATCCTGCGCAACGAAGCCTACCTCCCCGCCATTGTGGAAGCCCAACTGGATACCGATGCCCAACGTTTTCTGAACCACCCTGACAAGGTGCGCTACGACGCCGACCGAAATATTCTCTATTGCAGCAAAATCTTTCAGTGGTACAAGGAGGACTTCTTAACGGTGTCCCCTTCCATTGCCGCCTACGTGGCCCAGTACAATCCCCAGGTTCCGAAAACCGCCACCGTTCGCTACCTCCCCTACAACTGGAGCCTGAATCAGCAGGTGGCTTCATGATCTCCCCCTGAGCTTCGCAGGGCGGCCTGCTGGGGTGCCGGGAGCGAGGCTAGCCCCCCTCAGCCAAAGCCTCGTAGCGGATTTCCGCCGACATCACCCGATCCCGACCCGCCGCCTTGGCTCGGTAGAGGGCCGCATCTGCCGCCTGGATCACCCTGGCCTGGTTGCTGCCGTGGTCAGGGAAAACCGCGACCCCAAAGGAGGCCGTGAGGCGCCTGAGGGTTTTTCCACCGTAGGTAATGTTGAGGCAGCGCACGGCGGCCCGCAGATCCTCGGCTTTGGCCACGGCGTCGGGCAAGGAGGTTTCCGTCAGCACCAGAACCAGTTCCTCGCCGCCATAGCGACAGGCAATATCCGACCCTCGCACCCCATCCTTGAGCACCTGAGCGATCTCCTTAAGCACCACATCTCCCGTCTCGTGGCCATACTGATCGTTGAAGGACTTGAAGTGATCCACATCAATCATGACTACGGCGGTGGGGTAGCGATGGCGCTGAGCCCGGATCAGTTCCGTATCGAGCGCCTCTTCTAAATACCGACGGTTGAATAACCCCGTCAGGCTATCGCGAATGCTTTGGTTGTGCAGAGATTCGCGCAGATGCAGGTTGGCAATGGCCAATCCCACCTGTTCGGCTACGGTGCGTGCCAACTGTTGCTTGGGTTGGCTGAGGGCCTCAGGCTGATCGGTACCGAGGTAGAACAGACCGAGAGTTTCCCCTTGGGCAATCATCGGAATACACAAGCTGGTGAGATTGGAGGAAGCCGTCATCACATGGTTACAGCGCAGCCCCGGTCGTTCAGGGGAAATGTGGTGCCACCGTCCGCGCCGCAATCCCCAGCAGTCGTGGGGTTGAAACTCATCTCGGATTTGGCCAATATCGCCCCATTTAGCCACCCCCTCAATCCGATTGCGAGAGGCGGCAGTGATATAAAAACTGCCCGAACAGTGGGGAAATAGCGGCTCCACTAGGGTTGAGATCACCGCACAGGCTTCCTCTAGGGTGCGGCAAGCCTGCAAAAAGTCGCTGGTTTCGCTCAGCATCGTCATTTCATCATTGCGCTGGCGCAGGTGTTCGACGTGGGTTTCCAGCGCTGTATTGGCCTCCTGAAGGGCTTGTTCGGAGGCTTTGATAACGGAAATATCGCGAAATGTCACCACAAATCCATCGCTCAGGGGCACAGCGACCGTCTCAAACCAGGTATTGAGGTCATCATGGTGGTAGTGAACCTGCCGCTGAATGGGCGTTCCGGTAGAAACCACTTGAACGTAGAGATCGAATAGGCCATCGTCGCGGGTTGCAGGCATCACCGCTAACAGGTGGTTTTCGATTAACTCTTCGGGCCGTTTACCAACCATTTGGCAGGCTGTAGGATTACTCAGCAGCCATTCAAAATCAATAATTTCACCCTGATCATCCCGCACCGAACGAAAGGCCATGATACCATCGAGGGAGCTATTCAAAATGCTACTCAATTGGAGTTCCGAGTTTTTGAGAGCCTCTTGAATATGAATCGTGGAGGTGATATCGAGATGACTACCCACTATCCGCACCACCTGCCCCTGATCATCCCTAACATTGACAGCCCTAGAGAGGACGTACACCGTAGAACCATTTTTATGATGGAAGCGCTGCACCGCAGAAAAATGTTCGGCCACACCATTATTAAAATCTTCAATCAACTGAAGGGCCGCCTTGGCATCATCCGCAAAAATCACAGAGTGCCACATCTCTAGGGTATTATCGAGTTCGTGATCGGCATAACCCAGCATTTCCTTCCAGCGGGGCGAGAAGTAGATTTCGTTAGTGATTAAATTCCAGTCCCACAACCCTTCCGAGGAGGCTTGTAATACCAGCTCTAATTGTTCTTTAGTTGCGTTAAGATCATCCTCCGCTTGCTTACGGTCGCTAATATCCGTAAGCACACCAACATACCCAATCACCTCTCCTGCCAGATTCCGCTCAATTTGAGCCTGGGAGACTACCCACACCACCCGACCATCGGGGCGCAACATACGGTGTTCATGCTGGAACGGTTGTTCATGGTCAATGGCCTGTTGCCAAGCGGCAAGCACCGCCTCCGCATCGTCGGGATGCATTGCCTTTAGCCAACCCTGGCCCAAGGATTCTTCCACGGTAAGGCCAGATAATGTACACCACCCGTTGTTAGAAAAAATATTATTGCCCGTCAGATCGGCCCGAAAAATACCCACAGGGGCAGTGGCGGCTAGGGCGGCGTAGCGCTGCTCACTGGTCATCAGATCAAACTGAGCTTGCTTTTGAGGCGTGATATTCACAAAGGTGACAATCACCCGATCCAGCGTTTGATCGGCGCTAAACAATGGATAGGCATTGGCCAACACCCAAACAACTCGATGGCCATCGGGATGCCGCACGCCAATGACTTGATTCTCAATCGGTTTTCTAGAGGCTAATACCCGATTAATAGGATAGTGATCTAGGGGCATTGGGGTAATGCCATCTTCCTCTAAAAATGACCAAGCTGGATCAATAGCCGCCTTGCCCTGCATTTGATCCGTCGTTAACCCAAGTAAGGCTGTAGCGCGAGTATTGTTGGCGATAATTTCGCTATTTGGCCCATGAACGACAACACCAGCCGGAAGATTTTCAACCAGAAGACGATATTCCTCCTCCCGCTCTCGCAGTTGAGCCTCAGCCTCCTTTCGGTCTGTAATATCACGCACAATCAATAGGCATTCATCCGCACCAGAGGGCACAACACGAATTTCTTCGTAGCAGAGATGGCCATTTTTATCAATCTGGTGTTCGTAGGCTTGGGGTTGATTGTCCTGCAAAGCCATTTTGATCGCCTGAAGCTGTTGAGCCAGCAAGTCAGCGGACAAGACCTCAGACAAATGCTGTTTGATAGGTAACAGATCACCATGTTGAGATTCTTGGGGAAGTAGACAATCATAGCAAGTGCCGTCACGTCCCACCCGCAACAGCAAATCAGGAATAGCCCTCAAAATAGCCCGTTTAGTCGCCTCACTAGCCAGAAGCTTGGCTTCAAAGCTTCTGCGATCAGTCACGTCCGTATGGGTGCCAATCATGCGGAGAGGTTGGCCATTTTCATCCCACTCTAGTACCTTGCCACGATCCAAAATCCATTTATAGCTGCCGTCTTTGCAGCGCAGCCGATATTCGCTCTGGCAGATGTCCGTTTCGCCCTTGATGTGGCGTTCTAAATCGTCGTAGCACTGGGCTTTATCGTCGGGATGAAGGCGGCTATCCCATTCATCTATAGTTGATTCAATCTCATGATCTTCATACCCCAGCATGGTTTTCCACCGTCGAGAGAAGAAAACATGATTCGTTTTAATCTCCCAATCCCATAGACCATCGCCAGCCCCTTCTAGGGCAAATTGCCAGCGCATTTCGCTATCTTTGAGGGCGGCTTCGGTCTTAGTTCGTTCCGTAATATCAATGCCAATGCCGCCTACGGCAGTAATCATTTGACCTTGATGAATCGGAAATTTACAAATTAAAAATGTATGAATTTCACCGTCTGGAGCCGGGACAGATTCAATGGTTTCAAGAATCGTCTGGGTCTCAATGACTCGCTGATTGTTCCGAAGCAGCTCTTGCGCGACCTCTGGAGAAAACAGAGCTTTAATGGGTTGTCCTAGGGCTGATTCTGCGGTGTGTCCCACAAAGTCTAGCCAGCGAGAATTCGCATAACGAGCCACACCGTTAATATCGGTGATCCAGGTGAGGGCTGGGGCATGACTCATAAATGACTCAAACTGCTGCTGACTATCCCTGAGGGCCAATTCTGCCGCTTGGCGCAAACGTTCCTCTTGTTTGCGAAGGGTAATATCACGAGCAATTTTGGATGCGCCAATGATGGCACCATTTTCGTCATAGATAGGAGAAATAGTGAGGGAAACATCGAATCGCCGCCCATTTTTGTGAAGGCGTTGAGTCTCGTAGGTTTCTATCCGTTTTCCTTGGCGAATTTGTCTCAGAATCTTAATCGCTTCATCTTGAAGATCGG
>JAYKHF010000135.1:0-33384 GCA_035285305.1 Leptolyngbya sp.
TTGGCTGACAAAAGATTCTGCACCGGGCGCGGGAACCGCGCCCCTACCGCATTTAGGCCCTGTAGGGGTCAGGTCTCCTGACCCTTTGAGAAATCTGGGTTCTGGTAAGTTTTGTCAGTCAATCAGCGGTCAAGCAGGATGTTTCCTAGATGACGGATACAGGATTCTGGGTCGGGCGCGAAAACCGCGCCCCTACCGCATTTGGGCCATGTAGGGGGCAGGTTTTCTGACCCTTCGACGGATAGGGGTCTAACCAGCTTTGTCAGTCAACCAGGGATGGTTCTAGGCTTAGATTCGGCCCTGGCTCAGACAATGTAGGCATTCTTCACCGGGGGAAGCCGTCGCTGGTAGACCAGGGTTTGATACACGGCGGCGGCGATGTCGGCGCGAGTGGCGGCGCGGTGGGGGTTGAGTTGGGCTAGATCGGGGCGGTTGACCACCAGGCCCAGGTGGGTTGCCACGGCCACCGCTGCCCGGGCATAGCCTGGGATCAGATCCCGATCTTGGTAGCGGTTGAGGACATCGAGGGGGGCGGTATGGCCCTCCAGCAGGGTTAGGCCATTCACCAGGGCCAACCACACTTGCAGGCGCAAAACGGCGTGGTTGGGGGCAAAGGTGCCGTCAGGAAACCCTGCGAGAAATCCTCCTCGGCAAGCGATGTGGATGGCGCTGATGGCCCAGTGGTCGCTAGCAACATCGGTGAAGGACACCCCACTCTGACGCGGAGGAGGGCTGAAGGCCCGAGCCACCAGGGCGGCAAACTGGGCGCGGGTCATCGCTTGGTCGGGGTAGAACTGGCCATCGCTTTGGCCCCGCAGCAGGTCTAGGTTCAGCAACCCTTGGATGAAGTCCTGCGCCCAGTGTCCCTGAATATCCGCAAAGGCTCCCTGCACCATCGGCAGGGCTGGGGTAGGGCTGGTCTCGGGGATGCGGGGGGCTTGGCCAAGGGCCACCAGTCCTTGGTAGATCAAGACAGCGACCTCGGCGCGGGTCATGGCCACCTGGGGCCGCAGGGAATCCGCCTCAGGATAGGGGATCACCAGCCCCGCTAGGGTGGCGGCACTCAGCGGCGTGACGGCATAGCTAGGAATTTGGGCGCGGTCGGCATAGCGGCCTAGGATGCTGGCCGGGGCGGCGGGCAAGCCCAACCCTTGGGTCACCGCCACCATCGCCTGGACGCGGGTCATCGGTTGGTTCGGGCGGTAGGTTTGGTCGGGATAGCCGCTGACAAACCCCTGCCGCTGGGCGAGATCAATGGCCCGATAGGCCCAGAGGGCGGGGGGCACATCCAAGAACTCGCGGGTAGGGCGGACAAAGGGCCGACTACCATAGCTGCTGGCCACGAGGGCGGCAAACTGCGCCCGGGTGATGGTGTCGTTGGGGCGGAAGGTGCCATCGGTAAAGCCCTTGACTAGATCCCGATCCGCAAGGGCTTCGATGTAGGCGACGGCCCAGTGGCCCTGAAGATCGACAAAACGGCTGACCACGGTAGGCGCGGCCACCGGATGGGGGAGATCCTCTGCCTCTCCCCCGGGGCTCGCCTCGGCGCGATCTAGCAGCAGGGGCGGCACGGCCACCGGGTCAGGAATCTGGCTGGGGCGCAGGGCAATGGGGCCAGCGAGGCCCTGGGGCAGCAGATCATTCCCCGCTGTCATCAGGGTTTGCCCCGTATCATTGCGGAGATCTCCCTGGCGGTTGTAGCGCAGGGTATTGTGGGCTCCATCGGCAGGTTGGCCCAAATCAGGACAACCCCGATCCTGGACTAACAGCCCCCACTGCTGGTTTTGCACCAGGCGATTGCGGCGCAGCACGGGGCTGGCAATCCCTGCCACCCGCATCCCCGTTTGATTGTTCAGACATTGGTTGTCCATCAGTAGCGGGGCTGCCCCCCCGATAATGTGAATGCCCACGTTGCAGCCTTGCAGGGTGCAGTCGCGGATTTCACCCTTGGCCTGTTCCATCCACATCAGCCCCACCCCGGCCAGTTGGTCGCCCTGTACCTGCAAAATCAGCGGGCTGGCCATCCCCATGACCTGCACCCCCGCCTGACCGCACTGGCGCAGCCGACAGGCCCGCACCAGGGGCACCCCACTGCGCACCAGCACCCCAACCCCCTGGGGGTTTTGAATGGTGACGCCGCGCACCTGGGCCTGATCCTCCACCACCAGGGCCGCCGAGATGCCGCCATCCCCCGGCACGGCCCCGCCCCCCGTAATCACAATGCCGTCCCCCTGGCTGGCTTCCTGGCCCATCACCACCACTCGGTCGCCAATGGCCAGGGGAAAACGCTCCCCCGAGGCCGCACTATAGAGGCCGGGGGCCAGCTTAATCAAGGCATTACCCTGGGCTGCCACCAGGGCCGCCGTCAGGGTTTTGTAGGGCAGGTGGGGCCGTCCGGAGGGTTGGTCAATGCCCCGCTGGGGATCCACCTCTAGGGTTTTTAAAAGCGTCTGCACCATGACTTCCCCCTTGACATCCTCAGTAGATCGCAAAAGATCGCAAAGCCCCCGGCAGACCTCACCCCCAGCCTCGCTCCTGGGAGGAGAGGGGGGCCGGAACCGGATGAAAATGTCGCGATGCCGCTATGATCTAGCCACTTATCTTAGGTCTAGAATCCAGTTGTGAACCGTTGGCTAGTGGTCTTGGTGGCGATGAACTTTGGGTTGGCCCTGGGGGGGATCTACCTAGGACAACGGCTGCGGCGCTGGCGTAGGGTCTGGGCTAGCCTTGCCGATGACCTGACAATCTGGGAGCGAGATCTGGCCCAAACCCTGGCCACCCTGGCCAACCCAGCCCCCTCCCCAGCCCAGGAAAGCCTCCTGCGTCTGCAACGGCAGTACGCCACTCTCCGGGTTTGGCTGGGCTATCTCCCCTACCTGCGCTGGATCCTCAAAACAGCGGTGGGGATCAGGAAACCCCGTCGTCGCCGGAGGGATTAGCCAGGAGGCTAAAAATCCACGCCGCGCTTCAGGTCAATGCCTTTCTCGGCGTAGTGTTTGTGGTTGAACACCTCGGAGTGGGTACTGGCGAGCTCGAAGTAGGTGGGGGGATGTTGGCATCGCCCGGTGATAATCACCTCGGTGTCCTTGGGTTTGCGCAGCAGGGCTTGGACAATCGGTTCTTCGGGCAACAGTTCCAGATCCACCGTGGGGTTGAGTTCGTCCAAAATGATGGTTTTGTAGAGGCCGGAGGCAATGGCGGTGCGGGCAATTTCCCAACCCCGCTCCGCTTCCACGTAGTCGATGGACTGCTGCTGTCCGCGCCAAACAATGGCATCCCGGCCACAGCGCTGGTGATCGACCAAGTTGGGGTAAATTTTCCGCAGGGCAGCAATGGCGGCATCTTCGGTGTAGCCGTTACCACCCTTGAGCCACTGGATAATCAACACCCGGTGGGAGAGGTCTTGGCTAATACCGCGCCCAATGGCCTGGAGGGCCTTACCTAGGGCGCTGGTGGATTTCCCCTTGCCCGCCCCGGTGTAGATTTCGATGCCCTCTAGCCCCGGGATGCCGGAGGTGTGGATCTGGGGCTTCATTTCGGAATGGAGGTTAGCGATGTCGAGCAGGGGCTTGGGGGCTCCGCGTCCGGTGGCGATAATTTCCAGGTGGTCGGGCTTGCGGCGCAGGGCTTTCACCACTTCTTCGGCGGACAGCAGGCCAAGATCGAGCACCGGGTTAATTTCATCGAGCACCACCACAGAATAGAGCCCGGAGGCGATCGCCCCCTTGGCCACATCCCAGCCGCGCTGGGCCTCCTGTTTGTCGAATTTGGTGATGTCGTCGGGGCCAAAAAATTCCGAGCGTCCGGTTCGCACCTGGTCGATCAGGTGGGGAAAGCCGCGCTGGAGGGCTTCGATGGCGGCGTCTTCGTCGTAGGTGCGGCCTGGGCCTTTGAGGAAGCGCAGCAGCAGCACCCGGCTTTCCATGAAATTCTGAATGCCCAGCCCGATGGATCGCAGCACCACCCCCAGGGCCACCTGGGACTTGCCCTTGCCCTCGCCGTCGTAGACATGCACCTGCCCCGTCAGTCGTTCGTTGGTTTGTTGGGCCGTGCGAATGCCAATACCAGTTCTAACCATGGGAATGTGGGGGGGGAGGGCAGTTCAGGGTTAATTCTAGCGAAAGCGTGGGACTCCCTACGCCCAATTTGCCAGTCAGCAGTATCCTTAGAACCACTCATTACCCAATCCTGCGATGTCCCCTACGGATGTATTGGCGGATCTGGGGTTAATCCCCCTCAAGGCCGTCGTGTTTCAATCCATGCTGTTGCTGGTGGCCATTGCCCTGGAGGCGATGGTGCTGCGCCAACACCTGCGCCTGGGCTACCAAACCAGCGTGCAGTATGCCGCCACCATCAACCTGTTGACCACGAGTCTGGGCTGGATTGCCTTCCTGAGTTTGGAGGCGGTGCTGCCTACGGCCCTGCGCCAGCAAGTGATGAGCTACGTCCTGTTCAATCGTTTTTTTGACAATTCCTGGCTAGATGTCCTGCCCGTGATGATGGTGGTGGCGGCCATCGTGGTGTTTTTTGCCACCTACTGGGTCAAGCTTCAGAGCCTTAGTATCCTGGTGCTGCTGCTGGGTAAGGCCCCGGCCTTCGATCCCCCCGGTCTATCGGATCGCCGCCGCCGATCAGTCTCCCGCCGAGGCGATCCCCCCGCCGCCCGATCCCGCACCGCCACCTACACCCTGGCCGTCCTCCAGGCCAATGCCCTCAGTTTCACGGCCATTGGTGTTTTGCTGTTTCTCCAGATTCAGGTTGTGCTGCCATGATCCCGCCCCTGCGATCCTACGTCACCGGCCTCAAAACCGCCCTCTGGCCTCGGTCGGCCTTTTCCTGGCTCACCGTGATTTATATGAGCCTGATTTCCTGGCTGATGTCGGGCCTCAGCTATGGGTTAGGGGCTAGCCCGTTCACCGTGGGATTGATGGCTACCCTGGCCTGGATTTTCCTGGCCCTGGGGGTGGGCTGGGCCTTCGAGGCCAAGAACATTAAACCCTTTGGCCTATCCCTTGGCCCCTGGGTCTCCGGGGGGATTCTCTGCCTCTTCCTGTTTGGGTCTTGGGGGGGGGCATGGCTTCAGCCCGCGCTGATCACCTGGCCCCTGATGTCCTTTTTGGTCGTCGCCGTGCCGAACCTGCTGAGTTGGGAATTGCAGCCGAAGCGCCCCTCCCCGGCGGTGCGTCAAAGTTTGGCCCTGATGTTGGGGTTTAGCCTCCTGGTCAGCAGTTGGTTTCAGTTTTATTTCCGTCTGCAAACCTGGCTGCGCGACTACCCCAGCCTGATTTCCGATACCTTTGACCACAGTGCCTTTGTCTACCGCATTCCCGGCCAAGCCATGCCCCTGTCGGCGGGGGTCAGCTACCTGACCCAGGCGGAGATCTTGGTCAAGGATCAAATTGACAACAAACCTTGGCCGGGGGTAGAGCGCTGGCTGCTGAATTTACAGGGGCAACGGCAGACCCTCCAGCAGCAGGTGCAGCTTAGCCAGCCCGCCTCCCCCGAAAGCAGCCTGTGGCAGATAAATCTGGGCACCACCACCCAGGGCAATGGCTATCGGCTGAATATTCAGGCGGTGTGGCTAGGCCCCAGCGCCCGCGACGGGGGCTACTATTTTGAAAAGGCCTGCGACATCATGCCCGTGGCCCAGCCTTCGGCCTATGGTGGCACCGGGGCAACGTCCCGCCCCAATTTCCCCTCCCCGGATGCCGCCAGCGCGGATCCCGCGATGCCCGCCGCTGCCGCCGTTTCCACCCCCTGGGCTCAGGTGCGCTGTCAGTTGGAAGCGCCGCTCCACCAGGGCCAACCTTGATCAACCTGGCCCACGCACCCCGTACACTAATACACTAATCAGAGTAATCCGCCGTCCAGCAGAGGGACGATCAGACCCATGGTGTTGTCTCGAATAGTGGTGATTGCTCGCAATGTGTTCCTGGAGGTGATCCGCGATCGCGTCCTCTATCTCATGGCGCTGTTTGCCCTGGTGATGCTAACAGCGGCGCTGCTCTTGCCCCAGGTTTCCGCCGGAACCGAGCAAAAAATCCTCCTCGACCTGGGCTTAGCGGCCATGCACCTGCTCAGCGTGATTGTGGCGGTGTTTGTGGGCACGGGCCTAGTCAACAAAGAAATTGAAAAACGCACGGTGCTGGTGTTGCTAGCCAAGCCCGTCAGCCGCTCCGAGTTCATCGTGGGCAAACACCTGGGGCTGTCGGCGGTGTTGGCGGTGCTGCTGGGGGGGCTGGGGCTGATGTTTACCCTGCTGCTGCTGGCCACGGGATCCTCCTTCTCCTTCGCCAGTTTGGCCCTAGCCACGGGCTTCATGCTGCTAGAAGCCATGCTGCTGACGGCGGTGGCCCTGCTGTTTGGCGTGTTCACCAGTTCCCTGTTGGCCACCCTGCTCACCTTTGCGGTCTACCTCATGGGCCACCTCACCCAGGATCTGGTGGCCTTTGCCGAGAGCAGCGAAAAACCGGGCCTCCAGCAGGTGATCAACCTGGTGTACCTGGTGCTGCCCGATCTAGAACGGCTCAACCTGCGCAACCTTGCGGTCTACGGCCTGGAACTGCTGCCCGACACCCTCACCCTACTGGCCCACCTGGCCTATGGCCTGGTCTACAGCGCCCTGCTGCTGCTGATTGCCACCGTGGTCTTTTCCCGCCGTCAGTTCTAGGGGTTTAATAGACTCAGTAGATCACAAAGATGTCTCTTCGTATGGGCTTGGCCCTCACCCCCAGCCCCTCTCCCGGTCGGGAGAGGGGATCTAGAAAAGTGCTCAAAGTCCCTCTCCCACGTTGGGAGAGGGATTTAGGGTAAGGGCCAAATCAGGGCAATAGAGCGAGTTTGTGATCTACTGAGACTAGAACGTTACGATTGACTCTGACAGGGCCACCCGGGGGCGGCACCCCAGCCCGAATCTCTGGGTAGAGGCCTTCCCCTGGGGGAATCTGAGGTTTGGTAGCGTGGATAACGGCGGCGTGTAGACCCCCGTTGAAATCATGAATCAGCGATTGGGAGCAGTGAATCTATGACCGTATGTGAGTACAGACCTGGCCTAGAAGGGGTTCCGGCCACCCAGTCGAGCATTAGCTATGTGGATGGACAGACGGGCATCCTGGAATACCGGGGCATTCGGATTGAGGATCTGGCCCAGCACAGCAGTTTCGTGGAAACCGCCTACCTGTTGATCTGGGGCGGCTTGCCCTCCAAGAGCGAGCTGGAGGCCTTTGAATACGAAATTCGCTACCATCGCCGCCTCAAATACCGCATTCGCGACATGATGAAATGCTTCCCGGAGAGCGGCCACCCCATGGATGCCCTGCAAGCCTGCGCGGCGGCCCTGGGCCTGTTCTACTCGCGGCGGGCCTTAGATAACCCGATCTACATCCAAAAGGCCGTGGTGCGGCTGTTGGCCAAAATCCCCACCATGGTGGCCGCCTTCCAAATGATGCGAAAAGGGAACGACCCGGTGCAGCCCCGGGATGACCTCAACTACGCCGCCAACTTCCTCTATATGCTGAACGAGCGCGAGCCCGACCCCCTGGCCGCCCGCATTTTCGACATCTGCCTCACCCTCCACGCCGAGCACACCATCAACGCCTCCACCTTCTCCGCCATGGTGACGGCCTCCACCCTCACCGACCCCTACGCCGTGGTGGCCTCCGCCGTGGGTACCCTAGCGGGGCCGCTCCACGGGGGGGCCAACGAAGAGGTGATCGACATGCTCCAGGAGATTGGCTCCGTGGAAAATGTGCGTCCCTTTGTGGATCGCTGCATGGCCGAAAAGTCTAAAATCATGGGCTTTGGCCACCGGGTTTACAAAGTCAAAGACCCCCGAGCCACCATTCTGCAAGGGTTGGCGGAACAACTGTTTGAAAAATTTGGCCAAGACGAATACTACGCCATCGCCCTCGAAATGGAGCAGGCCGTCTCCGAACGCCTCGGCCACAAGGGCATCTACCCCAACGTCGATTTCTACTCCGGCCTGGTCTACCGCAAGCTGGGCATCCCCACCGACCTGTTCACCCCCGTCTTTGCCATTGCCCGGGTGGCCGGGTGGCTGGCCCACTGGAAGGAACAACTGGGCGAAAACCGCATCTTCCGGCCCACCCAAATCTATACTGGGCCACGGCAGCAGGGGTATATCGGCCTTGAAGAACGGCCCCAAATTTGGGATAAGCAATTTTCGGCCCCCTCCGTCCATGGCTAGGGCGAACCGATGGGTCATACCCCTCTGGGCATACCCCCACTACGGCTAGATGATAGATGTAGTGACGATTTTCAGGAACTTCTGCCCCTTCTGCCCCTGGCAGGAGGGGTTTTTGTCGGAGGACGCAGGGCGCGACCTCCACCCACCAACGGCAGAAGTTTGACCCCTGTGATATGCTGAGCGCAGTTAGTTGATGGTTGACTTGCCGCCTGCGTCAGATTTGTCTTAGGTCTAGGTACATCTCCAGAAAACTGCACGCCCCGATATTTCATTGTTTGGAGATGATTCCATGTCGATCTATGTTGGCAATCTGTCCTTTGATGCCACCCAGGCGGATATTAGCGAAATCTTTGCCGAGTATGGCAGCGTGAGCCGCGTCAGCCTACCCACCGACCGGGAAACGGGCCGCCCTCGGGGCTTTGCCTTTGTGGAAATGGGCTCTGAATCCGAAGAAGATGCCGCCATTAGCGCCCTAGACGGAGCAGAATGGATGGGCCGTGATCTTAAGGTCAATAAAGCTCGCCCCCGCGAATCTCGCCCCTCCGATGGTGGCTGGAACAACCGTCGCCGCTAACGCCCTCTGTCCTTTTGCCGCCCCGTCCGTCCAACGGCTGACAGCGCCCAGGACGGACAGGGGCACAACCAGGAAATCCCAGGGGGGTAGGCGCATGATCCGAAACCATGGGGGATACCCCATCACCAACCCTGGGATAGACCTCAATGGCCCCAGGGCAGCTTTGTGCTGACCTTTTGTGTTGACCTCTTGTTCTGCCCAGCCTGGGGCTCCTGCCCTACCTGCGTCCCCGTAGGAGCCAGGTCTCCTGACCCCCATTCCCGAGGCAACATCCATCGGGTTTGGGCCTTATTCCATTGTTGTTACGTTTAAGGAGCACCCATGGCCCAAGTTGTATTGGGAGAAGACGAAAATATTGAATCAGCCCTACGCCGATTTAAGCGCAAGGTCTCCCGGGCCGGAATTTTTTCGGATATGCGGAAAAATCGCCACTTTGAAACCCCCATCGAAAAGCGCAAACGCAAAACCCTCGCTCGCCACAAACAACGCCGCTGGGGTTCAAAGCGCTAGGGGACAGATCGCTAGGGGATGGATTGCTAGGAAACGGATCGCTAGGCTGACCTTGCCCGTCGTTTAGGGGTAGGCTAGGGGCGGATTTCCCTCCAGATAGACGCACTGCCCCATGAAAGTTGCTGTTTTTAGCGCCAAACCCTACGACCAATCGTCCTTTGAGCAAAGCAATGCCCCCTACGGCCACGACTTCACCTTCCTCGAAGCTCGCTTGACCCCCGCCACGGTGTCCTTGGCTCGCGAAGCGGAGGCCGAAGCGGTGTGCGTGTTCATCAACGACGAGGTGAACCGCCAGGTTTTGGAAAGGCTGGCTGATCTGAACATTCGGCTTGTGGCTCTGCGGTGTGCGGGCTTTAATAATGTGGACTTGGTAGCGGCGCGGGATTTGGGCATCACCGTGGTGCGTGTTCCCGCCTACTCCCCCTATGCGGTGGCAGAACATGCCGTGGGGCTGATTCTCATGCTCAACCGCCGCCTCTATCGGGCCTACAACCGGGTGCGCGACGATAACTTTGCCCTCAACGGTCTGCTGGGGTTTGACCTCCACGGGAAAACGGTGGGCGTGGTCGGTACCGGCAAAATTGGCCAATGCTTTGCCCAAATTATGAAGGGGTTTGGCTGCCGCCTGCTGGCCTACGATGTCCACCCGAGTCAAGCCTGTCTGGATCTGGGCGTTACCTATGTTGACCTCCCTGACCTCTTTGCCCAGTCCGATGTGATTTCTCTCCACTGTCCGCTGCTGCCCGCCACCCACCACCTGATTAACGCTGACACCATTGCCCAGATGAAGCCCGGGGTGATGCTGATCAACACCAGTCGCGGAGCGCTGATGGATACCAAGGCGGTGATTGAGGGGATTAAATCCGGTCAAATTGGCTACCTGGGCACCGATGTCTACGAGGAGGAGGAGAACCTATTCTTTGAAGACCTCTCTGGTACCATCATTCAAGACGATACCTTTCAGCTTTTGCAGTCCTTTTCCAACGTCGTGATTACGGCCCACCAGGCTTTTTTCACCCGGGAAGCACTCAGGAACATTGCAGACACCACCCTCGCCAATATCAGCACCTTTGCCGCCGGAGAACCCTGCCCCAACCAGGTGCCTTAGCTGCCCAGGGGCGTGATCTGGGCGGTTGCCGCCCCCGTTCCCCATGGCCGAGGTTATCTCTGGGAAGGCCCGGGGACTACAAAAACGCCTGGTAATTTTGCCCCAGGTAAAGGGCACGTTCAGCCTTGCGGCGGCGTTCTAGGCCCGCCATCACCCGGCCCCCAGCATAGACCCACTTGAGGAATTCCTCGGCGGCTCCAGCGGTGTCCCCAGCGTTGTGCTTGTTCAGCAGGGTTGAGGTTCGCAGGTTGTTCGGCCCCACATTGAAGGTGAAGGACACCAGGGCCGCAAACTGGTTGCTGGTGGGGGTACGGGTCACAGACTGGGAGACGGCCCGTTCAAAGACCAGGAGATCGCGCTTTAACATTTCCTCCGCCTGAGCCGCCGTAATTTTGAGGCCGGGGTATACCTTGGGGTCGCCAGCCGCCGAGGTATGGCCGTAGCCAATCGTCCAGGGCTCGCCGCCGGTGCCCGGATCGGGGTAGGCGGTGGTTGCGAGACCCTCAAAGGCTTTGATGATGGCTAGGCCAGCGGCATTGATGCGACTGGTGGCGGAACTGAGGGGGGTGCCCACGGCGGGCTGGGGTGGCGGTGGCGGCATCGGCTGGGGTTCAGGGGCGGCGGTGCCAATCGCCACCGTCATGGCGCGGGGATAGTCTTCGCGGGCAAACCACGCCTTCAGGCTGGCGATATTGACCACCTTTTCCTTGGGATTGCTCTGGGAGGGGTACTTCGTGATGCGGGAAATCCAATAGCCGCCCTGCATCAGATAAATGGCAATGTCCGTTTCCTTAATCCAGGTGCTCACGGGTAGGCTCCCCAATCCACATACCCGAAATTTACAATACTTTCCCAAACATGGGCCACGGACTTTGGAGAATGTTGGCAGAGCCCCCCAGATCATGGCGGGAGAACCACGGTGTATCGGCCCCTGGTTGGCTGACAAACGATTCTGCACCGGGTGCGGGAACCGCGCCCCTACCGCATTGAGGCCATGTCGGGGGCAGGTCTCCTGACCCTTTGAGGAATCTGGGTTCTGGTGAGGAATCTGGGCTCTGGTAAGTTTTGCCAGTCAATCAGGTATCGGCCCCTGGCGCTGGCCCAGCCTCTTCCGCCTCGGCACGCCTCGGCCCGCCTCGGCCTGTAAATGCGAGGGAATGTAACACAAAGTCCAGACAGGCGGACAGTCTGTCGTTAAGATGGTCGGAGTATGCCCCTGGGCGCTATCCCCCCTAACCTATGGCTTTGCTCTCAGCAACCGCTGATCCCTCTTCGTTGTTGGTGTCCCCCACCCTGCGGCGTTTGTCCAATGGTCTCACCATCATTGCCGAACAAATGCCCCTGGATGCGGTCAACATGAGCCTGTGGCTACGGGTCGGGTCGGCGGTCGAAAGTGATGCCATCAACGGCATGGCCCACTTTTTGGAGCACATGATTTTTAAGGGCACGACCGATCTACCCTGCGGCGAATTTGAGCGCCGCATTGAGGAGCGGGGAGCGGTCACGAATGCCGCCACCAGTCAGGACTACACCAAGTACTACATCACCACCGCCCCCCAAGACTTCCGAACCTTGGCCCCGCTGCAAATTCAGATGGTGCTGAACCCTCGCCTCAGCGCCGTCGATTTTGAACGGGAGCGGCCCGTGATTTTGGAGGAAATTCGCCGCGCCGATGACAACCCCCGTCGCCGCACCTACGCCCGATCCATGGAATTGGCCTTTGAACGGTTGCCCTACCGTCGTTCGGTGTTGGGGCCAGCGGCGGTGATTGAAACCCTAGCTATCGACCAAATGCACCTGTTCCACGACACCTGGTATCAGCCCCAGAGCATTACTGCCGTGGCCGTGGGCAATTTGCCCGTCGAAGAACTGATTGCCACCGTGGCGGAAGGGATGGAACAGGCTATGGCCCAGCGACAGCGCCCCCGCACCCCCTCCATAGACCGCTTCAGACCGCTGCTGGACTATGACGCAGAGCCACCCTTCTCCACCATTCAGCGGGTCGTCCACACCGACCCCAGCCTCACCCAAGCCCGCCTTACCCTCACCTGGCGCGTCCCCGGCCTTGTGGACTTGGAGGACACCTACGCCCTGGATGTTTTGGCCTCCGTGTTGGGACGAGGGCGCACCTCCCGGCTGGTCAGCGACCTGCGAGAAGATCGCAAGTTGGTCAGCAGCATTGGCTGTAGCAATATGACCCTGGCCTACCAAGGAACGTTTATGGTGTCTGCCAAACTCAACCCAGACCACCTAGACCAGGTGGAACAGGCCATTGCCGACCACATTCAGGCGGTGATCGAGACCCCCGTTAGCCCAGCGGAACTGCGGCGGGTGCAAACCCAGGTGGCCAACCGCTTTATTTTTGCCAACGAGACCCCCAGTGATCGGGCCGGACTCTATGGCTTCTATCACACCCTCACGGGCAACATTAGCGATGGTCTGCACTACCCCAGCCACATCCAGCGCCTCACCGAGGCCGATGTGCAACACGCGGCCCAACAGTTTCTCTCCGCCCAAGCCTATGGGGTTTCCATCATCCGGCCCCCAGCCTAGTGGTTTGTCAGGGCTACCACCAAGGTTCATCTTAGTCTTTCGGGTTAGGACGCAGCACCAGCCAGGTGATGCCGACCAAAAAGGACACATACCCAGCCACAAAGATCCATTCTTGCCAGCGACTTGATTCCATAGGATGTCTGATCGTTCATGGGGTTTTCAGGGCGAATCTTTCCTGCCAGAGTGCGATCACTTTGGCTAATTTCCCAGGGTGTGAGCGCGGCGGCTACCAAATAAATGGGCATAAACGTAGGACAATTCGCAGCCGAAGAAGAAAATCTGACAGGTCAGGAAAATCCACAGCATCAAAATCATAACGCTGCCAATGACCCCATAGGAGAGAAACCGAGATCCAATGGAGATCACGCTGTTGCTGACCAGTTGTTGCAGGCCCACCAGGGCTGATGCCGTGAGGAGGGCCGCTAGCCAAACATCGTTCCAACTCAGGCGAACGGCGGGCAAAATTTTAAACAAAATACAAATGGCAATCGATAAAATAAACAGGGATGAACTCACCTGCAAGCCTCGACTTAACTGGATTTCATCTATCTGAATAAAGGGAAACAAGGCCTGAAATTCAGTGATCGTTTTCAAGATAATCTTGATGACGATGTTCGAGACTAAGGAGGCGATGAGCAGGAGGGCCGTTCCAAAAACTAATAGGGATCCAGAGAGTTTATTGACCACGAAAAATACCGCCATTTTGAACGGCGATCCGGCCTCAGTGGCGCGACTAGGGGCTTGCCAAATTTGATTCACGTAGCGCTTCAGAATCACGAAAATGGTGCTGGCCATAAACAGCAAAAGGACAAAGCCCACGAGGCCTGCCCCGACGCTATTCTGGTTGAGCGCGATGATGGTTTCCTTGACTAAGCCATGAACCTCTACGGGCAAAAATCGTTCAACGCTATCCTGAATGACGACAAAAGCACTGGTTTCTGGCCCAATCAATAGGCCAAAGATGCTGAATAATACCAGCAATAGAGGAAATAGGGAAAACAGCGCATAATAGGCGAGGGCAGCGGCCATACCAGGCACATTGTCTCGATCCCACTTCAGCCCGGTTTGAATGATGAGTTGCACCGGTCGAGCGGGAAGAATGACCGTTTTTAGGTAGGGAAGAATCGTGGTTTTAACGTAGGAAAACATGGATGCATTGTCGTGATATGCATCCAGTTATAGCAGATGGAGAACCGTCCTTTTGTTTCCCCTTGTCACAGGCCAAGATCTAGAAGTGATTCAAGGCCTTAATGTTATGAAGTAGCCGCTTTAACCGTGGCTCGGTTGCGCTGGGTTTCAGCATCGGTGGCAACCGGGAGGGACAGGCTGGCAGGGGATTGCCTATGGCTAGACAGGCTAATACCCGGGAGACATTTCTCAACCATGGCATGGCTTTCCTCTAGCAGGTAGGTGAGAAAAGCCTGGGATACGACCGAGAGTTGTTTGCCCGCTAAACTTGCGACATACCATTGCCGTTCGATGGGGAAATGGTCAATGTCTAGAATGGCAAACTCCCCATTGGTGCCCTCGGAAATGATGGTGTGGAGGGACAAGACCGAGACCCCTAACCCGCCAGCGATCGCCTGTTTAATGGCTTCATTACTGCCCAACTCTAGGCGCACCTTGACATCAACATTATGTTCGGCGAACAGCTTTTGTACCGCATGACGCGTACCAGAACCTGGTTCACGCATAATAAACTGCTCCCCATTTAGGGCCTGAATCGGCACCTTGGTTTTGCCCGCCAGGGGATGATCCTTTGGCCCGATCACCACGAGGGGGTTCTCCAGAAACGGATGAATGTTGAGGTCGGGCTGTTCCGGCAGCGAACTGATGATGTAGAGATCGTCATCGTTGTTGGCCATGCGTTCCTGAATATTTTGGTGGTTGGTCACCTTCAGGGAAATATCGATTCCGGGGAAGCGTTGGCAGAATGGCCCTAGCAAGCGGGGCACAAAGTATTTGGCTGTGGTGATGACCGCCAGCCGCAGTTGCCCCTGTTTCAGACCTTTGAGATCGGAAATGGCCATCTCAAATTGATCTAAACCACCGAAGATTTCCTGGCAGGTTTCCAGAAGTTTTTGCCCAGCCTGGGTGAGATAGAGGCGCTTACCAATTTGCTCAAACAGGGGCAGACCAACGGCTTTGGTGAGTTGCTTCACCTGGATCGACACCGTTGGCTGGGTGAGATAGAGCTCTTCCGCTGCGCGGGTAAAGCTGCCGTGGCGGGCGGTGGCTTCAAAGACCTTGAGTTGATGTAGTGTGGCGTGGATCAACGTTCTGCCTCCCTGGTGGGCACACGAACTTGGTTTATAGATTTGATTCTATCAAATTATCGACATCTGTCATAAATATTCTATGATTTCGCTGTAGCCGTTGCCCGTTGCCCATGTCTCGGCCCAGCCAAGTTTTTCAAGATCATCTCGATAGCGTGAGCGCCCTTTGCCACCAGGCCAACCCCGATCCCCGTGCCTTGCAGGGCCAGTTTTTGGCCCTACAACAGACCTTTCAGCGGGAGGTGTTGCCCCTCAGCCTCGGCCACGCCGCCCATCTGCAACCGCTGTTGACCGAAATGAACCGGGCTCTGCGGCTGATCGCGATGGATGTGGCCTTTTTGCAGACCGCTCGTCAACCCCAGACCAGGCACCAGCGCCAACACCAGATGCTGGCCAGACTGACCCAACTGGCCACCTTTACCGCCACCCTCGATCAATCCTTGAATTCCGATCAGGTCTAAGGTTTACAATAGCGTCTGGCCTGTAATGGACTTGACCATGACCACCCCAGACACGCCGACCCCAGAGGTCTCCCCCGCTGATCAGCCCAGCCCCCCTGGGGCTAACCCCGAGGCCGATGCCCCTGCCTTTGGCTGGAATGCCTACGCCGAGCGGCTGAATGGCCGTTTTGCCATGGTGGGTTTTGTGGCCCTGCTGGTGCTAGAACTGGTTACGCAGCAAACTTTTTTCGCCTGGTTGGGGTTCTAAGCCCGCTATCCATCCTCAGCCGATCCCGTGATCAGTCTTTCCGGGCGAGGCTGGGTCAGCCCATGGGTTGAAGGGCTGAAGGGTTGAAGGGCTGACATTTAAGGGACAATACAAAGCTGGCACCGCAACTGGGTGACGTACTGTGATGGGCTTAGCCCGTGTGGATGGGGGAAATACCGTGAATTTTCAGTCTGTAATTGCCACGCTGAATGACTTTTGGGCCAAACAGGGCTGTGTGATTGTGCAACCCTACGACACCGAAAAAGGCGCAGGTACCAAAAGCCCCCACACCTTTCTGCGGGCGCTGGGGCCAGAACCCTGGGCCGTGGCCTACGCCGAACCCTGTCGCCGTCCGGCGGATGGCCGCTACGGCGAAAATCCTAACCGCTATCAGCATTATTTTCAGTACCAGGTCTTGATCAAGCCGTCGCCGGATAATATTCAGGAGACCTATATAGAATCCCTGCGGGCGCTGGGGATTAAGCCCGAAGACCACGATATTCGCTTTGTGGAAGACAACTGGGAAGATGCCGCCGTAGGGGCCTGGGGCGTGGGCTGGGAAGTCTGGCTTGACGGCATGGAAATCACCCAGTTCACCTACTTTCAGCAGTGCGGCGGGATTGACTGTCGGCCCGTCTCCATCGAGTTGACCTACGGCCTAGAGCGGCTGACGATGTACCTGCAAGAGGTGGACGCGATCGCCAAAATTCAATGGAACGACCAACTCACCTACGGCGACATTTACATGCAGGCGGAAATTGAAAACTCCACCTACAACTTTGAAGCCTCCGACCCAGAACTACTGTTCCAGCGCTTTGATCTGTACCAAAAAGAGGCCGAGCAACTTATGGATCGAGGCTTGGTGCTGCCCAGCTACGACTATGTTCTGAAATGCTCCCACACCTTTAACCTGCTGGATGCCAGGGGCGTCATCTCCGTCACCGAACGCACCCGCTATATTCGCCAAGTCCGCGCCCTAGCCCGTCGGGTGGCCCAACTCTACCTCGACCAGCGGGAGGCCTTAGGGTTCCCCTTGCTGAAGGCGATCTAAAGGAACCCCCGCCGCAAGTCTGGTTGATTCCCGGTTAGACCTCACCCCCCAACCCCCTCTCCCCGTGGGAGAGGGGGATCGAGCGTCGGATCCGGAAGCGGGTGTCTAGCGATTCAAGCCCTTGGCTGATCCCGACCTCAGGTTCGCCTAGTCAATATTAATCATCATCAAGGACATGTCATCGGCGGCGGTGGCACTGACTTGACGATGGATGACGGATTGCAAAATATAGTCCACGCTTTTTTCCCGGCGGGCCAGGGTGAGGAGGTCGATAAAGGCATCGAGCCCGAGGTATTGGTCGTTTTTTTGGAGCACCTCATAGAGACCGTCGCTAAACAGGTAGAGACTGCTATTGGGGGGCACTTGGCAGCGATGCCACTGATACTTGGCATCGGGCATCATGCCGATGGGCATACCGGGTGTGCGGAGGCGTAGCGTACTCACGGTTTGATCTTCGCCCACGGAGATCAGCACCGCAGGGGGGTGCCCCGCACTGGCGTAGAGCAATTGGCGGTTGACGCGGTTTAGCACCCCGTACCAAATGGTGAAGTATTTCTGGTTTTGATCCCCCATGGGGAAGGTTTCGTTGAGGGCACGGAGCACTTTCTCAGGCCGATAGAAGCTGACATCGGGCAAGGACTGCGATCTCAGCACATTGAGCACCGAGGTGGACAGCAGAGCCGATCCGAGCCCATGGCCCGACACATCCAGGAGGTACATCACCAGATAGTCCGGATCGAGCCAGTAGTAGTCGTAGCAGTCTCCCCCAAGTTCCTGGGAGGGGCAGAACCGCGACTGAATCCGAATTTTCTCGGTTTGATCGGGGGGCAGCAGGGATCTCACATAGCTTTCAGCTTCCGCCAGTTCAGCTTCCATCCTCTGGGTTTGCTGGCGGAGATCTTGGGTGAGCTGGTAGAGCCGCAGCCCCGCCCGGACACGGGCATTCAGTTCGTTGATGTCCACGGGCTTGGAGAGCAGATCATCGGCCCCCATTTCCAGCCCCGTCACGCGGTCGGCGCTGCTGTAGCGAGAGGTGAGCAACAAGAGCGACGCAATGTAGAGGGTAGGGTGGCGCTTCAGGCTATAGCAAAAGGTGAGACCGTCGATTTCCCCCGGAATGTTCCAGTCACAAATAATGACCCCAGGGACTAACTTCTCTGCCAGGGCCAGCCCCTCCTTGCCGTTGCGGGCCGTCGTCACCTTATACCCCTGAGCCATCAAGGCATCGACCAGAAACTGCTCGGTGTCAATGTCATGCTCGATGATCAAAATATCGGTCATAGGATCTCTAGGGTATCCCCCCTGGGTAGCCCTAGGGGATGACAGGAACAGGATAGAAGGCGAATGCCGATGATAGTTAGATTTACCGCAACAGTGAACCAGCTCAGTACGATTCTCCACGAAGTTCAGCCGCAAAACCTACCCGAAGGCAGAATCGCTCTCCCAGAACGCCGGGGGAATCTGCGGGAAGTCCTTCGTCACAGCCCTTGGGAGATGGAACCACTGGGGTTATGACCTCCAAGCCTACGGATATCCCCGGATATCCCCGGATATCCAACGATCTACGGGCGTCATCCAGCTTCACTATCCCCTGAAATATACGGAGATTTCAAGAGCCGCTAGGATAGTCTAACGCTAATTCTACGGGGACAAGTCTGAACCGGTGCCAACGTTGAAAGCCAGCCTAACCCCAGCGGAAAGCCGGTATCCCTGGTGGGGGATGAGATCCATGGATGCCAACCAGCGGCAGCCTATCCCCTGAACCTCCTGGTTTGACCTAGGCGAACGCGATCCATGGGCTAGACTTGAGGCGGGGTGATCCTGGCCCCATTGTGCCGTTTTGCTGGAACCCTGCCCTGCCCCATGCTAAATCTCCGGTCCTTCTACGAGGCTTGTGACCCCACGCAACCCCTACGAGATCGGCGTTACTATATTGATTTTTCGGCGGTGCGGGGCGGCGACATCGTGCAAGAACTAGAGCGAAAAATTGTGCGCCTAGCGGGGGATCGACCCACCACGCAACTGTTTACCGGGCACATTGGCTGCGGCAAGTCTACGGAGTTATTTCGGCTCAAAAGTGCCCTCGAAGCTCGCCGCTATGAAGTGGTGTACTTCGAGTCGGATCGGGATTTGGAGATGGCGGATGTCGAAATTGCCGACATTTTGCTCAGCATTGCCTACAACATTAGTCGTCATCTAGAATCCATCGGGATTTCCCTGGCCACCCCCTACCTGCGGGAGGTCTTTCTGCGGTTGATGGAAATCCTGCGGACGCCGTTGGAATTGTCGGATGTGAAGATTTCGGCGGGGATTGCCACCCTCACCGCCTCCGCCAAGGCGAGCCCCGATCTGCGCAGCCAACTGCGGCAATACCTAGAACCCCGCACCAAAACCATCATCAACGCCATTAATGATGAACTGCTGGCCCCCGCCAATTTGGCGCTGCTTCAGCGGGGACAAGAGCGCCTTGTGGTGATGATGGACAACCTGGATCGGCTGGACAATCGGCCTAACCCCCAGGGGCGGCTGCAAGCGGAATATCTGTTTGTGGATCGGGGGGAACAACTGAAGCAGTTGAATTGCCATCTGATCTATACGATTCCCCTAGATTTGATGTTTTCCAATGATCTACTGCGGTTGGCCAATCGCTTTGGGGCCAATCCGATGGTGTTGCCCATGGTGCCCTTGCAGGATCGCCAGGGTACGCCAAACCGGGCGGGGCTGGATTTATTGCGCCAGATGGTGCTAATTCGGGCCTTCCCAGACCTAGACGACGCCCAGCGGCTTGGCCAGGCGACGCGCTTGTTTGACCGCCTAGAAACCCTAGACCATCTCTGCTATGCCAGCGGCGGCCACATGCGCAACCTGATTCGGCTGCTGGATGGCTGTCTGCGCAAGCAGGATCCGCCCTTCTCCCGCGACACCCTCGCGGCGGTGATTTGCAATGAACGGGACAGCCTCCAGGGGCTGATTAGCGACGAGGAGTGGACGGTGCTGCTGCGGGCGGTGGGCAATCGGGCCGTGCAGGGCGATACGGACTATAACCTGCTGGTTCGCAGTCTGTTTCTCTACGAATATCGCGATGCCCAGGGGCGCTGGTTTGGCATCAACCCGCTGCTGACCGGGAGTGAACGCTACCAAACCTGGCTGCGAGAGCGTTCCCAGCCATGAACCGAGCCAACACCCCAGCGGCGTTGGTCGCCCATAATCAGCCTGCCCTCACGGAACTGCGGCGAGCCTTGGCCCTGCGGCCCCATCGGTTTTCCCTGGTGTTGGCCCGGTGCAACTATCGGCGCTTGCAAACCGCCCTGGTGCACCATCTGACGGAAACCGCCGCCGCCATGGAGGTGGCCCTGCCCGCCCCGGTGCGCAACCTGCGGGAGGCGCTTCAGGCCCAGGCTGTGGCGGGAAAAGCCCTCCTCGTTACCGGATTGGAGGAGGTCACGGCGCTGGATTTGCTCTGGATCACCGCCAACCAGGGCCGGGATGCCTTTCCCCAGGATTTTCCCCAGCCCGTGGTGCTGTGGGTGACGGATCGGGTGCTGCTGTCCCTCAGTCGCCATGCCCCCGATTTCAAAAGCTTTGCCGGATCGCCCCTGGCCTTTCGCTATCCCATTGCCGCCCTAAAAGATGCCCTCCATCACCAGGCCAACGCCCTGTTTGGCCTGATGCTGGCCCTGGGTGACGACAGCCTAGAGGCCGAGGCCATGGCCCGCTACGCACGGGGGTCTTCCCTGCGGGCAGAACTGAACGTGGCCCTGGCGGAACTGGCCCAGGCCCAGCAGTCCCTTAACCCCGAACTGCAAGCCAGCCTAGACTTTTTGCGGGGGCGCGATGCCCTCAGCCACGGCGATCTTGACCTTTCCCGCTACTACTTTGAGCGGAGCTTGGCCTACTGGGCAGATCAGGCCCACAGCGGGACGGGTCTGCCTGGGGACAGCCCCTCGACTCAGCCCCTTCCTGGTCAGCCCCTTCCTGGTCAGGCCATCCCAGGACAGGCCATCCCAGGGCAGGACATCCCAGGCCAGCCCTCGCTGCGACAGCCGTTGCCTCACCCCAGCCCCAGCCTTGAGGAACGGCAGGCCGTGCTCTATTTTTACTTAGGCGTGACCTGGCGTAGTGCAGCGGCCCAGCGGCCCAGCCCCCAACGCGCCGCCCACCATCGCCAGTGGCTGCGGCGGGCGGAACAGTATTTTGTCGCCTGTTTGCAGGGGTTTCGGCGGGGGCAACGGCTGGACTTGGTGGGGCGGTTTCTCCATCCCTTGGCGGAGGTGCGCCAAAAGCTGGAGGACTGGGACGGGCTAGCCCTGGTGGCTCAGGAGGGGCTAGCCCTGCACCGCAGTGATGCCGTGCGTCTGGCCCGCGACCATGGCTATCTAGCGGAAGTGGCCCTCACCCAGGGGGCCTGGGATCGGGCGGAAGAGGCCGTCACCACCGCCCTCCAGATCCTCAAAATTGCCGAAGCCGTTGCCCAGCCCGTGGTGCCCCCGGCGGACGCGCCCACCGCTCTAGGATCCTCCCCGTCCTTGAATAGCCCGCCCTTGCTGAAACCTGGGGCATCCCCGGATGCTGGGCCATCCTCAAAGCCTGCCGCCTTCCCGGATATTCAATCCCCCCGTTCTCCCAAAGCTGGTCGTGGATTAGCGGTGGCCCATCAATATCAGCGCGGTTGGTACTATTACCTGCTGGCGCAGGTGCAGATGGCCCAATCGGCCCCCGCCCTAGAATGGCTGGAGCAGGCCCGCCAAGCCACCCGACCCCAGCGGGATCTCACCCTCTATCGCCAAATCCTCACCGCCCTACACCAGCAGTACTACCAGCAGGGCGACTATCGCCAAGCCTTTGCCGTCAAGCAGCAGCAGCGCCAGGTGGAGACGCAGTTTAAACTGCGGGCCTTTTTGGGGGCTGGGCCAATCCCCACCCCCGATCCCCTCACGTCGCCGCGCCCCGATGCGCCCTTGGATTCCCAGAGCGCCATTGCCCCAGAAATTGAAGCCTCTGGGCGACGGGCGGATGTCGATGCCCTGGTGAGTCGTCTCAGCCAGCCCCGCTATCCCCTGGTGATTCTCCACGGCCCCTCTGGGGTGGGCAAAAGCTCCATTCTCTACGCTGGCTTGGTGCCCGCCCTGGCCAAGGTGTTTCCCGAAGGCCGCATCACCCTACCCCTGGTGATCAAAACCTATCGTCCCTGGCTGTTGGCGGTGAGCAAAGCCTTGGCCGCCGCCCTCGACCGGATCGGGGGCGAGTCGGCCTGTGCCGATTGCCCCATCCAGGTGGATCCCCTGCTCGACCAACTGCGGGCGCTCCCCCAGCAGCGACACCTGCAACTGGTGCTGATCTTTGACCAACTGGAGGAATTCTTTGCCGAGGTGGCCCCCCTGGATCAGCGGCGCGAGTTCTACCAATTTTTGGTGGCCTGCCTCAACACCGCCTACGTCAAGGTGGTGCTGGCCCTGCGGGAGGATGCCCTCCACTCTCTGCTGGAGATCGAGCGCGGCTTTAACCTGGATGTGCTGAACCACGATATTCTCAGCCGCGACTATCGCTACTACCTGGGCAATTTTCAGCCCGACGCCGCCAAGGCCCTGATTCGGCAGCTTAGCCAAGGGGCCTATTTTGCCCTTGAGGATGCCCTGATTGACCAACTGGTGGCGGATTTGGCCGTCGATGGCGAGGTCAGCCCCATTGAGCTTCAAGTGGTGGGGGCACAGCTTCAGCGGGATGATATCACCCACCTAGCGGCCTATCGCCAGCTTGGCCCCCAGCCCAAGGAAACCCTGGTACAGCGTTTTCTGGCGGTCGTTGTGGAAGACTGCGGCCCCGAAAATGTCCTCCTGGCCAGGGGGGTTCTCTATCTCATGACCGATATTGACCGCAACCAACGCCCCTATCGCCCTGCCAAAAGTCAGGACGATCTAGAAAACGATCTGCGCCTACGGGGCACGGTCTATACCCCGGGCCAGTTGACCTTGGTGTTGGAGATCTTGGTTGGGTCAGGGCTCGTGTTTCTCTTCCCCGCCGCCCCCAGCCCCCGCTACCAGCTCGTCCACGATTACCTCGTGACCTACGTCCGCCAGGACAGCCTCCCGGCGGCCCTCGGTTGGCGCACCTAGGCGGGATGGTCTAGACCGGGCCATCCTCGGGCAACCATAGACCGAGAAGGACGGTAGAGATTCAATTTTCTCAACTAAAGATCCGTTGACAATCGGACGAACAGCCTGGGCACTACTGCTAGAATTGGAAAACTGTCAAAATAAATTGTTACTTAAACAACAATTTGGGGCAATTTGGCCCCGGCATTTTTTCGTCATTCTTCCCCAATTCACCCCCCGACTCGCCGCCGCCATGACTACCCCTGTTGCGTCCCAAAGTGAAGTTCTTGTTCGCCGTGCGTCTGGGGCCTTTGCCCTGATTGATAGCCTCAAACGCCACGGGGTTAAGCATATCTTCGGCTACCCCGGTGGAGCGATCCTACCCATCTACGACGAACTCTACCGGGCCGAAGCGGCGGGGGATGTCACCCACATTCTGGTGCGCCACGAACAGGGGGCGGCCCATGCCGCCGATGGCTATGCCCGGGCCACGGGTCAGGTGGGGGTCTGCTTTGGCACCTCTGGCCCCGGAGCCACCAACTTGGTGACGGGGATTGCCACCGCCCAGATGGACTCCATTCCCCTGGTGGTGATCACGGGCCAGGTGCCCCGCCATGCCATCGGCAGCGATGCCTTCCAAGAAACCGACATCTACGGCATCACCCTGCCCATCGTGAAGCATTCCTACGTGGCGCGGACGCCGGAACAAATTGCCCAGTTTGTGGCCGAAGCCTTCTACATTGCCCAAACCGGACGCCCCGGCCCGGTGCTGGTGGATATTCCCAAGGATGTGGGCCTGGAAGAATTTGATTACATTCCCGTGGAGCCCGGTCGAGTCAATCTGACGGGCTATAAGCCCACCATCAAGGGCAACCCACGCCAAATCAGCCACGCCATCCGGCTGCTGCGCCAGAGCGAACGGCCCCTGCTGTATGTGGGGGGTGGGGCCATCACCGCCGGAGCCCACGCCGAGATTGCCCGACTGGCCGAGTATTTCCAAATCCCCGTCACCACCACCCTCATGGGCAAGGGCGCGTTTGACGAGCACCATCCCCTCTCCGTGGGAATGCTGGGGATGCACGGCACCGCCTACGCCAACTTTTCCGTCAGCGAGTGCGACCTGCTGATCGCCGTGGGAGCCCGGTTTGACGACCGCGTGACGGGGAAACTGGATGAGTTTGCCTCCCGTGCCCAGGTCATCCACATTGACATTGACCCCGCCGAGGTGGGCAAAAACCGCACGCCCCAGGTGCCCATTGTGGGCGACGTGAAGCAGGTTTTGGTGAACCTGCTGGAGCGCTTGGAGGCCGAGAACCAACTGCCCCCGCCCAACCAAACCGTGGCTTGGCGGGAACGCATCAACCGCTGGCGGCAGGACTATCCCCTGGTGGTGCCCACCTATGCCGACGTGCTCTCGCCCCAGGAGGTGATCACCGAACTCGGACGCCAAGCCCCCCACGCCTACTACACCACCGACGTGGGTCAGCACCAGATGTGGGCGGCGCAGTTCCTCAAAAATGGCCCGCGTCAGTGGGTGTCCAGTGCCGGTCTGGGCACCATGGGCTTTGGGATGCCAGCGGCCATGGGGGCTCAGGTGGCCCTGCCCAACGACACTGTGATCTGCATCAGCGGCGACGCCAGCTTCCAGATGAATCTGCAAGAACTCGGCACCCTAGCCCAGTACCACATCCCGGTCAAAACCGTGATTATCAACAACGGCTGGCAGGGAATGGTGCGCCAGTGGCAGCAAGCCTTCCACGGCGAGCGCTATTCCTCCTCCAATATGGAAGTGGGAATGCCCGACTTTGAATTGTTGGCCCGGGCCTACGGGATTAAAGGCATGGTTGTCCAAGACCGCAACCAACTGAGCGAAGCCGTGGCGGCCATGCTGGCCCACGATGGCCCGGTGCTGATGGATGTCCGCGTCCGTCGCGACGAAAACTGCTATCCCATGGTGGCTCCCGGCAAGAGCAACCATCAAATGCTGGGCCTGCCGGAGGTGGCCTCTGAGACCACTAACCTCCTGATCCACTGCGGCCAGTGCGGCCACGACAACGCCCAGGGCAGCCACTTCTGCTCCCAGTGCGGCACCAAGCTGTAGCCCTAGACCTCACCCGAAACCCTGCGCCTGAAGGAAGCCGGACTGTGAGGTCATCAGCGTCCGGATCCCCTCTCCTGTCAGGAGAGGGGCTGGGGGTGAGGTGGGCCGGGGCTTAGCGATATTTGGGTCAAGTGACCGTTTGCCCTGCGCTGTGAGCCTGTCAAACCGTCGAAGGGTGACAAGGCTTCGACCATCTCAGCCTGAGCGGTATGGTAGTCATCAACCTAGTCATCCTGAGAATTGCTGAGGTTTTTGGGAAGGAATAGACCAGTTTTCAAAGAATGCAGTATCCTAACCACAGTTCTTTTCCGTGGTGTGGGTCGTCTATGTCTGCTGCGCTGAAATCCTATCGGCCTCGCCCCTTGAAGGCCTCTACGGCTCGGGGTCGTTCGATGTCTGATTCGATGTCTAAGGCGACCATAGGGGGGCTCCGCTCCCTCCAGGCCGAGACCGTTCGGTCTCTGCCGGTGGCCACAACGCCTCGCCCCCTACGGCGCACCCTAACCCAACTACATCTGACCTCTTCGGTGCTCGCCTCCTGCTTGGTGGGCCTCACCCTAGTGAGCTACGGCACCTCGGTATACCTGGATCGCCAGTTGAATCAAGCCACGAGACGCCTCAGTCAGCTTCAGCGCCACGAGCAGCAAATCACCACCGCCAATGCTAGCCTCACCCGCCACATGGCCCAGCAAATCGAGCAACCGGAAACCGGACTTCAGCCCCCCAAGCCCGACCAGGTGATTTTCCTCCAGCCCGCGCCCCAGCGCCCCCAGCGCCCCGTTGAAGCCCCGACGGCCACCCCTGACATCCTAGCCAGTCGTCCCCTGGGCTACTAGCCGGATCTCTCTGGCCCACCTCCCAGGGTTGGGGGTTGGCTGCCAAGGCTGTGGCCCTTGTCTGCGGCCTTGGGTCTCCAAATCCGCCTCACCCCCTTGATCCATCCCCTTGCCATGGCTCGTTCGTTTCCTCCCTCCACTCGCCCTGATCGCCCCCGGCGGCGGCGATCTTCCCCTCAGCGGCCCGCCTCGGTCTCCGCCGATGCCGCCGCAGGGCTGGCCCAGCCCCCCAGGCGCAAAGCCGCCCCCAGCCCGACCCGGTTAGTGATCGTATGGGTGACGATGATCGCCATGATGGCCCTCCTCACTGGGCGGATGGCATGGCTGCAACTCAATCAGGGAGAGCGCTTGGGCCAGATGGCGGCCCAGCAGCGGGTGCGCTCTAGCCAGCCCCAACCCCGCCGTTACCCCATTGCTGATCGCCAGGGCAACCTGCTGGCCATGGATCGGATGGTCTACACCCTCTACATCCACCCCAAGCTCTTTGATCAACCGGCAGCAACGGTGGCGGCGGATCTCAGCCCCTTATTGAACAAGCCTGCCGCCGAACTCCTCGCCCAGTGGCGCACCCAATCTACGGGGATTCGGGTCATGGATGGGCTCACCGCCGAAACCGCCGACCGTATTCGCCAAAGGCGGCTTAACGGGGTGGAATTGGTGCCCCAGCAGCAGCGGTTCTATCCCCAGGAAGACCTGTTTGCCCCCGTGGTAGGGTTTGTCAACCTGGATGGATCGGCCCAGTCAGGGCTGGAAATTGGCCACCAAGACCACCTGCTGGTGCCGGAACAGGATCAGCAAGACCCCACCCTAGCCCTGGTTCAGGGCCAAGCCCACCGGGCCACCTTCCAACTCACCCTGGATAGCCGCCTTCAGCGGGTGGCCCAAAACGCCCTGGAGGCCATGGTGGCAGAGCGATCAGCCAAGGGTGGAGCCATCCTGGTGATGGATGTCAATACGGGAGCCCTGCTCACCATGGCCGTGGCCCCGACCTACAATCCCAACCAATATTTCCGGGCCGACATGGCGGCCTTCCGCAACGGGGCCGTCAGCGACCTCTATGAGCCTGGATCCACCTTCAAACCGATCAACGTGGCCATTGCCCTAGAAGCCGGGGTGCTTCAGCCCGACGACCGGGTGAACGATAGCGGTCAAGCGCGCATTGGCCGCTGGACTATCAGCAATAGCGACTATGCCACCGCTGGGGGACGGGGAAATGTGTCGATCACCGATGTGCTGAAGTACTCCAGCAACGTGGGCATGATTCGGATTATGGACAAGCTGACGCCCGAAGACTATTTTCAGTGGCTCGAAAAACTGGGGATAGAGGAGCCCTCCGGCGTTGACCTACCCAATGAAGCGGTGGGGCAACTGCAAGATCGAAATCAGTTTCTCCGAGGTCGTGCCGAACGCGCCAACACCGCCTTTGGCCAAGGGATTTCCATGACGCCGATCAAAATGATGCAGCTTCAGGCCGCCATTGCCAACGGTGGACGGATGGTGGTTCCCCACGTGGTGCAGGGCCTCGTCGCCGCCGATGGTACCCTGCTGTGGGAACCCGAACGACCAGCGGTGAGACAGGTCTTTTCCGAGCGCACTACCCAAGCCCTGATGCCCATGCTGGAGGCGGTGGTGGCGTCGGGGACGGGGCGAGCCGCCCAAATTCCGGGCTACCGCATCGGTGGCAAAACCGGAACCGCCCAAAAGGTGCTGCCGGGAGGGGGCTATGGCCCAGGCCGGATTACCAGCTTTGTGGGAGTGCTTCCCATCGAAGATCCGCGCTATGTGGTGATGGCGCTCCTCGATGAGCCCAAGGGAGAGAACGCCTACGGGGGGACGACGGCGGCTCCCCTGGTGAAGGAAGTCAGCGAAGCCCTGCTGGTGCTGGAGGCCATTCCCCCCTCCTCCCAACCGCCCGCCCCCTAGGGGCTAGGCCTCCCTATCCGGGGTATGTTGGGGGCAATGGTGGGCTGAGACCTCACGAAGACTTGCGAAGGTCAAAGGAAATGGAATCCGCTGGGGTCTGGGCTTTGGCGGCAGGTTTGGCCTTGGCTTTGGGGAACAGGCTCGGTTTGGCCTTCGCCGGGGTAGGATTCGCCTTGGGGGGGTGATCCCTCTGTGCAACCGGGGCCTGGGGGCTGGCCGGAACAGACGGCGAGCCCAGCGACGACGGCTTCGGGCTGGTCGAGGAGGGGGGCGAGGGCTGGACAGCGGGGGAACTGGATCCTAGCCCTAGGGTCTTCGCATTGGACAGCACCGCTAGCCCAATCCCGGCTAGCACCGTCAGCGGATGCCAAGCGATCGCGGGGAAGAGATTGAAACCACCGCTAAAACTTTGCAGTCCCTCGGCGGCGGCAAAGAGGATGACAAAACAGAGAAGCCAAAGTTTCATGTATGGGGCAGTCTTGATCAGGACGACAGGATAACAGAAGGCCAGCGGAGCCGCAGGACGCCAACGGGCCATGCCGGGATACCGAGAGAGGCCCCAACGGGCGTTCTACCCTAAACCGCCTTGATTATGCCACTGCTGGCCCAAGATGGATGGCTTTGTTTCATCCCAGGATGCTGAACCGAGTGGGGCGGGGGGGCCAAGTCATGGAACTATTGAAAGAGACCGTGGGTTCTAGTGAAGGCCATGACCGTATCCCGAACCATTTGCCTCGGATTTTTAGTGTTCATTGCGGTGGGCACAGTGTTGCTGCTGTTGCCCTGGGCCAATGCCGGTGGCAGTTGGGGTAATCCCTTGGTGGCCCTGTTTACGGCCACCTCAGCGGTCTGTGTGACGGGGCTGATCGTGGTGGATACGGGCACCCACTTTTCGCCCCTGGGCCAAGGGATTATCCTGGCCCTGATTCAGATTGGCGGCCTCGGCTACATGACCGCCAACAGTTTCCTCATGCTGCTGCTGGGGCGCAGGCTAAAGCTCAAGCACCGGGTGGCGATTCAGCAATCCATGGACTCGAGTGAACTGGCGGGCGGAAGTTCGCTCATTCTGTCCATCATCACCATGACCCTGATCTTTGAACTGACGGGGGCTTTCTGCCTCTATCCCACCTTTCAGCAAGAATTTGGGGGAGGACAAGGGCTATGGCTGTCCATTTTTCACAGCATTAGCGCCTTTAACAACGCTGGATTTAGCCTCTTTGCCGACAGTATCGTCGGCTATGCCCTCAACCCCTGGGTCAACCTGGTCATCACGCTACTGGTGATCGTTGGGGGCATTGGCTACCAGGTGATCATGGAAACCTTCCTGTGGGCAAGGCACCTGCTCTGGGGAGATCAGCGCCGCACCAAATTTTCCCTCAACTACAAAATTGTGACGAGCACCACCCTGGCCCTGCTCGCCCTCGGTACTGGGGCCTTTTTCCTGATCGAGTTCAACAATCCTGCGACCCTCGGAACCTATCAGCCCGAACAAAAGCTGCTCATGGCCTGGTTTCAGTCGGTCATTGCCCGCACCGCCGGCTTTAACAGCATCGACATTGGGGCCATGGGCGAGGCCTCCCTGTTTATTATGATCGCCCTGATGTTTGTGGGGGCGAGTCCCGGCAGCACGGGGGGCGGCATCAAAACCACCACCCTGCGCATCCTGCTGGCCTGCACGCGCATGGTCGTCCAGGGCAAGGAGGACGTCCTCAGCTATCGGCGGCAAATTCCCCCCAGTCGGGTGCTCAAGGCCATGGCGGTGGTGGTTGGATCGGGGTTAGCGGTGTTGTCCACCACCACCCTGATCTCCATCAGCAACCCCACCGTGAGCTTTATTGCTGTGCTGTTTGAATCCGTCTCTGCCTTTGCCACGGTGGGCCTGAGTACGGGGATTACAGCGGATCTATCGGATGTTGGTAAATACGCCATCATCGTCACGATGTATCTCGGTCGGGTGGGCATTCTGCTCTTCATGGCAGCGGTACTCGGCGATCCCAAACCCACCGCGCTTCAGTACCCTGAAGAGGATTTACTGGTGGGCTAGCTGGCCATGTCTTCTGGGTTCCAGGCCCCCACCGAGTCCTTCGGCCAGGTCAGCCCGGTTCATGGACGTTCCTGGTCGTCTGCCCCCTTGCCCTTGTTGCTCTGAGTTCTATCCCTATCGATGACGGTTTCCTCTTCCCAACGCCCCGCCCTCAAGGCTGACCTCCTCGAACGCATTGGCGCTTTGGATCGGGCCGAAGCCCTACTGCCCTCCAGCCATCCCACGATTGATCCCTTAATTCATGACCTTGAGGCGATCACGCCCATTCCCCAGCCCCTCCATCCCGATCACTGGCCCACGCTGCTGGGCATTTGGGACCTAATCTACGCCTCCCAGGGCACCGTGGTCACGCGTCGCCTGCCGCCATCCGTGGGCATTCGTCGGGTGTGGCAGCGGCTAACCCAATCCACCCAGGCCAGAGCCCCCATCGCCGTCGAAAATGGGGCCGTTGTGAGTCTGCCCTTGGTTGGAGAACTCACCGCCATCGCCCAGGGGATCTGGCAGCCCTACGAAGATGCAGAAAGCGCCAGCGTGAGCTTCGGCTCCATTACCCTGCAATCCACGCGGCTGCTCGGTATTTCAGGGCTGCACCTGCCCGCCCTCACCCTACCCATCTTGGAGGCCCTCCGCCGCGATACCCTCTGGATGACCTCCTACCTCGACGATGACCTCCGGGTTGGGCGCGGCGTCACGGGCAACCTCTTTATCTTTCAGCGCCTCCTAGACCATCGCCCCGCTTGGGGCCACAAGGCACCCTAGCCCACCCTGACGGGAAGCAAGCTACACCCCCAGCCCTAGATGACGGACAAAAGATTCTGGGTCGGGCGCGAAAACCGCGCCCCTACGGCAAAGATTCTGCAATGGGCGCGAAAACCGCGCCCCTACCGCATTCGGGCCACGTAGGGGTCAGGTCTCCTGACCCTAGATTCTGCAATGGGCGCGAAAACCTCGCCCCTACGGCATTCGGGCCACGTAGGGGTCAGGTCTCCTGACCCTAGATCTCCTGACCCTAGATTCCGTGTCGGGCGCGAAAACCGCGCCCCTACGGCAAAGATTCTGCAATGGGCGCGAAAACCGCGCCCCTACGGCATGGGTTCCACGTAGGGGTCAGGTCTCCTGACCCTTTCAGGTCTCCTGACCCTAGATCTCCTGACCCTTTGACAGATAAGGCTTCTAGCCCGTTTTGTCAGTCAACCTGGTGATCGCCTAATCCGGGGCCGATCCCTACTTGCTACGTTTCCCTTGGGTGGCCGGAATAGTATTTTTGCTGCGTAGGGTTACGTTCACGCCATCGTTGGACTGCTCCACCACCAGCAGGGGCGTGGGTTTCGCCTTTTGATCCCAGTGCATATAGGCGAGGCGACCCTGGATCGTGGGCTGCCAATGGAAGTCATCCGACTGGGGACTCATGAAATTCTCGATGCAGGTGATCAACTGCTCGATGGTGGCCGAGGTGGACTGGGTGGGCAGTTTGGCCAGCTTGATTTGGATGCGGAACAGAACCCGCTTCCGGGCCGAGGGATTATCCGTGAGGTTATACTCAACGTCGAAAATTTCATCCACCACGCGGGTCTTGGAAGCCACACCCACCAGCCCCACCTCCGCCTGCTGGGGCCGCAGCGCCACCGTGATTTTTTGCTTCACCTTCACCTTCAACTGGTTCACAATGGCGGAGTGGAAGCCCTCTTCATCCATCCGCATCCGCAGATAGTCGAGGTTGCACTCGCGGGAATGGACGAGGTCGGGATTGCGCTCCATGCGGGTGATGGTCTCTAGGGCCATCTTCACCTTCTTGTGCATCTCCTGGTTTTTATAGGTCTGGAACTTTAATTGCTTGACCAATTGCTTGGTTTTGAGGTGAGAGACCACGCCCAGGGCCACCAGCAGAACCCCTAAACCGCCAGTGGCCAACATCCACGGGTTTTCGAGGATCTGCTGGGGTCTGCTAGGGGTGGAAGCCTGAGCAATCGAGGTATATAGAGAAACTGAGGAAGTAGTCATCGCAGGTTGGCCGCAAAGGGTTTTCTTAGACTTAGATTTAGGTTGCCCTAATTCGCCCTAAAGTCATTTACGTTCTACACATTTAGTCGTAATTTCGCGACGCTTTCGCCTTGCCTTCGTAAAGCCGTTGCGACTTTAGGGTTCCCTATCTCCTTAGGTGATTCAGTAGGTTTACTGAGGGAGGTGTGATCTCATTCCCTCAACTTTGCCGGGGATTTTCTCCATTAGGACTTTCTAAGCATAGAAAATATCTGTGAGTAACAGTAGTTTTGCTTATAAAAATTCTTATATTTCCCTAGGGCACCTAGGCTAGGATTGCAGTAGGCTGTTGTTTCATCTGATCACCCTCCATGACGCTAGGCAATGCACCATGATCCATTCGGCGGCGGCATCCTACGAACCTTGCACACGAAGCCACGAAGGCCCTACGTGCAGCCTCATCCCTCAAGTCTGTCAGTCCTGGAGTGCCCTGATAGATGCCATGGCCCTACGCATCCGTCGATCCCTCTCCCTGCCTGAACTGTTGCAGAGCAGCGTGGATGAGGTGCAACGCCTGCTGGGGTGTGATCGCGTCCTGATCTACCGTTTCGATGCCGACTGGAGCGGTCGGGTGGTGGTGGAGGCCGTTTCCGATCCCCAGTGGAGTGTGGTGGATCGCATGATCCACGATCCTTGCTTTGAAGCGAGCTGGCTTGAACCCTACCGGGAAAAGCGTTACTTTGCCGTAGAGGATGTTGCTACAGCCAACCTCACCCCCTGCCATGCCGATTTGTTGGCTGGTTTTCAGGTGCAGGCCAACTTGGTCATTCCCATTTTTCAGGAAGACACCCTCTGGGGGTTGCTGATTGCCCACCACTGTCAGGCCCCTCGCCCATGGCAATCCATTGAAATTGAGGGGCTACACCATCTGGCCCTGGAGGCTGGGATTGCCATCCACCAGGCCACCCTGCTAGAGCAACTCCAAGCCGCAAGCCGCCGCCTAGAAGGTGAAGTCGCTGCGCGGATTCGGGACCTAGAGCAGACCAACCAAGCCCTACAGGTTGCCAACCGCAAGCTCGTGGAGGAAATGCGGGATCGCCGCATGGTGGAGGTGGAGCGTCTGCAAGCCCAAACCCAACTGCAACAGCTCAGCGCCATTGTGGATTCCTCCCAAGATGCCATCATCGGCGAAACGCTGAAGGGCATTGTCACCAGTTGGAATAAGGCCGCCGAAGCGATTTTTGGTTACACCGCCGATGATATGATTGGCCAGCCCATTACCACAATTATTCCCCCCGATCTTCAAGATGAAGCGATTAAGATTCTGAGACAAATTCGCCAAGGAAAACGGATAGAAACCTACGAGACTCAACGCCTTCACAAAAATGGGCGGCGATTCGATGTTTCCCTCACTATTTCTCC
>JAYKHF010000136.1:0-2562 GCA_035285305.1 Leptolyngbya sp.
CTGGGTGGTGGAGCGCACCTATGGGTGGCTCCATTGGTGTCGCCGTCTCAATGTCGATTATGAGCGCTTGCCCGAATCCTCAGAGGCCTTGATTCACATCGCCATGATTCGCCTCATGCTACGGAGACTCGCGTGAAGCGTTTCATACCCCATCTCCGTGTTTTCAAATATCCTCTTACATCTTCGCTTCTTCCTTCACCAGCTTCTCCCAGCCGAGATCCTTTAATCTGTCATTGCGGCGGAGGGGGCGGGTGACGGCAGGTTCCAGCGCTCTCGCTACAATAGAGGCTATCCCTCGGCGAGTAATGTTCTAGCTCAGAGCCGCCCTATGGTTCAACTTCAGCCCAAGCTCCTGACTGTCCGTGACTTCATTGATCACTATGGCGACAACCCCCAATACGAACTCATCGATGGAGAGCTAACCGACTTGGAACCCACAGGCATCCATGAGCAGGTTGCGGGTTTTGTGGGGCGAAAGCTCAATGTCGCCATCGATCAGCAAAACGCGCCCTACGTGATTCCCTACCGTTGTCTGATCAAACTGCTGGGCACCGAAACCGCCTTTCGACCCGATGTGGTGGTACTGGATCAGACTCAGCTAGCCCAAGAACCGCTGTGGCAGCAGGAACCCGTCATTTGTCGGGGGGCTTCCATCAAGCTGGTGGTGGAAGTGGTGAGCACCAACTGGCAAAACGACTATGCTCGCAAAACCGAAGACTATGCCCTGCTAGGGGTGCCCGAATACTGGATTGTGGACTACCTGGGCCTAGGAGGCCGCGACTACATTGGTACCCCAAAACAGCCCACGGTAACGCTGTGTGTGTTGGAGGGTGATCGCTATCAAAAACAAGTGCTTCATGGAGATGATCTGCTGCAATCTCCCACTTTTCCTGATCTCAGTGTGAGAGTTAGCCAGATTTGTATGGCTGGAGCGATGTAAAGATCCCAGGGTTTTTCAAAAACCCTGGGATCTGGGCGGGTAGCGAGAGATCCCAGGGTTCTCAAAGAACCCTGGGATCTGGTGGCAAAGCGCTTACTCATCCAGCATCAGTTTTTGTAACGCTGTTGGCATTAATGCGGCCTCAGCTTCCACAAAACATCGATAGGCAGTAACTCCGCCCGCCTCTTGTTGCAACGATTGATACCGAGGCAGTGTTCCCCGACGCTGTTCAACATATTCTGGATAGCTCGAAAATTCCCACTCAGCAGGGCTGTGTACCAGGCCAGCTTTGACTGGGTTTAAGTGAATGTAGCGCGTGAGGTTCAGGAGGTAGGCTTCTTGGTCTACATGGATCGATTGAAATGGCCCTTGGAATAGTGTCCCAGAGCGCTGAGTTCGTTTGTTGATGGCCTTAGTGTAGGACAGCGAAAACCGTCCCATCTGCTCGGATAGGTTCTCTTCCTTCAGGTACACCAGAAAATGATAGTGGTTGGGCATCAAGCAATAGGCTAAGACATCAGCGGTTTCCGCCACGACATGTTGCCGGAACTGTCGCAGAAAAAATAGATAATTCTCACCTCAAAGAAGATGTTCTGGCGGTTATTACCCCTGTTGTAGAGGTGGTAGTAGTGCCCTGGCAAGAAGGCAACCTTGCGGCGTGGCATAGCAGTTGGCAAAAAGAAGCTGCCCCTAGAATGCCCGGTTCTTGCCAAAAGATCCCAGGGTTTTCCAAAAACCCTGGGATCTGGGTGCGTGGCGAGAGATCCCAGGGTTCTTCAAGAACCCTGGGATCTGGCTTGGCGGCTGACCTACACCTTCGCTTCTTCCTTCACCAGTTTCTCCCAGCCGAGATCTTTGAGGCTGTCGTTGCGGCGGAGGGGGCGGGTGACGAGTTCTAGGATGTCGCGGGCGTTGGTGAAGCCGTGGATTTGGGCGAAGGTGAACTCCACCGACCACTTGGTGCTAATGCCGCGAGCTTCTAGGGGGTTGGCGTGGGCCATTCCGGTGATTACCAGGTCGGGGTGCAGTTCTTGGATGCGCTGGATTTGGTTGTAGTTGTCGGGTTTTTCGGTGATTTTGGGCAGGGGTTGGCCCATGTCGTTGCAGGTTTTTTCGAGCAGGGCGAGTTCGGCGGCTTGGTAGCGTTTATCCATGTAGGGAATGCCGATTTCTTGTACCGTCATGCCGCAGCGAGTGAGGAAGCGGGCGAGGGAGATTTCTAGCAGGTTATCGCCCATGAAATAGACGGATTTGCCGCGAATAATTTGCAGGTAATCTTCGAGGGATTCCCAGATTTTGGCTTCCCGTTCATCGAGACCCTGGGGTTCGATGTTGAAGACGGAGCAGATTTTTTCGACCCAGGCGCGGGTGCCGTCGGGGCCGATGGGGAAGGGGGCACCGATCAGTTTGCACTTGCGGCGGCGCATCAGGGTGGTGGCGGTGCGCGACAGGAAGGGGTTGATGCCTGCGACGTAGTAGCCTTCGTCGATGACGGGGAGTTCCGTATAGCGCTTGGCGGGAAGCCAGCCGGAGACCTTGATGCCTTGGCGCTTCAGTTCCAGGGTCATTTGGGTGACGATGGGGTCGGGTACGGAGCCGAAGAGGACGAGGGGCGGGTGGTC
>JAYKHF010000137.1:0-19692 GCA_035285305.1 Leptolyngbya sp.
TGAGGGGTAGGTTGGGCGGGGCGGGGTACCGGTTGAGCGGTGGGGCTCAGGGGCTCATAGTCCGCCCTGGGCAGCGGCAGGCTATCTTGGGCGGCAACCGAGGCCGTGCTCAGCAGGCATACCGATAGATAGGAGAGGGGAAGGGCCAGAAAGGATGATCGCCAGGGCCTCTTTGTCGGGTGGGTCATCTGCATAGCGGGAGAGAATAGCCTTACAAACGGATGGGACGACCTTAGACCTCGATATATTCTACAGGGCACTTGGGGGTTCGCCTAGCAAGGCCAGTTGCGAAAGTGTCCACTCATGGCCGAGAACTCGGAGATGGAGGGGGCGAGATCCGGTCGAGGCGGCGCAGCCACCAACCCCCGGCGACGGCGATGATCAGCCACACCCAGCCGGTGAGGGGCTGGTATAGGAGGAAGCCGCCGACGCCCAGCATGGCCCCCAGCAGCAACAGCAGGGCAGCCAGGGCTTTGAGGAGGTCGTGGTGGAGGGACTGGGCGGGGGCGAGGCCGGTGCGCTGTTGTTGCCTAGTCCAGCCGGGGCCACCGGGGCGTACTTGGGTATAAAAAGCGTCTAGGGTTTCGTCGCTTTCCGGTGGGGTGAGGAGCATGGCCGACACCCAAATCACCAGGGTGATCAGGGTGGTGGTGAGGAGGCGCAGGCCAAAGTCGGCGATGGTCAGGATGGGGACGACGGTGGTAACAAGGCCCACCAGGAACCCGGCTATCATGGCGGCGAGTTCGGCGGCGGCGTTGATGCGCCACCAGAACCAGCGCAGGATCAGCACTAGCCCCGGCCCAGTGCCGATGGCGATCACCAGCCGAAAGACGGTGGTGACATCCTGGGAGTAGAAGGCGGCGACGGCTCCGAGGGCGGTGACCAGCACCGAGGCCCCCCGTCCGGCCAGCACCAGTTCGGATTGGGAGGCGTTGGGACGCATGAACCGGCCATAGAGGTCATTGGTGAGGTAGGACGCGCCCCAGTTGATCAGGGTGGACACCGTACTCATGAAGGCGGCGATCAGGGAGGCCACCACCAGCCCCAGGAGGGCCGGGGGCAGGAAGTCCAGCATCAGCATGGGGTAGCCCAGCTCCCGGTCTTCTAGGGTGGGGTAGATCACCACAGCGGCGAGGGCAACGACCACCCAGGGCCAAGTGCGAATGACGTAGTGGAGAATATTGAAAAACCAGGCGGACTTTTCGGCTTCGGCCTCGTCCTTGGCGGCGGCGAGGCGCTGGATAAATTCCCCGCCGCCATCACTGCGGCGGAAGGCCCACCACTGGAGGGTGACGTAGGCCAAAAAGGTGCTGACGCTGATCCCGGCGGTTTCGCTCCAGCGGTACCAGCCCCCCTCGGTGGATCGCTCTAGGGGGATAAAGGCCAGCAAATCGGTGCCGCCGGTGGCCTTGACCTGCTCAATTAAGCTTCCCATGCCGCCCAGGTTCATCACCGCTGCGATGGCTACGATGATCGCCCCCAACAGGGCCAGGAAAAACTGGAAGAAGTCTGTGGCGACGACGCCCCAAAGGCCTGCAAATCCGGCATAGACCAACACTAAGACACTGACGCCAATGACGCTGAGCAGCTTGAGGCTCTCCCCCGGTTCCACGCCCATGGACGGCCACAGTTGCAGGGCGTCGATCACCTTCACCATGGCCAGCATGGCATAGCCAATGCCAATGCAGTTGATCGGCACCGCAAAGAGAAATGCCTTCACCCCCCGCAGCCACGCCGCCGTGGATCCGCCGTAGCGTAGCTCGGTGAGTTCGGCGTCGGTGATGATTTCCGACCGTCGCCACAGCCGCGCAAAGACGTAGATCATCACCACATGGGCAATGCCAAAGCTCCACCATTCCCAGTTTCCGGCAATGCCGCGATTGCCCACCACCCCAGCGATGTAGAGCGGGGTATCGATGGAAAACGTCGTGGCGGCCATGCTGGTGCCCGCCAGCCACCAGGGCAGCGATCGCCCCGACACAAAGAAATCGACCAAACTACCGGAGGCATGGCGGCCTAGGTATAGGCCCAAGCCGAGGGAAAAGGCGAGGTAGGCCACCACAATGGCCCAGTCAATCCAAATCACAGGGGATACCGTCGAACATCGCTGTTATCTTGCCACACCCTTGGCGGCACCGCTGACATGCCGCGCCGCCTTCTACGGGGTTGGCTGCACGCCCTGGGGCAGATCCTAGGGCAACCAGGTGGCCTGGATCCCGCTAAAGGGAAAGGGTTCTGGGTGATCGAGGACAGGAACAGGCTGGTCGGCGGTGGTAAATAGGGGCAGGTACCACAGGCCAGGGCCGAGGTCTGCTTCAGGGGTGGGTGACGCCTCGGCGGTGTCCTCAAAGCGGGTCACATCCAGCAGCAGGGAACGGCCATCGGGGGCGAGGCTCATGTGCTGATTGCTTTCCTGGGGCAGGGTGGCCAGCTTGGTCATGGCCTTGGCCTCTAAATCAATGACCAACAGCAGGGGCTGTTCTCGATACTCCTGGGTATCGAGGGGGCTCCGCCGGGGATTGTCCACCTGCTCGCTGGCCAGCACGTAGAGAAAGCGGCGGCTGGGGTCAAATTGGGCATCGCGGATGGAGCCACTGACCCACAGCAGTTCCTCCTCCTCGCCCTGGCTGCTGACCAAAAAGAGGGACTCGGTGAAGCGTTTTTCGGGGTCGTTTTGGTTAAAGTTCACCATCGCCGCTGCGGATCCATTGGCGGCAATGTCCAAGACTTGACCGTAGTTGGGCAAAAAGTCGAGGGGTTGTTGGGGGCCACGGGATGACTCTGCACTGAGGTCGAGGATGGCGGTGCCTTCCCCCTGGAGCAGTACCAAGGACTGACTGTCAGGGGCAATCATAAAGTCGCCGCCGGGATCGGTTTCGAGGGGGTAGGGGGCCTTGTCTGCTGGAACCACCCAGGGGCCAAAGTCCGTGGGGTCGTCTCGGTTGACCCGCTGCACCACAATGGTTTGCCCATCCGCCGATAGATCAAACTTGAGGTTTTGGTAGGTGCGATTATCCAGCACGAGGGTTAGATCCCCTGGGGTAGCCTCAGGGGTTTTGGGCCACAGGCGCGTCCAGAAGGGCGGCGGCGCGGCCAGCAAATCCTGGGGGGGGCGGGGGGCAATCCCCGTGGTGACGGTGTACAGTTGCTGACTCAGCAGGCTATCCGTTTCGGCAGCCTCCATGGCGGAAAACAGGATTCTATCGCCCAGGGTGTAGGGCTTGAAGGCCAGGACTGAGAGGGTTTTAGGGGTTAGAATGGTGCGCTCTTGGCGCTCCAGATCCGCCAGTACCAGGCGGTTGGCCTCGTCCCCTGCGGTGCCAATGTAGACGAAGGCCCGGGGTCGGGTTTGGAAGCGTCCCTCAAAGGGCTGAAACCGATTCCCCTCGCTGTCCTGCGTAGAAAACCGATCCCGTGCTTGATCCAGCCGCAGGGTGAAGGACTGGCCGTAGGGCAGCGGTTCGGTGAGGGTATAGGCCATTCGCCGCCCCGCCCAGCTCACCTGGCCCAGTAGGGGCGGATCTAGGGTAAGGTTTTCCTCCACGCTGACCGGATCCATGGGCCGACTGAAGGTGATTAAAAAGGCCTGATCCTCCGCTCCCACCTGTCGATCTTGCCAGCTAAAGTCCCGCACTCGGGCGGTGGCATGATCGCCGAAGAAAATCAGCAGCCCCAACACCAGCGCCAGCCCCGCCATCACCGCCACCGCCAGCCGATCTAAGGGCTGACGCCGGGACGCAGACGGATCCGCAGACGGCGGGGACGACCCCTGGACAGAGCGGCGGGAACGACGACGGGCCATGGCTAGTATTCGTAGGGGGTACGGGGTTGGGGAATTTCCGTCAGGGTGGCGTCGCCAATCACCAGTTGGCGCTTGTTATCGAGGGCTTGGGTGGTCATCGCGCCCGTCACCTCCAGCCAGGTATCGGGCTTGGGGCGGGGGGTGTTGGGGGGCAGTTCCACGGGCAACCCCACCGGGTAGGCATCGGCGGCGCAGCAGGTGAGCACAAAGCGGGAAATCATGAACATATTCTCCGGCCAGCCCGGAATGTGGGTGACAAAGCCGCTCACCTTCACCGCTTGCCCGCTGTAGGCTTCCGGTTCGGGGTAAACATTTAGGGTGCGAATCCAGTCCACAATGGTGCGATCTTCAGACGCACCGCTGAGCACGAACCGCTGGGGCCGGGAACGGGTTTGGCCCAGGACATCGGTGATGCCGCGCTGGAAGGCTGTTTCGCTGGTGAAGGGGCGCGGCACATAGATTAACCCAAACACCGCCACCGCCAGCAAGAGCCCGGTGCTAATCCGGCGGGGCAACAGGGCAATATGTTCCTGACTGCGGGGGCCACCCCGGCGTTGCCCACGGCGCACCACCTGCCACACCTGCGCCATCCGCGCCATGCCCATGGCAAACAGCAGCACCATGGCCAGGTGAGACAGCCACATATAATCTGGGTGCAGCAGCAGATACAGTTTGCCCGTCACCGCAAACCGCAGCAGCATCGCGGCCCACAGCAGCAGCATCACACCATCAATGATGGCCTGCCAAGGTAGCGGTGGCCCTTGGGACGCAGAACGTTGGCGACGGCGGAAACGAATGGAAGAAAGCATGTCATGCCACGAAAAGGGAGGGCTCCTCTGCCGCTGATCTGGGGAGTCAGCGAGTCGGATTTTAGACTGAAATGGCGATGCGGGCTGGGTCTAGGATACCAAACTCAGCCCCTGGCCTGAGGAATGACCGCAACCTAGGGCAGCCCTATGGGTTGGGAGGCTATCTCCATGAAATAACAGCAATAACCAAAAAGTCATGTCTGCGTTTCGGGACAATTCTCGCTAGGCTAGAAAAATCCTGCGCTATGGAGCATGTCCCTTGAAATCGGCTTCAGTATCTTGGCAACCCGTGATTCTAAGCCTGCTGGCCATTGTGGGCTTGGCCTTCCTCACCAGCAGCTTTGTGATTATCAACCCCGGTCAAGCTGGGGTGCTCAGCATTTTAGGCAAGGCCCAAGACGGGGCGCTACTGGAGGGGCTGCACCTCAAGCCGCCCCTGGTATCCACGGTGGATGTCTATGATGTGACGGTACAGAAGTTTGAGGTTCCGGCCCAAAGCTCCACCAAAGATTTGCAGGACCTGTCGGGGCGGTTTGCCATTAATTTTCGCCTAGACCCCACCGAAGTCGTCAACATTCGCCGCACCCAGGGCACCCTAGAAAACCTGGTGTCTAAAATTGTGGCTCCCCAAACCCAAGAATCCTTCAAAATTGCGGCGGCGCGGCGCACCGTGGAAGAAGCCATCACCCAGCGGGCCGAATTGAAGCAAGACTTCGACGACGCCCTCACCTCGCGGCTGGCCAAGTACGGCATTCTGGTGCTGGATACCAGCGTGGTGGACCTCACCTTCTCCCCGGAATTTGCCAAGGCAGTGGAGGATAAGCAAATTGCTGAACAACGCGCCCGCCGCGCCGTCTACATTGCCCAGGAGGCAGAGCAGGAAGCCCAGGCGGAAGTGAACCGCGCTAAGGGCCGTGCCGAAGCCCAGCGCCTGATTGCCGAAACCCTCAAGGCCCAGGGCGGTCAGCTTGTTCTACAAAAAGAGGCGATCGAGGCCTGGAAATCCGGTGGAGCCCAGGTGCCTCAGGTGTTGGTTCTAGGCGAGGGCCAAGGGGGCAGTGTGCCCTTTATCTACAACCTCAATGCCCCCGTGGCTAAGCCTGGAACGAAGGCCAGCTAGGGCCTTGAAACCCCTGTACCCTGGAATCTGGCCAGCGACGACCTCGCTGACCGGATTCAGAGTTCTGTCGAGGTGGGTCAGACTCCCCCGTGGGGGCAATCGCGGTTAGGGCGCGAGGCTAATCATCTTGTCTGGGGAATAGGTCACTTCCCTCACCGTGCCGAGTTGGCCGAGGGGTTCAGCTTGCTGGTTGTTGTAACTCACCACCACCGCTCCAGCGTTGCCAGCTCGAATGGTCAAGGCTTGATCAGCGGTCCACAGTCGGCTGTCGCCGGGCTGAAGAATGCCCTCAAACTGAGTGCTGCCGTCGGCGGTGACGCGCATCCAAGAGGGGGCGGTGAGGGTGGTTTTGACCTCAATGGGGGACTCTGGCTCGCTGATCTGGGGGGCTGGTTCAGCCAGAGATGGCGCGGTGGGCGTGGCTGGAACCTCCTCCGAGGTCAGGGGATTGAGGGGGGGCAGGAGGGTGGTTTCTGGTGCCGTTTGCCTGAGGACGTGGGACAACCCGCTGACCGCCGCCATCAGCACCAGGAAGTAGGCGGCATAGAGATGGAGGGGGCGGAGTTGGGCGGCGGGGGAATCCTTCCAGGATCGCACCTGGGCCTGGGGTGGGGTAAAAAACTGACTCGCGAGGGTTTCCCCCTCTAATCCCAGGGCATCGCCGTAGCGCCGGATCAGCCCCCGGATATAGACGGGCTCCGGTAAACTCGTCAGGTGGCCCTGCTCAATGGCACCGAGTAGACTCGCCCGAATTAAGGTTTTGCTGGCCATGGCCTCTAGGGAATACCCCTGATCCTGCCGAGCCGTCTGTAACAATTTTCCCAACTCCGTGAGCTGGGTGCGGTACAGGCTGTTAGAATCAACCGACTGTTTTGTCTTCATACAGGGATCATGCACTAAAACGGCAATGTGCCAGCTAGGATCTGGGCGGATGGCCGTGGGGGCGTCGGCTCAACGGTTGCCTCAGCTAATAATGCCTCAATTTCGACCGCAGATAAAGATCGGTAAGCCCCCCTTTTAAGCTTTCCTAACTTCACAGACCCCACCGCCAGCCGATGTAGGCTCAGCACCCGATGGCCAAACCCCTCGGCGATCCGGCGAATTTGACGGTTGCGGCCCTCCCAAAGGGTGATGGCTAGGTCGGTGTGGGCTGGGTGGACTGGCCCCACCGGTTCCACCAGGGCAGGGCGGGTCATGCGCCCATCTAGGCCAACGCCCTGCCGCCATAGGGTCAAGGTTTCTTCAGACACCTGTCCGGTCACACGAACCCGGTAGTGCTTAGCCAAGCCGTGTTTGGGATGGGTGAGACGGTAGGTAAAGTCCCCGTCGTTGGTTAACAGGATGGCCCCGCTGGAGTAGGTATCGAGCCGCCCGACGGGGTGCAGCCCCAGGGGCCGCAAGTCAGGGGGCAGGGTATCTAATACCGTGGGCCGTCCCTGGGGATCGGCGCAGGTGGATACGACCCCTGGGGGTTTGTGAAGCAGCAAATAGCAGGGCTGGGGGCGCTTCTGAGGCCTGAGGGGACGGTCATCGACGGTAACGTGATCCTGGTCAGGGTCTACCTTTTGGCCGAGGTGAGCCAGAACCCCGTTGACCTTGACCCGCCCCGCGATGATCCAGGCCTCCGCCTTCCGGCGGGAGGCGAGACCGTGCTGGGCCAATAGCTTTTGCAGGCGCTCTGCCATGGCAGGGGCGTTAACCTTGATGGAATGAACACCTCATTATAGCAACTGCGCTATGGGTATAAGTGCTCAGTCGTCGGGGAGATGGGTTCCAGCCCCGGCCTGATCGGGTACTTCAGGAAAGGTCGCTATTCCGGTAACGGACTCGGGGATCAAGGGCTAGGCTCAGCCGAGGCTGCGGTAGGATTAGCCCAGCCCCCTTTTGATCTGCCCAAGGTTGGTGCCCCCCATGACCCCTAGTGACGCTCTGCAACAGGTTCGCCAGCGTGACCGCGCCTATCTATCGGGCCACAATCCCTACGAACATCTCCAGGCCATCCACGAAATTTGGCCCATCGTGGCGGAAAAATATAGCGACATTCTGGCCCTGGATGACCCCCACTATAAACCCGCCGCGAAGTTGACCTACCGGGAACTAGGGGAAGCCATTCGCACCTTTGCCAGCGGCTTACAGGGGTTGGGGATTGAAAACCGCGCCCATGTGGCCCTGTTCGCCGATAATAGCCACCGCTGGTTCATCGCCGACCAGGGCATTATGACCGCCGGGGGCATGGATGCCGTGCGGAGCGGCACCGCCGAAACCGAGGAACTGCTCTACATCGCCGAACATAGCGAAAGTACGGTGCTGGTGGTAGACAATGTCGCCCTGCTGAAGCGGCTGCGTTCCCGCCTAGATGCCCTCCCGATTCCCCTGGTCATTTTGCTGTCCGATGAGGAACCTCCCGCCGATGAACGGCTGAAAATCCTGAATTTCAGTCAACTGATGGCCCTAGGGAAGGATCACCCCTACAGCCCCGTCACCGTTAAACCCGAGGACTTGGCGACCCTGATCTACACCTCGGGCACCACCGGCCAACCCAAGGGGGTGATGCTCAGCCACCGCAACCTACTGCACCAGATCAACACCCTGCGATCGGTGGTGCAGCCGGAACCGGGGGATCGGGTGGTGGGAATTTTGCCCTCCTGGCATAGCTTTGAGCGGACGGCGGAATATTTTCTGCTGTCCCAGGGATGCAGCCAAATCTACACCAATATTCGCCACCTCAAAACCGATCTGAAAACCGCCAAACCCCAGTACATGGTGGGGGTGCCCCGCCTGTGGGAATCCATCTATGACGGGGCACAGCGGCAATTTCGGGAACAAAGCTCGGGCAAGCAGAAGCTCATTTTCACCTGCTTCGGTCTCAGCGAGCGCTACGTCACCCACCTCTGGCGCTACCAGGATATGAAAATTGACGCCCCCAACCTATCCCCTGGGGAACGGTTCACCTCCGGCCTCGCCGCTTTGGCCCTCTGGCCCCTGCACCAGGTCGGCAAAGCCCTGGTTTACGGCAAGGTGCGCCAAGCCACCGGAGGCCAAGTCAAGCAACTCATCAGCGGTGGCGGTTCCCTGGCGCGGCACATCGACAGCTTCTTTGAAATCATCGGCGTGCCCCTGCTGGTGGGCTATGGCCTGACGGAAACCTCCCCGGTGTTGTCGGCCCGTCGGCCCTGGAGCAACCTACGCGGTGCGGCGGGGCAGCCCATCCCCTTCACCGAAATTAAGGTGGTGGATTTGGAAACCCGCCAGGAAGTCCCCCAGGGTGCCCAGGGCCTCGTCCTCGCCCGGGGGCCGCAAATTATGGAGGGCTACTACCGCAACCCCGAAGCCACCCAAAAGGCCATCGACCCCGACGGCTGGTTTGATACGGGCGACCTGGGCTGGATTAGCAAGGACGGCAACGTGGTGCTGACCGGGCGGGCCAAGGACACCATCGTGCTCACCAACGGCGAAAACATCGAACCCCAGCCCATCGAAGACGCCTGCATCCGCAGCCCCTACATCGACCAAATTATGGTGGTGGGGCAGGATCAGCGCTCCCTCGGTGCCCTGGTGGTGCCGAATGTGGAGGCCCTGCAAACCTGGGCTGCCAGCCAGTCCCTATTCCTCGCCGTGCCCGGTGATGAAACCCCTGCGCCAGCGGGCTTGGGCATCCTCACCCTAGGGGACGAGCGCCTACAAAAACTCCTGCGCGACGAAATGACCCGCCAGGTTAAGGATCGCCCGGGCTATCGACCCGACGACCGCATTGGCCCCTTCCGTCTGGTGCTAGAACCCTTCTCCATCGAAAATGGCCTACTGACCCAAACCTTAAAAGTGCGTCGTCCCGTGGTGACAGAGCGGTATCGCGATATGATTGACGCGATGTTTGTATAGGCGGGGTTATGGAGGACAATACATCCTTGTTGCTGAAGCGCGTGGTCAACATCAAAGCGGTGGTAACACCCCTGTGGAAGGAGGAGGCCCAAAAGCAATTGCAAGGCCAAATCAATCAAGTTGATGGCCAACTTCAACAGTTGGAAATGCAGGGCCAACGGGTGGTGAGTGAACTGCAAAAGCAGCGGGAATCTGACCCCGGTAATGGGGCGATTCAGCAACAAATTGCTGACGTTCAAAATCGCCTAAACCAAGATAAAAGCAAGTTGCTTCAGCAGAAAAACCAAACCCTTCAACAACTTCAACAGGTGCAAACGCTGGAGATGGAAGCGGAAGTGGAACAGGGAAAAGTTGAAAGCTTCTTTAATGTTTCCGTGGGCGATAACCTCGTGCAAAAGCTACAGGTTGAAATCCTCATCCGTGATGGCATCATTGAAGCCATTCGGGGCGAACTTTAGACCTAGCCAACGGCCTATTTTCGCAAGGTAGCCCAATGTCTCCCAACGAGTCGTAGCGGATGAAATCGCCCGGGGATCCCATCGTTGACCGTCCTGAAGCCCAGAACGATCCCCCCCAGACCCCAGGGGGCCAGGGGGATACCATTGTGGCCATCGCCACCGCCATCGTGCCGCAGCAGGGCAGCGTCGGCATTGTTCGGCTATCGGGGGCAACGGCCCTCACCATGGCCCAAGCCTTGTTTCGGGCTCCAGGACAGCAGCCCTGGGAGAGCCATCGCATTCTCTACGGCTTTGTCACCGATCCCGCCACCGGGCAACGGGTGGATGAAGCGCTGCTGTTACTGATGCTGGCTCCCCGATCCTACACCCGTGAGGATGTGGTGGAATTCCACTGCCACGGTGGGGTGATGGCGGTGCAGCAGGTGCTGCAATTGTGCTTGAACCAGGGAGCGCGGCTCGCCCAGGCGGGGGAATTTACCCTGCGGGCTTTTCTGAATGGACGCCTCGACCTCACCCAGGCGGAGGGAGTCGCGGACTTGGTGGCGGCGCAATCCACCCTAGCGGCGAGGACGGCCCTGGCGGGGGTGCAGGGCAAGTTGACCCAGGCGATTCGCGCCCTGCGTTCCCGCTGTTTGGATCTGTTGGCCGAAGTCGAGGCCCGCATTGACTTTGAAGACGATCTGCCGCCCCTGGATGAGGCGGCGGTTCGGCAGACCCTGCGGGCTGTCCTCGCGGAAGTGACCACCCTGTTGGCCACGGCAGAACAGGGGGAACGCCTCCGCACCGGCCTGAAGGTGGCGATTGTGGGGTGTCCCAATGTGGGCAAGTCTAGTCTGCTGAATGCCTGGAGTCGGACGGATCGCGCCATCGTGACTGACCTGCCGGGGACCACCCGCGATGTGGTGGAGTCGCACCTGGTGGTGGGCGGCATTCCGGTGCAGGTGTTGGATACGGCGGGTATTCGCGAAGCGACCGACCAGGTGGAGCAAATCGGCATTGAACGATCCCGGCGGGCGGCCCAAGCGGCGGATGTGGTGCTGCTCACCCTAGATGCCACGATGGGCTGGACGGCGGCAGACCAAGCCCTCTACGACCTGGTTCAGGATCGCCCCCTGATCGTCGTGATCAACAAACGGGACTTGGTGGATGGGGCGGTGACGATCCCGCTGCCTCACCCACGGCCCACGGTTTACACCGCCGCCGCCCAAAACCAAGGCATCGACGCCTTAGAAAATGCTATCCTCAAGGCGATTCATGCGGATCAAATCGCCCTGAATAACCTAGAATTTACGCTCAATCAGCGCCAAGCCGCCGCCCTCACCGCCGCCCACCTGGCGCTCACTCAGGTTCAGCAAACCATTGACGGCCAACTTCCCCTAGACTTTTGGACCATTGATCTCCGGTCGGCCATCCAGGCCCTGGGAACGATTACCGGAGACGACCTGACCGAGTCGATGCTAGACGAGATTTTTAGCCGCTTCTGTATCGGTAAGTAGGGGCGCTGGGCTCGATGACCTGGTTTGGGCCGGAAGCCACAGGGTAAGACAACTCCCTTGACCGGGCGTGGACTGAACGGTGAGGGTGCCGCCGTGGAGGATGGCCAGTCGCTGGGCCAAATGCAGCCCCAGGCCATTCCCCGCCCGCCGATGATTTCCCTGGCGGAACCAGGCAAAGACGGTCTGTTGTTCCTCGGGGCTCATGCCGATGCCCGTATCCTGCACCTGCACCGAGACCCACGGGCCAGAATGCAGGAGGCGCGACCCCGAGGCTGGCGGCGGGGCGAACTGCTGCCTGAGGGTAATCTCGACCCCGCCCCGGTCAGTGAACTTAATGGCGTTCCCCACCACATTCGTCACGATCCGCCGCAGTTCTAGGGCGTCGCCAATCACCGTCGGAAAGGCCTCAGGGGAGGGAGCCGAAACTTGGGGGGATGGCCGATGATCCGCCTGGGCTGGGGGTAGGGGCTGGGTTGGCTCAATCTCCACCTGACACATCAACCCCTTGGCCTCGGCCAGGGGGCGAAGGGTTTCAACGACGGCCTGGACGACATCCGGCAGGTAAACCGGGGATTGGGCAAGGGTTTTCTGTCCGGCATCGTGACGATAGACCTCCAGCAGGGTATTCACCATGTTCAAGAGATGGTCATTGCTGTCGATGATGCTGGCCATGGTGTCCTGAACGGGCTCAGGGATGAGGCCAAAGGCATGGTTGCGGCAGAGCTTGAGCAGGCGGTTGGCCGCCACGAGGGGGGTGCGCAAATCATGGGTGAGGCGAGCCACAAAGTCATCTCGCTGGCGCATCATGTGGGCCTGGGCATCCATGCTTCGCTTCAGCCGTAGCAGAGACCGCACCCGTGCCTGGAGCTCATTCACATCCATCGGCTTGCGAATGAAATCATCGGCCCCGGCATCCAAGCCCTGCACTAGGCTGGATTGATCGTAGGCGGTAATCAGCAAAATAGGGATGTAGGGCAAAGCCTGGTTCTGCCGAATGTGGCGCGTGACGGCATAGCCATCGAGGTCAGGCATCATCACATCCAGCAAAATCACGTCCGGGGGCCGTTGCTGCACCTGGTCTAGCGCCGCCTGCCCCCCTTCCGCAAGGCGAATGTGGTAGGTGGGGTGGTCGAGGATCGTTTCGATCAGGAGCAGATTATCTGGCGAGTCGTCTACCGCCAGGATCGAATAGGACTCCGCCATAGGGGTGTTGGCCATAGATCTACGCGACATTCCTCGGCGATGGGTCTAGTCGGCTTGGCCACTCTGACGCCCGAGTTCGTAAACTCCGCTGATCATGAAGGCAATGAGACCCAGGCTGACGGCCCAACTGCCGCCCAGGCTAAGGCTGAGCCCATAGTGGGCCACGCCGCCTAGGGCTAAAAAAGGAAGCACACTCAGCAGCGATGCGGTGGCCATGTGGGCCTCCTGATCGCTGGCGGAAGACGGGTTGAGGCTGGTGGCCTCTGGGCGTAGGGACTGAAGCCAGCGTTGACAACCGTCAATCACCCGGTCGGCCACGGGGGAAAACCCGAGGTATAGCGACAAGGCCCAGAGGGCGGTTCCCGCGATGGTTCCCAGATTCAGGGCCAGGGAAGGGAAAAGAGTCATGATCATCGCTGAGCCTAACCCCATTCATCCGTGGGGCCACCGGGTCGATAGTCGGGCCGGGGAGGGTTGCCCGCATCGGGTCGGTAGCGATCTTGGTAGTCGCTGCGGGTTTTGGGCCGCCGCCGCCGCAGGCGTTCATCGGGCCGAGGGGCACTGCTGTAGGTCGATCCCTCGGAATAAATCGTGCCTTCGGTGTAGCCTGACCCATCGGGCCGTTCTCCGGGCCGTTCTCCGGGCCGTTCTCCGGGCCGTGAATCTCCGAAACTATCGGGCCGGGGGCTGGGCGGCATGGCCCCCCGGTCATCGTAGCGAGGGGAGTAGGTCTCTTGACCGTAGCCAGAGGGTTGGGAATAGGGTCGTCCGCCTTCGTCGCGCCCTCCTAGCATGGGGCGAGGGCGGGCGTAGGGATCTTCGAGGCCATAGTCACGCCGATCCAGTTCGGCCCGCAGATTGGCGCGGCTGTCTCCCCGGTAGGTCGGACGATTGGGCCGAGCCGGAGGGCGATAGCCGCCATAACCATCCCGTCCATCGCCCTGGCCCATCGGACGCCCCTGGGAGGGATCGCGGGCGTTGATATTTTGAATCATCAGCGCGGTGAGCATCCCAACCATGATCATCTGCTGAAAGGAGGGAATCAGCTCCATCGTGAGATGGCCGAGGAGAAACACCCCAGCAATCAGCATCAGAATGGCGTAAACCCGATCCGAATCGCGCCCATACCCTGGCCTAAAGCGCTCTAAAAAAAACAGCGCAACGGCGCTGAGAACCAAAAAAATGCCAAGCAGGAGGGGAACAGGGGTACCAAAATTCACAGTGAATTCCTCGATAGGATGGCAACGCCAAGGCTAGGAGTTCCCCAGGGGCCAGGGCGTATACCTGGAATAGGGTCAAGACAGACCTTGAGGGTCAGACCCGTTACCTCAGGGCTTCTATGACCGCAGGGCGATCCCCGCAATCATTCCGGTCTCACCAATTCTAACGGACTTCGGGGGATTCTATGGCGGCAGCGGCCATAACCTCGGAACCCCTCTAGCCGGACGCTTCGGGAATGAAAAAGGTCGATAACGCCTGCGCATCATCGACCCTGCCTAGGAACTACATCGATCTGATCAGGCTAATTTTCTCAGCCTTGCGGAGCCTGCCCACCGGAGGTACCCAGGTACCTCTCTGATTCAGACACCTCTCTGATTCAGGCACCTCTCTTGAGGTGCGGCTAGGGGCTGGCCAATGGGCTCGGATCTGATCCGATTACGACCCGACTACTGGCGCTGAATTTTGTCCCGCTGGCTCAGGAACAGGAGACCAACGACGGCAGGAACGACCACAATCAAGGTTCCAGCCAGAAGACTGAGGAGGAAATTGGTGAGGGAAGGTGTCATAGGGGGAATCCTGATAACGATTTCGACAAATTGTTACTCAATATTATTGATCAACTTAACACCGTGAACACAATGGCCCGCCTAGGATGCCGTCCTAGGGAGGCAAATCCCTCGGGATTCTGGGCCTTGGAGGTGGAAAGAGTGTGTTTACAAAGCTTTAGAATGGGGCTAATCACTCAATTTCCAGGTGTGACTATGGCCCCGTCGGTGGTGTTGAATTGGAGCGTAGGGTTGTTTCTGGCCCTGATGACGCTGCTGTTTATCTTTCGCATTGTGTTGACCTGGTATCCCCAGGTAGACCTCACGAAGTTGCCCGTATCCTTGGTGGTGTGGCCCACAGAGCCGCTGCTGGCTCCGGTTCGCAAGATGGTTCCTCCCATTGGTGGCGTGGATATTGCCCCGGTGATTTGGGTGGGGCTGATCACCCTGCTGCGGGAGATTTTGGTGGGTCAACAGGGGTTGCTGAAGCTCCTGGGGTAGCGCCCGATCTGCCACTCAGATAATCGCAACCACGATGGACGACTTCCCGGCTTCCCCTGCCACCTGTACCGTTGGGACGCGGCGCGATCGCCTGCGCTGTCACCTCGAAACCACCGATACCCTCCTCGGTCAGGTGATCAATGGCGCAATTGTGGGGCTGATTTTCCTGTCTGCCCTGATTTTCGTGGTCAAAACCTATCCCATCTCGCCCACCCTCGATGGATGGCTGGATGCCCTCGATTGGCTGATTGTGATCGCCTTTACCCTGGAGTATGGTCTGCGATTATGGGTGGCTCCCCAGCCCTGGCGCTATGCCCTCAGCGTGTATGGCCTGCTAGATTTAGCGGCAATCCTGCCCTCTTGGATTGGCGTGTTTGATGTCCGCTTTCTGCGCTTTTTCCGGTCATTGCGGATTCTGCGGCTGGTGCGAATTTTCAACAATCGCCTTTGGTTTGGTCAGGTGACCAGTGCCGACAGCCTGATTTTGCTACGCATTTTGTTTACCCTGGCGGCCATTATCTTTATCTACTCGGGCCTGATTTTTCAGGTCGAGCATCCTCGCAACCCCGACCACTTCACCACCTTCCTCGATGCCCTCTATTTCGCAGTGGTCACGATGACGACCGTGGGCTATGGCGATGTCACCCCCATCTCCGAGGCGGGACGTGGCCTGACGGTGGCCATGATTCTCACGGGGGTGGCCCTCATTCCCACCCAAATTAGCAGCCTGATCCGCCAGTTGGTGAAGGTGGCCGCTGCCCGTCATCAGCCCTGTCCGGGCTGTGGTTGGGCCAGCCATGACGACGATGCCCGCTTCTGCAAACGCTGCGGCACGGCTTTAACCGATCCCTAGGGCAGGATCAACGTCCTAGACGGCGTGAACTGGTTCACCCTGGGCTTGGCTATCTTCTGGCCCTGACGGCCTCAGCCCACGTACAGATTCATGACTAGGGTGAGCAGAAAGGTGATTTGGGCGGCGAGCAAGAACAGATAGAGAATGGCTCGCCCCTTGAACACCGTCAACAGCAGGCTGATGTTCTTGAGGTCAATCATGGGGCCGAACACCAGGAAGGCCAGCAGGGAACCACTGGTAAACACCGAGGCGAAGGACAGGGCAAAGAAGGAATCTACGGTGGAGCAGATGGACACCACCCAGGCCAGGGCCATCATGGCCACGATGGAGGTGACTGGCCCCTGACCCAAGTTGAGAATCACATCCCTGGGAATGGCGACCTGCACAAAGGCGGCAATGGCGCTACCCAAAATCAAGACGGCCCCCAGTTCTCGCATTTCCAGCACCATGTTGTCCACCATCATGCGTAGGCGCACCCGCAGCGGCGGCGGTTCGGTGGCCACCTGGGCCAACACCTGGGCGGGGGGCGCATCCAATTGCAGCACTTGGCCGGGAGCCTGGATTAAAAACGTGCCCGACCGCAGCAGGGGTGACACCGCTTCGGGGGCATCGGCGGGGCGATTGGACATGGCCCCATCGCTGGCACGGGAGATGGCCCCGGAGGAGGAGGTGTCGGGTTCCCCCATCAGGCGGGCCAGACTGTCCTGCAAAAAAGGACGCATATCCGCCTGGGCGCTGAAGATCAGGGCGATGGTCATGGCGACAATCAGCGTGAACCCGACCCGCAGAAACACAATTTCGGGCTGATCTCGGAAGGCAATCCAGGTGGCCCAAAAGACGACGGGATTGACCGTGGGCGCGGCCAACAAAAAGCCGATGGCCACGGCGGTGGGTGCCCCCTTCATCAGCAGTCGGCGGGCGACGGGGATATTGCCACACTCGCACACCGGAAAGAGAAACCCAATCAGCCCCCCGGCCAAGGCCGCCAGCAGCACATTGCGCGGCATCAGCGCCAGCAGCTTTTGCTCATCCACAAACAGCAGCAGCACACTGGAGAAAATCACCCCTAATAACAGGAAGGGCATGGCCTCCACCAGCAGACTGAAGAACAGCGTGATGCCGTTATTGAGTTGAACCATAGACTGACCCTCCGGCCTAGCCATTACTCGGCAAACCTGCGCCGGGGCACCGGGGCCACTGGGCAGACGCCTATTTTACGAATCTTGTCGGATCCTGACCGCCAGGAACGTTGCCCTAGGCTATCCGATCTGGCCTCAGCGAAAATGGGTCGAGGAAGGACGGCGGTGGCGGATGCGACGAATTAGCGGCAGGCCCAGTTGATAGCTGAGCAACGCTAGGGCCAGCCCCACCACCGTGCTCCCCAGCATCAGCCGCACCGAGACCTCGGTGCCCATGTTCATCCAGCCCTTGAGGCTATCGAGGTCGGAAAAATTCATCATGGCCCCGCCCCCCAACAGCCAAGCCCCGACTTGGTAGTTAAAGGCAAACAGGGGCAGATAGGTGAAGGGGTTGCTAATCCAGGTGGAGGCCGCCGCCATGATGCGATTGCCACGCAGGGCCGTGGCCACCGCGAGGCCAATCAGGATTTGGAAACCAAACAGGGGAAAGCACCCGGAAAACACGCCACTGGCCATGCCCCTAGCCAACTGTTCGGGACTGCCCTGGAGCCGAATAAACCGCAGATAAATGTATCGAAATTTTCGCTGCCACTGGGTTTGGGGCATGCGGGCGGGTATGGGCTGGGGGGAACTATCTACGGAGCGGTGAGAATCTTGGGTCAAGGTCATGGGGTGCAGCCCTAGGGCATTGGTGAGGGGAGAATGAGGGGGTGTGTTTACGTTATTTTAATCGTCTCCCTCCCTATTCCACCACCACGATGGCCAAAACCAATGCTGCCCGGATTCTAGATCGCCTCAACCTGCCCTATCAGGTTTTGGAATATGCGGTGGATCCCGATGATCTGGCGGCAGATAGCACAGCGGCCAAACTCGGGCTTCCCCCCCATCACGTGTTCAAAACCTTGGTGGCCAAGGGGGATCGCCATGGGGTTTGTCTTGCCGTAGTTCCGGGCAATGCCCAACTGGATCTCAAAGCCTTGGCGGTGTTAGCCGGAGAGCGAAAGGTGGACACGGTTCCCCTGAGGGAGGTGCAGCCCCTGACGGGATATATCCGAGGCGGCGTCACGGCCCTCGGCACCAAAAAGCCCTATCCGGTCTATGTCGATGCCTCCATGGCCACCTTGGAGCGCGTTGCGGTTTCTGCTGGAAAGCGGGGGCTGATGCTGTGGCTAGCGCCCCAGGACTATCTCGCGGCCACCCAGGCCACCCTAGGGCCACTGGCTCGGCCCTAGGGCTTCACCCAGGACACAGCACCTCGGACACAGCACGAAAAGACCTCGCTCCGAGGGTGCCGCTGCCCTGCGCTAGGATCAGGGTTAAAACCCCGATCTCCCCATGCCCTCCTCTCCGCCCCCCCACCCAGGCCGACCACTCTGGAGCCTGGGACGGTTTGTCCAAACCCTCGACTTTTTTGAGTCGATTCCCATTGTCAGCCAACTCAAAGCCATGGTTTCCGGTTCCCCATCGCCGCCGCCGCCCCCTCTGTCCCATCATGGGGTCTTGTTTGACTTTAGCCACCCCCGTTCTGCCGCTGGGCTAGATGCCATGGCCCTATGGGGTGCCCTCGATGATGTGGTCATGGGGGGCGTTAGCCAGAGTGGTTTGCAGGCGGCAGACGATTCCGTCTGGTTTACCGGCCAGGTGTCTACGGAGAACTCCGGTGGATTTGCCTCGGTGCGCACGCGCAATTTTGACCCGCCCCTCAACCTGGGCCTCTACCAGGGCGTGACCCTTCACCTCCGGGGAGATGGCCAGCGCTATAAGCTGTTTCTGCGGGATCAAACGGGCTGGGATGCGGTGGCCTATGGCCTTTCCTTTGATACGGTGCCCCAGGAGTGGATCACCGTGCGGGTGCCCTTTAGTGACCTGGTGCCTGTGTTTCGTGCCCGTTCCCAGCCCCAGGCGAAGCCTCTGAATCCCACGGGGCTGCGATCCTTTCAGATCATGCTGAGCAAGTTTGAATACGACCAAGCCCTCAACCCGCATTTCACCCCAGGCCCGTTTCGTCTGGAGCTAAAAACCATTGCGGCCTATGGCTAAAGACCCTAGATGGCGCGTACGGAGCCCAGCCCAGCCCAGCTTATCTAGGCTCCGTCGATCAAAGCTCCCTAGCCTAGGCGGCGGCAGGGGCCGCAACGCCACAGGGAATTTGCCCCTCGGAATTCACGCAAAGGAATTCGCGAGAAGGAATTCGCGAAAAGGCGAAAGCTTTCTCGCAACCTGAACTATCATGGATGGCATTGTTGTCTCCAACCTGCTTCGACACCGTAAGAGGAGTCTACTGTGGCAAGTCACAAGATTTTGGTCATCGATGATAGTCGGGTCATTCGCATGCGCGTCCGCGATATGCTGCCCCAGGGCAACTTTGAAGTCATCGAGGCCAAGGATGGCGTGGAAGGGATGGATGCCATCCGTGAACAACAGCCTAACCTGATCATGCTTGACTTTCTGCTGCCACGGATGAGCGGTTGGGAGGTGTTTCAGGCGATCCAGGCCAACCCCGATCTTCAGCGTATTCCCCTCGTACTGATGTCGGGGCGGAAGGAAGAGGTAACCGAAAAAATGTCGGAGCCCTTCGAGTATTTTGAGTTCATTCAAAAGCCCTTTGAGCAAAAGGAACTGATCGAGGCTATCAAAGCCGCCATGGTGAAGGCCCGCAAGCCTCG
>JAYKHF010000138.1:0-42586 GCA_035285305.1 Leptolyngbya sp.
CGCCTGCCCCAGGGGACGATTCTCTTTGTCAACGATGGCGATGCGGTCGTCAAAGATCAGCTTCTCGCCGAATTTCCCTCCGCCGGACGTACCCGCAAGGTCACCGAAAAGGCCACCAAGGACGTGACCTCTGACCTGGCTGGGGAAGTCAAGTTTGACGGCCTGGTGCAGGAGGAAAAAACCGACCGTCAGGGCAACACCACCCGTCTGGCCCAGCGCGGCGGCTTGCTGTGGGTGCTGTCGGGGGATGTCTATAACCTGCTGCCCGGGGCCGAACCCGTGGTACGCAACGGCGATCAGGTTCAGGCGGGGGATACCCTAGCGGCGACTAAGCTCACCACCGAGCGCGGTGGCTTTGTGCGTCTGCCCGAAACCCAGGACGACAAGGGATCGCGGGAAGTGGAGATTATCACCGCCTCCGTCATGCTGGATCAGGCCCAGGTGCGGAAGGAGCAGGGCCAAGGCCGGGAGCACTACTTCATTGAAACCTCCTACGGCCAGCGGTTCTCGTTGATTGCCACCCCGGGGGCCAAAGTGACCAGTGGCCAGGTGATTGCCGAACTCGAAGACGATCAGTACAAGACCCAGACGGGCGGTATCGTCAAGTTTTCTGGGGTGGAAGTGGCCAAGAAGGGCAAGGGCAAACAGGGCTACGAAGTCGTCCAGGGCGGCACGCTGCTCTGGATCCCTGAGGAAACCCATGAGGTCAACAAAGACATCTCCCTGCTGATGGTGGAGGATGGCCAATACCTGGAAGCGGGCACCGAAGTGGTGAAGGATATCTTCTGCCAAAACAGCGGCGTGGTGGAAATCACCCAGAAGAACGATATCCTCCGCAAAATCATCATCAAACCAGGGGATCTGCACATGGTAGACGCCCCCGAAGACGTGATGGAGCGGGATCGTTCCCTGGTGAATGCCGGGGAGGAAATCATGCCCGGTTTGGTGGCCGATGCCCTGCGCTACGTGGAATATGTGGAAACCCCCGAAGGCCCCGCGATTCTGCTGCGTCCGGTGGAGGAATACACCGTGCCCAACGAGCCCTCGGTGCCCAGTCAGGGGTCGGCCACGGATGCGGTGAGCTCCATCAAACTGCGGGCGGTGCAGCGGGTGCCCTTTAAGGATGGCGACCGGGTTGAGGTGGTAGACGGCGTGGAACTGCTGCGTACCCAACTGGTGCTCGACATCGAAGATGAGTCGCCCCATGTGGTGGCCGATATCGAACTGGTGCCCGACGACACGGATCCGGACATTACCCGCCTGCAAATGGTGGTGCTCGAAACCCAGGTGATTCGCCGCGACGTGGTGGCCGATCAAACCCAGGGCAGCACCGTCACCACCCTGCTGGTGAAGGATGGCGACCAAATTCCCCCCGGTGCGGTGCTGGCTCGCACCGAGATTCAGTGTAAGGAATCCGGCGTGGTGCGCGGGATTCGGGAAGGTCAGGAAGCGGTGCGCCGTCTCCTGGTGGTGCGCGACTCTGACCAGGTGAAGCTGGATCTAGGCGGCAAGGCTCCCTCCGTGAAGGTGGGCCATCTGGTGGTGGCCGAAACGGAAATCGCCCCTGGTCTCAGCCACAGCGAGTCTGGGGAGGTGGCCAGCATTGACGGCGATACGCTGGTGCTGCGCTTAGCCCGTCCCTACCGGGTGTCTACCGGGGCCGTACTCCACATCGAAGATGGCGACCTGGTGCAACGGGGCGACAACCTGGTGCTGCTGGTGTTTGAGCGGGCGAAGACCGGGGATATCATCCAGGGGCTACCCCGGATTGAGGAACTGCTGGAGGCCCGGAAGCCGAAGGAAGCCTGCATCCTGTCTCGGCGACCGGGTACGGCTCAGGTGGTCTACAGCGACGACGAAACCGTGGAAGTGAAGGTGATTGAAGAGGACGGCGTGGTGTCGGAATACCCGATCAACCCCGGCCAGAATGTGATTGTCTCCGACGGTCAGCAGGTCAGCACGGCGGAACACCTCACCGATGGCCCCGCCAACCCCCACGAAATCCTGGAAGTCTTCTTCGACTACCACATGAGTCTTGGGGAAGGCACCCACGAAGCTGCCCTCAAGAGCTTGCAGCAGGTGCAAAGCTTCCTGGTGAACGAAGTGCAGTCGGTGTACCAGTCCCAAGGGATTGATATTTCCGACAAACACACCGAGGTGATTGTGCGGCAGATGTCCTCCAAGTGCCGTATTGACGATGGCGGTGACACCACCATGCTGCCCGGTGAACTGGTGGAAATCTACCAGGTCGAGCAGGTGAACGAAGCCATGTCGATTACCGGCGGTGCTCCGGCCCAGTACACGCCAGTGCTGCTGGGGATTACCAAAGCGTCGCTGAATACCGATAGCTTCATCTCCGCCGCCAGCTTCCAGGAAACCACCCGGGTGCTGACGGAAGCGGCCATCGAAGGCAAGTCGGACTGGCTGCGTGGCCTGAAGGAAAACGTCATCATTGGGCGGCTGATCCCGGCTGGGACGGGCTACAACGCCTACGAGGATGCCCCTGCCCCGGAAATTGAACCGGGCTACGAGTCCGCCATCCTCGATGACGATCTGCAAGACGTGGTGCTAGATGACCGGACGGCCCGTAGCTATGACCCAGAAAGCGGTCTCAGCATTTTGTCCGATGATGAAATGATCGGCGGATCGTCCCTCGATGAGGGGGGGCTGCGTCGCCCCTCGGCGCTGGCAGAGGATGGCGATGACTTCCTGGCCATGGGCATGGATGACGATGACTTGCTGATTGATGACCAAACCGGAGCCCTGTAGCCCGGGTGGAACCTGAGGGATGACGGTATCCTGAGGGTAGGATAAACTCCCCCTCCCCGCGAGGGGGAGTTTTTTATCGTCGCCGCGCAGGATCTGCCCCTGGTGTCTGCCCCTGGGGCCGACGCCCCCCTGGTCGTTGGGGTCGAACTCAGATAGAACTGAAGGGGGGAACGGTATCATCCCCCACGGTGCCTTGGCCTCACTTCGGTGATCATGGGGATCTGGCGGGGATCGGTGCCACAACCCTGCCGCCGCAGTGCCCCTGCGCCTAGGTCGGCGGCATCACCACCGGGATGCATCACTACTGCCCACTGCCATCACTAGGGTTCCAGCGATTGTGAAAGCCTCTCTCAAGCGCCTTAATCATTTCCTTCGCCAGGTTGTTCTGCCCAGGATCCTCTATCAATCGGAGACCCAAAGCCTAGCGACCGGGGGCAAAATCATCGTGATCTCCAGCCTATTGGCTGGGATTGCGATCACCGGGCTCAAGGTGCTTCAGGTACTAGAACCAGCGGAACTGTTCATTTTCGACCGCATTGTTCGATCCCTGCCTGACCAGGATTTGAACCCTCGCATCACGATTATTGGGCTGAGTGAGGGGGATTTGCGCCAGTATGGCTGGCCGCTGTCGGATGATCAGTTGGCCAGCCTGATGGCGACGCTCCAGGCTCATCAGCCTCGGGTGGTGGGTCTGGATCTGTACCGCAGCACCTTTCGTCCTCCCGGAACCGAGGCCCTGGTGGATCAGTTAGCCCTCCCCAACGTGATCACCATCGAGAACGTGGGGAGTACCCCTGGGTTGGAGGAGGTGCCGCCGCCGCCCACGGTGGAGCGGGAACGGGTGGGCTTCAACGATTTCCCGACCGATTTGGACGGCATTATTCGGCGCAATCTGCTGTTTGTGGGGCGTCCTCCCGATGGCTACTACTCCTTTGGCCTGCGAGTAGTGCTGGCGGATAACCAGCGCCATCCCCTCCCCCTCCAAACCGACCAGAACCACCTTTACCTGGGGGATATTCCCATCCGCGTGCTGTCGGGGGCAGACGGAGGCTACCAAGCGGTGGACAGTAGCGGCTACCAAATTCTGCTGCGCTATCCCAGCCGCCACCAGCCCAGTCGCCAACTCTCCATGAGTCAGGTGCTGAGTGGCCAATTTGACCCGGATTGGATCACCGATCAAGTGGTGTTGATTGGCACCACGGCGGCCAGTTTGAAGGATCGGTTTTACACGCCCTTCAGCTTCAGCCTAGACGAAGAGATGACCATGGCGGGGGTGGTCATTCACGCCCAGATGGTGAGCCAACTCCTGGATTTGCTGGAAGGGAAATCCTCGCTGTATCGCTATTTGCCCGCCTGGAGCGAGGGACTGTGGTTGTTGGGCTGGTGCTTGGCCACCGGGGGGCTGGTGTGGGGGCTGAAGCGCCCTAGTCTGATGCTGGGGTCAAGCCTGGTGTTGCTGTTGGGGGTCAGCACCGTGGGCGTCGTTGCCGTCCACCATCTGATCTGGCTACCCATTGCGGAACCCATGGTTGGCATCATCACCACCACGGCGACGGTGATTGCCTATAAGCTGCTCTACCGCAGCACCCATGATCCCCTGACGGGTCTCCCCAACCGGGAGGCGTTTCTCACGCTGATTCAAAAGGCGCTACGCCAACACCAGGGAGATCCAGAGGCCGATCCCGTGATTGTGGTCTTCATGGGCATTGATCGCTTCAAGGTGATTAACGAAAGCCTGGGCCACCAAGCGGGGGATCAGGTGTTGCGGGTCATCGCCAAACGGCTGACCCAATCCATGCCGATGCATGCCCGTGCGGCGAGGGTGGGCGGCGATGAGTTTACCCTCATGCTGACGAATCTGAGCAATGAGGCCGCCGGGGAACGGATGGATGCCCTACAATACACCCTCTCAGAACCGATTATTCTCCAGGGCCAAAAGCTGCCAAGCGCCATCAGTATGGGGATGGCGATTAGCCAGCCGGGCATGGCCCACAAACCCGCTGACCTGCTGCGGGATGCCCACACCGCCATGTATCGGGCCAAAGCCCTCGGCAAGTCGCGCTTTGAGGTCTTTGCCATGGGGATGCTGACGGAGGCCGTCAACCGCCTTCAGTTGGAAAGCGATCTCCTCAGTGCCCTGGATAATCAAGAATTTCTGCTCTACTACCAGCCGATTATTCGCCTTGCCACCGGCGAACTGGCTGGGTTTGAAGCCCTGGTGCGCTGGCACCAGAGGGATCGCGGTTTTGTGTTGCCCAGTGCCTTTATCCCCGCCGCTGAGGAAACCGGGCTGATTATGGCCCTGGGCCAGTGGATTTTCCGGGAAGCCTGCCGTCAACTCCATGCTTGGCACCAGATGTTTCCCCAATATCCCAACCTGACGATGAGCATCAATCTGTCCAATCGCCAGTTTGGCCAGTCTGACCTGATTAGCCAGATGAAGATGGCCCTGCGTGAAACCCAGGTGCGAGGGGATTGTGTACGGTTAGAAATCACCGAGAGCATGGTGATGGGCGATGTGGACGCCGCCATTGACCTGATGCTGAAGCTCAAGTCCCTGGACTTAAAACTGGCCATCGATGACTTTGGCACCGGCTATTCCTCCCTCAGCTACCTGCACCGCTTCCCCATGGACACCCTGAAGGTGGATAAGTCCTTTGTGGGTCGCCTGGAAAAAAGCAACGAAGACCGGGCGATTATTCACACGATTCTCACCCTAGGTCAACAGCTAGGCATGGAGGTCGTGGCGGAGGGGGTAGAGACCTTGGAACAGGCCAATATGCTGAAACAGGAACAGTGCGACTATGGCCAGGGCTACTTCTTCGCCAAGCCCCTGCCCAGGGAGGAAGCCCAGGCCCTCATCCAGCGCCACTGCACCCAGACGGTCTAGCCCACCGCCCCGCCGCTGTCAGCTTCTTAGGTCAACGACCAACGCCGTCACCCCAGCCGGAGCCTTCCCTGGGGGCGGTGTTCCAGCGCCGCCAGGGTGTTTCAATTCACGGCTGATCTACAATGATCCCCAGAGATCCCCAGGGATCCCCAGCTTGGCTGGCCTAGGCTTCACCCGCCCCGGTTGGCCCCTGTCGGCGATGCCCACAGTCCCTGCTCACCGCCCCTGGGCATCCCCTGGGGCATCCCGGCCCTGGGGTGAAAATGGGGTTGAAAAACTGGGATCAAGCCATCTCTGGGGCCGTAGGAAAGGGCCGTAAAGTGTCACAATACGTTTAATAATCGATCCCCTTAAAAATACTGAATTCATAGCGATGTCAACCTCTGCGAGTGAAGCCACCTTTGAAGCCATTGTTCTAGCCTCAGAGGTTCCCGTGTTGGTTCATTTTTGGGCTCCCTGGTGTGGCCTCTGTAAGATGGTCAATCCTCTCCTGAACCACTTTCAGGCAGAGTGGGATGGCCAAATTCGCCTGGTGGACGTGAACGCCGACGAAAATCTCCGCCTTGCCAACACCTACCGCCTCTCTACCCTGCCCACCCTACTGCTGTTTGAGGGGGGCGAACTGCGGCAACGCCTAGATACCTTCCGCAGCAAGGACGACATGCGCCAGGTGCTTGATAGCTTCATGCACCATCGATCCCTGCGCTACGACCTGTCTCCCCTGGTGCGTGTCTATCCCCAGTCTTGACTCGCTAAATAGCCCTCAATCAGCAAATCTGGCCCCAGGGATCGATAGGTCAGGTGGTGCAGGGGCAAGGCCGCAGACATGTCGGTAATGCCCAAATCGCCTAGGGGGGTCGGTGCACCCTGTCCCCCGACCAGCTTGGGGGCCACAAAGGCCCAAACCTTATCAATCACCCCATCCCGAATGGCTTGGGCCGCTAGGGTGCCGCCACATTCCCAGAGCACCTGGGCACAGCCCTGGTCGTACAACCGTTGCATCACCAGGCCTGGGGTCAGGGGATCAACCACGATCACCTCAACCCCAAGCTGTTCCAACCGTTGACGCTGATCAGCCGGGGCGACGGAACGGGTAAAGACCGTCGTTGGAGCCATTTCCATATTCCAGAGGTGAGCTTGGGTCGGCAGATCGAGGGATCGGCTCATCACGATCCGGCGGGGATTGTGGGGGCTGTGGCCGTGGCTCGTGAGGCGGGGGTTATCACAACGCACGGTGTTGCCGCCGACGACGACCGCATCACAAACCGACCGCAGTTGATGCACCGCTGCCCGCGCTTCTGGCCCTGTCACCCATTGGCTGTGGCCCGTGGGGGTGGCAATTTTGCCGTCTAGGGTCATGGCATATTTCAGCAGACCTAAGGGTCGCTGGCGCAGAATCCGACAGAGGAAGGCTTCGTTGACGCGCCGACAGGCGGCTTCCTCCACCCCAACGATCACCTCAAGGCCCGCCTGCCGCAGCCTTGCAATGCCGCCCCCGGCCACCCGTGGGTCAGGATCCACCATGCCCGCCACCACGTACTGAACCCCGGCCTGGATGATCGCCTCGGTGCAGGGCGGGGTTCGCCCGGTGTGGTTGCAGGGCTCTAGGTTGACGTAGAGGGTTGCGCCCTTGGCCCTCTCTCCTGCCTGTCGCAGGGCAAACACCTCGGCATGGGGCTGGCCCGCACCGGGGTGAAACCCCTCCCCCACCACGACTCCAGCCTGCACCACAACCGAACCCACTAGGGGGTTAGGGGCGGTTTGTCCGGCGGCCCGCTGGGCGAGGTCTAGGCAGTGGTTCATCCATTGCCGATGGATGGGATGGTTGGGGTCGTTGGGGAAGGAATCCATCAAGGCGGCTACGACAAATCAACGAACGAAACCCGGGGAACCGGAGGGCGACAGGGGGATGGAACGGAGGGATGGAACGGAGGGATGGCGACCCATCCGACAAGGCCCGATTCTAGCGCTCAAGAGTTAGCCCCAGCATGGCGGTTCCCATTGTCCATCCTGCTTGTACGGTACACTAACCCTATCGATAGTTTGTGACTGTGAGCGAGGGGCTGTGATTCCACCGATTGATCTGACGGAGCAGTTCAAGCTAATTCAGGCCGAAGTGAATACGGCGGTGGCGGAGGTACTGGCGTCGGGCCAGTATATCAACGGCCCCGTTGTCCAAGCCTTTGCTGACGCGTTTGGTCGATCTGTGGGTACCGATCACTGCGTGGCCTGCAACTCCGGCACCGATGCCCTCTACCTGGCCCTGCGTGCCCTCAACATTGGCCCCGGCGATGAGGTGATTACCTCCCCCTTCACCTTCATTGCCACCGCTGAAGTGATCAGTGCCGTGGGGGCCACCCCCGTTTTTGTGGATATCGACCTCGACAGCTTCAATATCGATATCACCCAAATTGCCGCTGCAATTAATCCCCGCACCCGCGCCATCATTCCCGTGCATCTGTTTGGCCGCCCGGTCGATATGGGGCCGCTGCTAGACCTTGCCAGCCGCCATCAACTGGCGGTGATTGAGGACTGCGCCCAAGCCACCGGGGCCACCTGGCAAGGCAAGCCCGTGGGCAGCCTCGGCCATGTGGGCTGCTTTAGCTTCTTTCCCACCAAAAACCTCGGTGGCTGTGGCGATGGCGGGGCCATTACCACCCATGATCCTGACCTAGCGGCGACCATGACCATGCTGCGGGAGCACGGTAGTCGAGTGCGCTACTACCACGAGGCCATCGGCATTAACAGCCGCCTGGATTCCTTGCAGGCCGCAATTTTAGACATCAAACTGCGCTACCTTGATCAGTGGAACCAGCAGCGCGCCATGGTGGCCCAGCGCTACGAGGCCCTGCTGGCCGATGTGGAGGGTATTGTCCTACCCCAGGCCCCGACCTTTGGGCAATCGGTGTGGAACCAGTACACCCTACGGATTGCTGGGGCCACCGCCGAGGGCCAGGAACGCAACCAGATTCAGCAGCGGATGCGGGAAGCGGGGGTGATCTGCATGGTCTATTACCCGATTCCCCTGCACCTGCAAGCGGTGTATCAATCCCTCGGCTACCAACCGGGGGATTTTCCCCAGTCCGAAGCGGCGGCCCACCAAGTGCTTTCCCTGCCCATGTTCCCTGAACTCGATGCCGACCGCCAGGAGGTCATTGCCCAGACCTTGAAGCAGGTGCTCGCTGAGGTGGGTCTGCAAGCCGCCCAGTGCTGCTAGGGGCGTTAGGGGATCGGAGGCCTCAACAGGAGCGGTCTTCGCCGCTCTCGCCCCTCTAAACCCCCAGCGCAATCCATCGCCATTACCCTCAGGATTGACCGAGGTCAATCCTGGACACCTCGGAAAGCCGAGGTACCAGCGGGAAAAAATCCGATAAAGTTGTTTGTAGTTTTCTATACTGGTCTTAACAGAAGATAACTCGGCCCGATACTAGAGCCAGCGATTTCCCGGTTTTCCTTGGCTGGGGGGCTCCCGGTCAATATTGTGGCTGCGGCATCGTTCTCCAACCCCCTGGAAGAGAGGCAATCATACTGTGACTGGTGAAGATCCCGATACCCTGTGGACCTATGATGCTGCCGTCATTGCCCGTCAGTTTCGGTGGCGGTGGTGGATGTTGGGCACGAGGATTGTGCAAATCCTCTGGTGGCTGGGCACCTTCGTCCTTGGGCTGACGTTTGATCGATGGTTCCAACGCGAGGAACAAAACCGCCAAAAACGCGCCTCCCAACTGCGACAGGTGTTGATTGATTTGGGGCCAACCTTCATTAAGGTGGGGCAAGCCCTCTCCACCCGCCCTGACCTGGTGCGAAAGGACTTTTTGGAAGAACTGACCAAGCTCCAGGATCAACTGCCGCCCTTTTCCACCCCCCTCGCCAGGGCCATCATGGAAGCGGAACTGGGCTATTCCCCCGAGGAAATTTTTAGCAGCATTTCCCCAACCCCTGTGGCGGCGGCAAGTTTGGGCCAGGTCTACCGGGCGCGGCTGTTTTCTGGGGAAGAGGTGGCGGTGAAGGTGCAGCGACCTAATCTGCGTCCCATGCTCAGCCGCGACCTCTACCTGATGCGCTGGGCGGCGGGGTGGATGGCCCGATTCCTGCCCCTGAACCTGGGCCATGATCTCACCCTGATTGTGGATGAATTTGGCACCAAGCTCTTCGAGGAAATTGACTACCTGAACGAAGGTCGTAACGCCGAACGTTTCGCGGCCAACTTCAAGGATGATCCGACGGTGAAGGTGCCGACGATCTATTGGCGCTACAGTAGCCATCGGGTGCTCACCCTGGAATGGATTGAAGGCCGCAAGTTAACCGACACCGCCGGGATGGCCGAAGCCAACCTGGATCAAAATAGCCTGATTGAAATCGGCGTGACCTCCGGGCTGCGTCAACTGCTGGAATTTGGCTTTTTCCACGCCGACCCCCACCCCGGTAACCTGTTCGCCATCGCCGACGGGCGCATGGCCTACATCGACTTCGGCATGATGGATCAGCTTGACCAGTCCACCAAAGAAACCCTGGTGGATGCCGTGGTTTACCTGATTAATCAAGACTTTGAGCGCCTAGGGACTGCCTTTGTGAAGCTGGGCTTCCTCACCCCCGAAACGGACTTGGGGCCGATTATCCCCGCCCTCAAGCGGGTGTTGGGGGATGCCATGGGGGCCAAGGTGCGGGATTTCAACTTCAAAAGCATCACCGACCAATTCTCGGAACTGATGTACGACTATCCCTTTCGGGTACCGGCTAAGTTTGCCCTGATCATTCGATCCCTCGTTACCCAGGAAGGGCTGGCCCTCAGCCTCAACCCCGACTTCAAAATTGTGGATGTGGCCTACCCCTACGTGGCGCGGCGTCTGCTCCTGGGTGAAACCCCGGCCCTGCGCCAGCGGCTGCTAGAGGTCATCTTTAAAGATGGTCAGTTGCAGTGGCAGCGCCTAGAAAATATGCTGGCTATCGCCCGCAGCGATAGCAACTTTGATGTGTTGCCCACCGCTGGCCTCGGGATTCGCTACCTGATGTCCGAAGAGGGGCTGCACCTGCGCCGAATGCTGCTGCTGGCGCTAACCGAAAACGACCGCCTCCACACCGCCGAAGTTCAGCGCCTGTGGGACTTGGTGAAGGAGGATATCACGGTGGATCGCGTCCTTGGGGCGGCCTGGGGGGCGCTCACCACCTATTCCCTCGACCAGGCAGAACAGTTGGTGCCGGGGGTGGGTGGGCTGCGTCAGGCGCTTCAGGTTTAGGCTTGTCCGGTTGAGGGGATCCGTGTTTCCGGGAAACCTCTCCCCTATAATTGCAAAAGGTTAATGATTGTTTCAGAGTGTTACCCGTGTACTCCCAACCTCCCTACGTTTTGCTTCTGGCGGGTTTCCTCGCCGCCGTCACCTCCGGCTATGCCTTCAGCACCGCCCTACAACAATCCGTCAGCGACTGGAACCAAAAGCGCTCGACCCGGATTTTGGCCACCCTGCGCGGGCCACAGCTCAAGATTCCCTTCTTTGGCGTCTGTGCCGGAGTTTGCGTATTTCTCGCCTCTGGCATTGAGTTGTTCGGCTTTTCGAGCAAAGTGGCCTATGCTATGGGCGCACCCATGACTTTGCTGAGTGGCCTGCTGATCTGGTCTCAGTTGGGTAAGATCCTGGCCATGATTGAGGAGGGCGGCTCTAAAGCCCTGGATCTGGATTCCTTCTAATTTTGGACTCCTTCTAGTTTTGGACTTCTTCTAATCAGGAACGCCCAAATCGCAAAGCCCACGGTAGGGCCATCCTCCTGTCTGCGGAAGAGACCGCTAAGAGGGCCGTCCTATCGTGGAATTGGGATCGACTAGGGGGGTGGGATTGACTAGACCTAACCTATTTTTCACCGTTAAGCCGTGCGGAGGGCCACGATGGGGTCGAGTTGGGCGGCTTGGCGGGCGGGGAAGACGCCAAAGAAGAGGCCAATGCCGCCGGAAATGCTGACGGCCATGGCAATGGCACCCACGGAAATCCCGGCCTCGAAGGGGGTGAGGATGCCAATCAGCACAATGCCGCTGACCCCTAGGGCGGTGCCAATCACGCCTCCGGCCACGGATAGAATAATCGCCTCGATTAAAAACTGACCTAAAATGTCGCTTTGGGCAGCGCCGATAGCCTTCCGCAGGCCAATTTCCTGGGTGCGTTCCCGCACCGACACCAGCATGATGTTCATAATGCCGATGCCGCCCACCAGGAGAGAAATCCCGGCGATCGCCGCCAGCATTAGGGTGAGCGCTCCGGTGATGGTGTTGGCGATGGTGAGCAGGGTGTCTTGGCTGCTGATGTAGAAATCGTCGTCGTCGCGGATGTTGTGGCGCAGGCGCAGCAGGTTGGTGATCTGAAATTCCGCCGTGGCCATGCTCTCCCGATCACGGGCGGAGACGGTGATAAACGAAACATCGATGCCGTAGGGGGATCGCTCGCCCCGCGCTAAGCGATTCGCCTGGGTGGTGATGGGCACCATGACCGCGTCGTCGTAGTCTAGCCCCAGGTTCGACCCTTTCTTTTCCAACACGCCAATTACCCTGAAGTTGACGCCGCCTACCCGCAGGGATTGGCCTAGGGCAGGCTCCTCTTCAAACAGGCGGGTTTTAATCGTGTCTCCCAGTACCACCACCTGGGCGTTGCGGCTCAGGTCTAAATCGCTGATGAACCGCCCCATGGCCACCTCAAAGCTGCGGACGGTGAGGAAATCGGGCACCGTGCCCACCACGTTGACGTTGGCATTGCGGCTGCCCAGGGTCACGAGCTGGCGATCGCTAGATTCCGCCGCCACCCCCGTCACCGAGGGCACCTGCTGCTTAATTGCCACGGCATCCTCTAGCACCAGGGTGCGAGGAATGTTCAGCGACCCCAACTGCCTGGTCTCTCGGCTACCGGGCACCACAAACAACACATTTGGCCCCAGGGTTTCCAACTGGGCATTGATAAACCGCTGCGCCCCTTCCCCTAGGCCCACCATGGTAATCACCGAGGCATTGCCGATGATGATGCCTAGCATGGTGAGGGTGCTGCGGAGGCGGTTGGCGGCGAGGGTCTTGACCGCCATGGTAAAGCTTTCCTGTAGGTTCATGGCGCAGAAGAGGAGATCAGGACGGCGAAACGGTTGCGGCGTTAGGGTAGACCCAATTATTGAAGGGTCACACGACCGTCGTTTTCGACAAAAATGCTACGGTGGCTGGGCTCGCTGGGGGCGCTGTAAATCTCCACCGACAGGGTTTGGGGTTCGGGCCGCCCAAGGTGAAAGCGAATGGCCCGATCATGCAAGGCCCAAAACAGGATGGAAATATTGGGCGACGTGCCCCAGCCAAACCCTAGCTCAAGGGCTTCCCCCGGTCGTAGGGTACGGGGGCCAGTGATCGGCGTTTGTTCGAGGCCCACGGCCACATGGCTATGATTGACCACCTGCACCGTAATCCGTTCCCCTGGGGTGAACTGAATTTGTCCTGACTGGCAACCGGCTACGCAGGGCTGTGCCCAGGCCGGTAGGGGCATCATCCCCAGTACCGCGACCCCTACCAGGGCCAGAAACCTACGTGTTTTTACTGGTGTCACTTTTGCCTGATCCATGCCTGCTCCCTGTCCAGCCCCATCGGCTGATACCAACTCCTCCAGGCTAGCAAACCCAGTCCATCGCTGTCGCCAGAACCCGAGTGATCCTGCTACTAGGCGGCGTCCTACAGTTAGGCCCGGATCCGGTTGACTGATAAATCTGGTCAAGTGCCTTTACGGCATCTCGATTAATGGCCTTATTGCCAATTTTCAGCGTCTAGAACGGTTGAAAGCGCGTCGCTGTTCTCAACCAGATTGGTATTTTTTGAGGTGCCCTTTAGCTAATAATGCCCAGGTGCTCTAGGGCATACATCACCGCAGACAGACGGGTTTGCACACCGAACTTCTTGTAGATATTCTCTAGGTGTTTCTTAGCTGTACGTTCGCTGATGCCTAATAGATTTCCTAATTCCACTAAAGTCTTATCCTTGGTGATCCAAAATAATACCTCCGCTTCTCGTTTGGTTAATCCTAAAAGCTGTAAAGAAGTGATGGAAAATGACTCCTGGGTAAATTCCTCCAGTAATAGATAAAGTTGTGCTGCCTTGGGATGGTAGCTTAGAAAAATACTGAGTCTCTGATTCCCCCTCTGAAGCTTCAAAGGCTCTACTAAATTGTAGGCTTCCTCAATTTGCAGAACCATGGCGAGGTGACGATTCACCCACTGCTGCAAAAAGTCTGGCAGCGTGTGGGCCATCGGGGATGTCGGAGAGGGGGGTAAGTAGCGGTCTAGCATGGCTCTAGCCTTTTGGCTAATCCACTGAACCTGCCCATCCTCAGATAGCGCAATCAGACCGGCTAGATCCGTCGCTAGTCTCTGCTGGGAGAGGTAGTCATGCGCCTGGTGCAAAGCAATGAGCCGCTCATAGGCTTGCTGGAGGTGGGGGCGAATGAGGTTTAAGACTAAGCCATCTCGCTCAGCGAAGTCCTGATATTGACGGTTGATGATTAAGCATAAATGCTCTTTTCCCCTGTGAAAAGGATCGACCTTTGATAGGACTTTAAGACTGTCTGGAAGATTAAAGCAGATGGCTAACTGATCCTGAAGATCCGTAGACTTGAGGAAATCGGAGTAGGATACTCCCTGCTCGTCTAGAAATTCCTCCGTCCAAAGTTCTGAAATCGCTATGGCTTGCCCATCGAAGGTTAAAAGATAGTAGTTTGCAAGAAGATTCAGTAGAAAACTTTGGCGTTCTAATGTCGCCTGTTCTGCCATTGCGTCTGGTTTAAGATCTGGAAAGGTGCAGAAACTGGGCGGCTGTTTTCTGTCCGCCGAGAAGCTTGCCAGCTCGGATAATTCTCCAGGGATAAGACTTGAAACATTCGCCAAGATTGCCTTGGGAAATTGCTCAAGACCAAGGGGAGAATAGAGAGCCTTAAGAAAGTCGTTCAGACCTTGCCAATCTGAATTTGTTAGAGAGGACATGTGCTGCTACGGGAACGGGAGAGGTGTAAACCACACGCATAATCTCAAGAACGACCAATCCTACGGGGACGTAGTGATGCTGACAGATAACGACCAACTTGTTTCCAGGCCGCTAAACCCTGGAACCTAGGCAACCTTTCGCCGAAGGGGGCGTAGCGTTGATAAGACAGTGCGGCCTCAGTATCCTTGGTTGTAAAGTTTACTGGTTGCAAGGTTTACAATTAGCAAGCTTTACTCTGCGGGCTGAGTGCCCAGGCTGGAGGGCAACGGAGAGTCAACTCGGGCCTGCGCTGAGCCTACGATACAGGGCCGCTCAGGGCCACAGCCCCGAGGGCAAGGCGTTAGTACTGCTTATCGGCTGGAGGCATTGTCTATCTTAAGGCTTCTCAGGCTGAGGCCAGAATGTTTACGAGCCTTTAAGTAACTTCACTCCCAACTACGCTAATCGTCGTATTGTTCGCGGGAGGAGGTTCTGCCATTATCCCTAGGTATGTTCTCGTACATGGCTAGCTTCTTCTAAGTATTCCTGCTTGGATGGCTGGCCCTCCGACTACCACTGAGGAAAACCTATGCAACTCTCTTTTCTTGGCCGTGCCTACAACAGCAACACCCCCGCGATTGACGTGACAGAGACCGAGGAGACGGTTCGCTTCCTAGGGCAGGCTGCCCAGGTGAAACAGTTCAGCGCTGAACAAAGCTACCCCAGGGCAGAAATGAGATTTCTGGGCCGCCGCTATAGCCGCTAAGACGATACACCCTGGTTTGGTTGCCTCTCGATCAAGCCGGGGTGATCATTTTGACACTTAAACCCGAGGTTGAAATGATACAGGCATCTGAAGTTGAGATGATACAGGTATCCTATTTAGATGACGGCGTTTCCCAGGATCGACTTGCCCACGCCAAACGGCCCAAAAATCGACACTGCCTGGGTAAGCCGGAGAAACATCCCGGTAGCCCGATCTCCCATTGTCGCTAATGGTTTACGGGTGAAACACCATGTAGAGAGCCCCGACTTCGTTAAGAAGTCGGGGCTCTGACGTTAGGGCTACTACTTAGGGTTGAGTTGGGTGGGCCGGAGGGGGAGCCTCCTCGCGCAGGTGGGCGGGTTTCCAGCCCTCGTGGATCTTTTGGGGCGCACGGGATACCACCAGACAGTCGTCGGGTACGTCCTTCCGCACGACGGAACCAGCGGCAATGGTGACATTGGCCCCCACCGTGATGGGAGCCACGAGGACGCTGTTCGATCCGGTTTTGGTGTGATCGCCGATGGTGGTTGGGTGTTTTTTGTAGCCGTCGTAGTTCGCGGTGATGGTGCCTGCACCCACGTTCACCTTTTCGCCCAGGGTGGCATCACCGAGGTAGGAGAGGTGGGCCACGTTGGTTCCTTTGCCGAGGGTGGCCTTTTTCAGCTCCACAAAGTTGCCAATGCGGCAGTTCTCGCCCACGACGGCATGGCCGCGCAGGTGGGCATAGGGGCCAACCCTCGCACCCGCTGCCACGGTGCTGTCGGAAATCACCGAAAAGGTAATGGTGGTGTTTGGCCCAATCTGGCTGTCTTCAATCATGGAGCCAGGGCCGATGCGGCTGCCGGTGCCGATGCTGGTGTGGCCGCGCAGGTGGGTTTGGGGCTCAATCACCACGTCCGGTTCAAGGTGGACGGTGGTGTCGATGGTGATGCTGTCGGGGTCGATCAGGGTGACGCCAGCGGCCATCCACTGGGTTTTGATCCGCTCTTGCAGGATGGCGTAGGCTTCGGCCAATTGCTGGCGGCTGTTGATGCCGAAGATTTCCTGGCAATCGGCCACATCCACGGCCATGGCAGGGCTGAGGTCTTTGACGACGTCCGTCAGGTAGTATTCCTGCTGGTCGTTGTCGGATTGTAGATGGGGCAGCACCGTCATCAGCTTGGGCCAGCTAAAGCAGTAGACCCCAGCATTGATGCGCGGATTTTGGCGCTGGGCGAGGCTGCAATCCCGGTGTTCCACAATTTCGGTCACAATGCTTTGCTCGGTGCAAAAGACGCGACCGTAGCCCGTGGGGTCGGCAAATTGGGCGGTTAGCAACGTTGCCGCATTCTGGTGATCTCGGTGGGTTTGCACCAGGGTGTAGATGGTGTCGGGCCGCAACAGGGGGACATCGCCATTCAGCACCAGCAGATCGCCCTCAAAGCCTTCTAGGTGGGGGATCACCTGCTGTACGGCGTGGCCTGTGCCCAGTTGTTCTGCCTGGTGAACAAAGGTTAAGTTGGGAATGTGGGATAACGCCGCCTGTACCTTCTCTTGGCCAAAGCCAACGATGACAAAAATGCGCTCCGGCTGCACCGCCGCCAGCCCGTCTAGCACCCGTTCCACCATGGGTTTACCCCCCACCGAGTGCAGAACCTTCGGCAGATCGGACTTCATGCGGGTGCCGCGTCCGGCGGCGAGAATGGCAACGGCAACCATGGCAATAGGCTCTCTCTAGGCGTGGTGCTGCACAAGGGAGTATACAGCATTTCCTGACATCGTAAGACCCCGCCAAGGCTTGAAAATCAAGGGTTTTCGGGCAATTTGCTGAACAGATGCGAGATCAGAATGGGGGCTGGCGGGGTTAGACCATTTCCACAATGCCCATCATGCCCTGGTCTTCGTGGTCGAGGATGTGGCAGTGGTAGACGGTTTTGCCCACAAAGTCGCGGAAGGGAATGCGGATGCGCACGGTTTCGTAGGCTCGCAGGTTAACGGTATCTCGCCAAGCCCGCAGCGGTTCCGGCTGGCCATTGCGGCTGATCACCTGAAACCAGTTGCTATGCAGGTGAAAGGGGTGATCCATCCCCGCCTTGTTGATTAGCACCCAATCCTCCACGGTGCCTACCTGCACCTGGGTATCCACCCGATGGTGGCCAAAGGCGCGACCGTTGATCAGAAAGGGATCGTGGGTTTCGGGGTCGATGCCGTGATCAAAGATAAACTCCCGCACGATGGCAGGTTGCGGCAGGGTTTCCACGGTGCCTAAGGTCGTAGGGCGGGTGATCGAGGGCGGACTTTCCGATCCGCTGACCGTCGTCTCTGCATAGTCTAAGGTGGCGATGGTTTGGACTTCTTCTGCCAAAACACCATCGATGCGGTGCCCCATCGACTTGGCCATGGCGGCAATGCCTCGGTCGTAGGGCAGGCTGAGTAGGGCATAGCGACCGGGAGGCTGATCCCCCGGTACCAGCAGATCAGCCCGTTCCCCAGGGGCCAGAACCACCGCGTCTTGGGCCACTGGATCCGCCAGCGCCAGACCATCGGTCGCCGCCAGCCACCAGGGATGATCCGCCAACTGGATCCGATACACCCGGGAGGCCGAGGCATTGAGAATCCGCAGCCGCAGCAATTTACCCTGGGACAAGGTAAACCGAGGCTGTACCTGGCCATTGACGGTGATGAAATTCCCCTGTCGTCCCCACATACGAAAGGGGGGCGTGGGTTCCTGCACTTGCCCCTGACGGTCGAGGTCAAAATCTTGTAGCACCAGCACCGCTTCCTGGGCCGCTGCCAGTTCCGGCGGTTCGTCCTTGCCTCGCACCAGAATCGTTCCGGCTAATCCATGAAAGACCTGCTGCGCCACCAGGCCATGCTGATGGGGGTGATACCAAAAAAAGCCGCTGGGGTGATCGTCGGGAATGGGAAAGTCATACAGCACTGTTTCCCCTGGGGCCACCGTGCGAAAGGGATCGTCGGCCAAGCCCGTAGGCGGCAGGTGCAGCCCGTGGTAGTGCAGATTGGTGGGCTGATCGAGGGCATTGGTGAGGCGAATCCGCACCCGATCTCCCGGTTGCACCTCAAGCTGGGGGCCAGGGATTTGCTGGTTGTAGGTCATCAGCGTGGCGGATCGTCCGCCCAAGGACACCCGCCCCAGGTGGGCCGTGAGGTCTATATCCAGAAGGCCCGCTTCACTACGGTAGACCGTGGGAGTGGTTGACGTTGTGGCCAACCGCGCACACCGAGCGACTAGGGGCATTCCTGCCACCGCCGCCATCAGGGATAAAAAACGCCGTCGTTCCATGGTGTTTTGTGGGCTGGGTTGGTTCGTGGGCTGGGGTTCATGGCATCTCGGTGCGTTATGCCTCTGGACGATGGAGTTTGGCCCCTGCACCCAGGCGCTACGGGGTGAATAGGGTTATCCATCTTCCTAGAGATAGGCTAACGTTTTACTAGGGCTTGTGACTCACTAGGACTGGATAACTAGGACTTGAGGTATTGCCATGACACCATCCCCATTATCTCAGCCGGAACCGACCCTACAGGATGTGCTAGATCGGTTGACCACGCTCAGCACCGAGCTCGATGCGGTTAAACATAGCCAGGATGAAATGCAACACAGTCTTGATGAGGTGATCCGTAGCCAGGATGAAATGCGGCGCAACCAGGATGAAATGCGGCGCAGCCAGGAACAAGGGCAGCAGTGGCAAGACCGCACCTGGGATGTGGTGAAGTGGGTCGGCGGCATTAGCGCTGGGCTCGCCATTAGTGCGTCGATTGCCTTGGTGGGCATTGTGCTGCGGCAATTGGGGCAGTGACGGAGGAGTTCTGCGCTCTGGTGTTTTTTCGCGGAAGACTGGGGGATAATGGCACCACAGAACGGGCCAGCCCTTAGGATCAACGTCTAGGGTCAAGGTTTAAGAATAGTGGGGGTGTCCGATGGCGGTGTCCATGCGTCAGCAGATTGTTTTGATTACCGGAGCCAGTAGTGGCATTGGGGCGGCCTGTGCGCGGTTGTTAGCCCAGGATGGGGCAAGGCTGATCTTGGCGGCGCGGCGGGCGGAGAAACTTCAGGCGTTGGCGGCGGAATTGAAGACCCAGTATGGGGTTGAATCGCTGACGCTAACCCTGGATGTATGCGATGCCCCGGCGGTGCAGGCGGCGGTGGAGGGTCTGCCGCCGGAGTGGCAGGCCGTTGATGTGCTGATTAACAATGCCGGACTGAGCCGGGGGCTGGATAAACAATACGAAGCGCCCCTACAAGACTGGGAGGAAATGATCGACACCAACGTGAAGGGCTTGCTGTATATGAGTCGGGCCGTGGTGCCGGGGATGGTAGATCGGGGGCGCGGCCATGTGGTGAATGTGGGCTCCATTGCCGGACGGCAAACCTATCCCGGCGGCAGTGTCTACTGTGCCACCAAGGCGGCGGTGAAGTCGCTGTCTGAGGGGTTGAAGCTGGATTTGATCGGGACTCCGGTGCGCGTTACCAACGTGGAACCGGGCTTGGTGGAAACAGAATTTAGCGACGTGCGTTTCCGGGGCGACAGGGAACGGGCCAAGCAAGTCTACCAAGGCATGGTACCGCTGACGGGGGAAGACATCGCCGACAGCATCCTGTTTGCCATTACCCGCCCGCCCCACATCAACATCAGCGAAATTTTCCTCATGCCCACCGACCAATCCTCGGTGTTCCATGTCCATCGCCGTTCTTCCTAGGGCTAGACACTGGGGGAGAGGCTACGGTCGGTGGGGGAATTGTCCATCAGCAAGGTGCGAATAAACCGGGCTAGGGCGCGCTGGGCGAGACCAGAGACCACTTGCTGACCCATGGCCTGGGTTTCGGCCTTAAAGAAGATCGTGGGAATGCGCGTTGCGACCTTGGTGGCGTCAAAGCCTTTGGTATCCTTCAGAATATCGAGGATCCGCAGCAGGTGGCTGAGGTCGCTGTCGGTGGCGGGGGCGAGGTTGACCGCAGAGTCCTGGGGTTTGAGGCCGAGGCGGCGTTGCATCGAATGGGTGACGGTTTTCAGAGTGTTTTGGCCCAGCCAATCTAGGCTATTGACCAATTCCGCCACGATCCGATCCCGCAGGAAGGAACCCCGCTCGGAAAACAGAAATTCTAGGGTTTGGTCGAGGACTTGATCGAGGTCGTAGTCATCGTTGCCACGGGCGTTGCGCAGTAGGTTTTCGAGACGGTTCCAGCGGAAACTGCCGTCTTTAAATAGGAGATCCTGCAAGGATGACCGCAGTTCGGGGGCCGGATCCGTCAGTAGACGCTTGGCGACGTAGGGATAGGCTTTACTGAGCACTTTGAATTCGGGGTCTACATTGATGGCGATGCCCTCCAGCGTCACCAGGGAGCGGATAATCAGGGCATAGTAGGCGGGCACTCGGAAGGGGTATTCATACATCAGGGCCGAAAATTCGTCGGTGATGCTCTTAAAGTTCAACTCGGCGACGCTGGCCCCTAGGGCGTTGTTAAACACCTCAGATAGGGCGGGGATGATTGGCGTTAAATCCGTGTCGGGGGTGAGGAATTCCAGCTTCACGTAGTCGCCCGCCAGCCCCTCAAAGTCTCGGTTGACCATGTGAACCACCGCTTCGATCAGGCCGTAGCGCTGCTGGGGTTTCACCTCGCTCATCATGCCAAAGTCCAAATAGGCGAGCTTGCCGTCGGGCATGGCCAGCAGATTGCCGGGGTGGGGGTCGGCGTGGAAGAAACCATGCTCTAGCAACTGCCGCAGGGAACATTGCACCCCCACGTCGATCATGTGGGTGGCGCTGATGCCGAGGCGGTCGAGATCGTCGATGCGGGTGAGCTTGATGCCGTCGATCCATTCCATGGTGAGCACCCGCCGCCCGGTGTATTGGGGGTAGATGTGGGGCACGTAGATGTCGGGCAGGTGGCCGTAGAGTTGGCCGAATCGCTGGGCGTTTTCCCCTTCGTGGGTGTAGTCCATTTCTTCAAAGATGCGCTCGCCAAATTCGTCCATGATGGCGACCAGATCACTCCGTACCCGTGAGACGCGGTGGGTGACGAACTGGGCGAGGCGGCGCAGAATGAACAGATCCAGCGTAATCCGTCCAGCCAAGCCGGGGCGCTGCACCTTGACCGCCACGGCTTCCCCTGTTTTCAGGCGGCCTTTGTAAACCTGCCCCAGGGAAGCGGCGGCGACGGGATCGGGGGAGAGTTCTGCATAGATTTCGTGGGCAGGGGCACCCAGTTCCATTTCAATAAAATGGAGGGCGAGGTCGTTGGAAAACGGCGGCAGTTGGTCTTGCAGGCGGGTGAGTTCTTCGAGGAATAGGGGAGGCACGAGGTCGGGCCGGGTGGAGAGGGCTTGGCCAATTTTGATGTAGGCGGGGCCAAGGCGGGTTAACATATCGCGCAGTTGAATCGCCCGTTCCCGTTGGCGATCCTCTCGGCCTCCACCGCGCCGATCAAGCCAAAGCTGGGCAAAAAACGTAATCAGCGGCAGGAAAATCGCCACAAACCGCGAGAACACCTGAAAGGGACGCCTGCGGTAGTAGGCGGCGATGGCCTCGGGATCGTAGCCCACCCCCTCGAAGGGATCCTGGCGGTTGGGCCGTCCGGCGTTGGCATAGCTGGCATTCTGGGATCGTTGGGCTAAGGACAGGGCCTCAACAATGGGCTCACTGTCCACGGTGATGGTCTCCACTGTCAGCGCGTCTGCGGTCATGGATGCCTTCCCCGATAGGGTCGTCTCTTCGGCCACGTTAGAAGTCATAGTTAACCCAGTGCTAGAGCCAGGAGCTACGGGGATACATGAACCCCGAAGTCTTCCCGTAAACTATTGTAACGGTGTCTGGGCGGGGGGACAGTATGGAGTACCCAACCATGGGTCGGGCCAATCCCGCTAAGGGAGCGTGTTTCTTGTTGATGGATCCCACCTCAAAGTACATTCGCACTAAGTATTTGTCCTAAAATCAAGGCTTGACCTGCCTGTGGCCCTATGCTGACTGCCCTTCGCATTGAAAATTTTGCCTTGATTGACGCCCTGGACATGCCGTTCCAGGCGGGGCTGACGGTGCTGACGGGGGAAACCGGGGCCGGAAAGTCGATTATTTTGGACGCCATCGACGCGGTGTTGGGGGGCAAGGTCAATGCTCGATGGGTGCGCTCCGGCTGCGATAAAGCCGTCCTCGAAGCTCAGTTTGCCCTGTCTCCAGGGCTGCGGGATTGGCTCCAGCAGCAAGACTTGCCGCTTCTAGACCAGGATGTTACCTGTCGGCGGGAAATTACCTTGGGCAAGCATTCGGTGCGCAGCCGATCTTTCCTGAATCATCAATCGGTGACGAAGGCTCAACTCGAATCCCTGCGGCAGCGATTGGTGGAAATCACGGCCCAGGGCCAAACGGTGCACATTGGATCGAGCGACCGCCAGCGGGAATGGCTGGATGGCTTTGGCGGCGAGGCGATCGCCCAACAGCGGCAGCGCGTGATCCAGGCCCACGACGGGGCGATCCAGGCCAAACGTCGCCTGGAGGCCCGTCGCAAGGCCGATCAAGACCGTCAGGATCGCCTGGAACTGCTGCAACTCCATCAGCAGGAACTCACCCAAGCTGCCCTAGATGACCCCGCCGAACTGGAACATCTCCACCAGGAACAGCAGCGCCTCACCCACAGCGTAGACCTGCAACAGAACAGCTATCAGACCTACCAAATCCTCTACGAACGTGATGCCGGAGGAGCCTGTGCCGACCTGCTAGGCAAGGCCGAGGGGATTCTTATGGATATGGAGCGTTTCGATCCGGCGATCACCCCGATTTTAGCGATGGTCAGCGAAGCGCTCACCCAGGTGGAAGAAGCGGGGCGGGCCATCAACGCCTACGGAGCCAGCCTAGAGGCCGATCCCCAGCGGTTGGAGGAGGTGGAGGAACGCCTTCGCCAGTTGAAGGGACTGTGTCGTCGGTTTCATCGCACCCTGCCGGAACTGATCGCCTATCGAGATGAGGTGAACCAGGCCCTAGGGGAACTGTCCGGCGAAGGACAATCCATCGAGGAACTGGAGGCGGACTATCAAAAGCGTCAGGAAAACCTGACCAAAGCCTGCACCAAGCTCACCGACCTGCGCCAGAAAACCGCCCAGAACTTGGAGGCTCAACTGATCGCCGAACTGAAGCCCCTGGCCATGGAACGGGTGCAGTTTCGGGTGGATCTCCAGCCCACCGCCCCTGGCCCCACCGGATCCGACGCCATTCAGTTTCTATTCAGTCCCAACCCGGGCGAGCCGTTGCAACCCCTCGCCGCAACCGCCTCCGGGGGCGAAATGAGCCGCTTTTTGCTAGCGCTGAAGTCCTGCTTTTCCCAGGTGGATGCGGTGGATACCCTGATTTTTGACGAAATCGACGTGGGGGTGTCGGGGCGGGTGGCCCAGGCCATCGCCGAAAAACTGCTGCAATTGGGGCAGCGCCATCAAGTGCTCTGTGTGACCCACCAGCCCATGGTGGCCGCCCTGGCCGATGACCACTGGCATGTCAACAAGCAGGTGATTGGGGAAGAGAACACGGCCTCAGACCCCCAAAACACCAAGTCCCGGAAGTCTCGTTTGCCCAAGGGCAAAACCAAGGGGAGTGCGGCTACCGCCAGGACTGTCGATCCGACTATCGCCAGCGACGAAACTTCAATCCGCACGGTAGTTAGAATTACCCCCCTCGGTCTAGATGAACGGCGCGAGGAACTGGCCCAACTGGCGGGCGGCGCGACTCACCAAGAAGCCCTATCCTTCGCGGAGGCACTCCTCTCCCAAGCCGCCCAAATTCGGGCCAAAGCCTCCAGAAACCCAATTCCAGACAAGGTGTGAACTGGGCTACTGCCATTTCAAAGGGGATGGGCTATTATGTCAGCAAATGTTTTGCAAGGATTGTGGAAGGGGTGTATTCTACCCCGGAAGCCGTGCAACATTCACCAACCTGCAACGTTTTGGTTCGGAGAGACCCGTGACTATTTACATTGGAAATCTGTCTTTTCAGGCTTCTGAGGACGATATTAAGGATGTATTTGCCGAATACGGCGAAGTAACCCGCATCAGCCTGCCCATCGACCGGGAAACCGGGCGCAAGCGTGGCTTTGCCTTCGTAGACATGGCCGACGAAGCTAAGGAAGACCTAGCGATCTCTGAACTTGACGGAGCAGAATGGCTGGGTCGGGAACTGCGGGTGAACAAAGCCCGCCCCCGCACCGATGACGGCGGCAGCGGCGGCGATCGCCCCAATCGCAGTAATCGCTTCTCCCACAATCCGCTTTAGTCTCTGGCCCTAGGGTCATCCTCACCCAAGGCCGGGGGTATTCTAGCCGGGAGTTTTCTAGAAGAGCAGAGGCGTGGTTGGTACGTCTCTGTTTTGTCGTACCAATATGAAACGATGGCGATGGTTGGCAGCGGCGGGGGTGTTGCTAGGGGTGCTACTGGCGGCTCTAGTGCTGCTGGACGCCCTCTCCCGGATTTACATGACCCTAGCGGCGGCGTCGCCCCTGCTGGCGCGGGTTGCCTTTTGGGTCTTTATTTTGGCGGTGATGGCCTTGGTGGGGCTGGGGATCTATGCCCTGTGGCCCTTTTTGCGTCCTCGGCGGCGGCGGGTGGCACCACGGCCCCCCCGTAGCGTCACCGAAGCCGCCAGCCTTAACCTAGAGACGGTGCAACGCCAAATTGCCGAACTTCAGGATCAGGTGGCACGGCAGGCTATCTTAGCGCAAACCCAGGATCTTCAGGCTTCCCTGTATCAGGGGGATTTGACCCTCGCGGTGTTTGGAGTGGGCTCGGCGGGAAAAACCTCGTTGATCAACGCCTTGCTGGGGGAAGCCATTGGCGACGTGGGGGCGACCCTGGGCACCACCCAACGGGAGCAAACCTATGAGTGGCGACTGCCCCAGGTGCCCCGTCGGCTGCGGTTGATCGATACCCCCGGCCTGTCCGAAGTGGGAGTGGCTGGAACTGAGCGGGAACAAGCCGCCCGGGCCACCGCCGCCCGGGCGGATTTGATCCTGTTTGTGGTGGATGACGACCTGCGCCAAAGCGAATACGCCATTCTTCAGGATTTGCTGACCCTCGGCAAGCGTACGCTCGTCGTTCTCAACAAGGCAGATCGCTACCCCCGACCGGATTTAGAGGCGTTGCTAGACCGATTGCGGGATCGCCTGGTGCCGCCCCTCCAGGAAGATGACGTGGTCGCCATTGCCGCCCAGCCCCAGCCCTTGCCCCAGGTGGGCGGTGGCCTAGTGCAAATGCGGCCCAATCTAGCTCCCCTGATCGCCCGTTTAGCGGATGTGTTGCGCCAGGAGGGAGATCACTTAATGGCCGATAACCTGCTGCTGCAAAGTCAACAACTCAGCGACCAAGCCCGTCGTCTGCTGGAACAACAGCGCCAAACCCAGGCCGACGCCATCATCGACCGCTACCAGTGGCTAGGGGCTGGAGCCATTGCCCTAACGCCCCTGCCGGGATTTGACTTTTTGGCCACCGCCGCCATCAATGCCCAAATGGTCGTAGATTTGAGTCGCGTCTACGGTTGTGAGGTGAGCTTGGAGGAAGGCAAAGCCCTGGCGCTTTCCCTCGCCAAAACCCTGACCGGCTTAGGGCTGGTGAAGGGTACCGTTGATCTGCTGTCCTTGGGATTGCAACTGAACCTGGCCACTGCCGTAGCAGGGCGAGCGCTGAAGGGAGCCAGCGGCGCGTACCTCACCCGCATTGCCGGGAAGAGCTTTGTGGAATACTTTCGGCAAAACCAGACCTGGGGCGATGGCGGCATGGGGGCGGTGATCGAAGAACAGTTTCGCCTGAACCAGCGAGATGCGATCTTTCGGGCCTTTGTGCAGGAGGCCACGAGTCGGATTTTGCCGCTGGTTCAGTAGGGGGAGTGGGGAATCGGGAGTCGGGAGTCGGGAGTGGGGAGTCGGGGGGAAAAATTACTCAGGGGTTGGGGATTCGCCTTGAAGTCGATGGCGTTCGGCGAGTTGCAGCAGGATTTCTTCGTGCTTTTGGCGGGTGATGGGGTAGAAGTAGGCCAATACCAACGCTATCAGCAGCAGCACCATGGGCACGGGGCCAATGAAGACCCGAATCGCGAGTAGGGCGGACTCTGGTTGGATGACCTCTGCGGCCACCTGGGTCACCTCTGGGGACACAAAGCCTGAGAGTTCTAGGGCATAGCCCACCAGGAGTAGCCCTCCGGCGAGGCCCACCTTTTGCAAGAGGGTCATGAAGGCATAGAACACGCCCTCCCGCCGTTGTCCGGTTTGGAGTTCGTCCAGTTCAATCACGTCGGGCAGCATGGCCCAGGGCACCACGTAGGCCGCTGCGACGCCAAAGCTAATCACCACGCAGAGCAAATACAGCGCCGCCACCTGACCGGGTTGCACCCAGAAAATGGCAATTTGGGCGATGATCCAGGTGCCGATGCCCGCATAGAAGGCCTCCTGCTTGCCGTAGCGACGGCTGAGCCAATTAATCGCCACCATCATGGCAATGGCGGTGCCCTGGACGAGCAACGCCGCCAAAAAGTAGGAGTCCATGCCCATCACAAAGGTGGTGTAGAAGGGGATGACGCTGGCGGTCATTTGCAGGGCCAGCCATGCGAAGAGATAGATCCCTACGACGAACAAAAAGGCCCGGTTGCTGAGGACGATTTTGATCTGCTGGAGGAAGGGGAGGTTTTCGGCGGCGTTGGGGTTGGCGGCGGGCTGAAGGGCACCCCGCTCCACGGCGTAGGGATAGGTGCCTACCACACACCACAGCAGTGGCAGCACCGACAGCACACTGCACAGGGCGGCTAAAACGAGGTACTGCTGGCGCGAATCCTGAATCAGGCTGGAGATCACTAATCCCAGGGCCAGGGCAGAAATGGCCCCCGTCAGCGAGGATCCCAGGCGAAAGGCGGTGAGTTCCGTACGCTCGTCATAGTCCTTGGTGAGTTCGGCGGTGAGGGTGGTGTAGGGCAGGTTGACCACCGTGTAAAACACCTGGAACAGGAGCGACAGGATCACGTAGTACCAAAACCGCGCCCCTTCGCTTTGAAAACCGGGCACCACCCAAGTCAGAAAAAACGTCAGGCCGAAGGGCAGGGCTCCAAGGGCAATCCAGGGATAGCGCCGCCCCCAGCGGCTGCGGGTGTTGTCGCTGAGGTAGCCAATCAGGGGATCGTTCACGGCGTCCCACACCCGGCCAATGGCCAACACCGACCCCGCCGCCACCGGACTGAGCCCCGCCGTGGTGGTGAGAAAAATGAGGAATGAAAAGGCCAGCAGGTTGGCGGTCATCCCAGGGCCAATGTCTCCGGCCCCAAAGGCTAGCTTGCCAGCGAGGGAGAAGGGCCGAGGGGATAGGGGCCGTTCCGCTAAGTTAGAAAGGTCAGAAGCCATCGCGGCACCTACCATGCTAAAGGACAAATCAAGACGCCGATGAAGACGCTAATCACGATGCAGATGAAGACCGCGACCTCAGTGTATTATTTCCCCATTGTCCGTGGTCGTTGTGCCCGCTAGATCCAAAGCCATCGTCTGGTCAAGGATAGCCAAGTCCGGCGGGAATGACGACCTTCAGCCCTCGATGGGGCCATCGCCCGACCAACTCCCTGACCTACCATTACATCTCTACCTTTTCTAACGTTTTTCTAAACCACCGCCATGGCTGACTTTTACGTAAGTTGGGATGACTACCATCGCGACATTGAAAAACTCGCCGTCCAAATCTATGAATCTGACTGGGAGTTTAACCAAATTGTTTGTCTTGCTAAGGGTGGGCTGCGGGTGGGGGATACCCTCTGCCGTTTGTTTGATGTTCCCTTGGCGATTCTCTCCACGGCGTCCTATGGCGGCAGTGATGGCCGAACTCGCGGCCACATCACCTTCTCCCGCGATCTGGCCATGACCACGGCTGGTCTGGGTAATCGAGTCTTGGTGGTGGATGACTTGGTCGATTCGGGCCACAGCATGGAGCGATCGCTGATGTGGCTGAAGTTGAAATACGGCTTTTACATTGAGGAAATGCGGACGGCGGTGCTGTGGCACAAGGCCGTATCGTTCTTCAAGCCCGACTATTATGTGGTGTATTTGCCCGATAATCCCTGGATTCATCAACCCTTTGAGCGCTATGAAATGATGACCCCAGAGGATTTAGTCGCCAGCCGTGCGAACCCCGCCGCCACCGGGGCTGAGTGAGATCTAGGGCGTTTGGCGGCAGCGGGGCCTCATGGGCGACTGAGGGCAAACTGCGTGGGTAGGGTCACGGTAAAACAGGTGCTGTGGGCTTGGCTGAGAACGGTAACATCGCCGCCGAGGTAGTGGGATAGCTTGCGCACAAGGGCGAGCCCCAGCCCGGTGCCGCCCTGCTTCCAAGGATCGGCGCAGGGAACCCGGTAGAACTTATCGAAAATGCGGTTAAGTTCGGCCTCCGGAATGGAAACCCCCGTGTTGAGGATCACAAATTGCACGTGGCTTTGCTGCGAGTCGGGCACGGGTTCCACCCGGAATTCGATGCGTTCGCCCGGAGGCGTATATTTGCAGGCATTGTTCAGCAGTTCGGCCAAGATGCGCTCCAAACTGGCTAGGTCGCTGTGCAAGACGGGCAGGGTGGGGGCGGTGATCAGGGTGAGGGTTTGGTCGCGGTTCTTGGCGCGGGTGATAAAGCTCTCTACTAAGTTGGGAAGCCAGGTTTTGAGGACAATCGGTTCCGTTTGGATGGGATGGTTGCCCCCATCGAGGCGCTGGAGATCCAGGAGATCGTTAATCAGGCTGATTTCCCGCTCGCACTCCTCTTGCAGAATGTGGTAATAGCGGGCGATGCGGGTTTGCTCGGCCTTGGGTTTGTGGAGTTCCTCCGCCAGGTTGCACTCTTGGGTGAGGCTGGCCCCCAGCAGTTGCAACGCCACCCGCATACTGGTCACGGGGGTGCGCAGTTCGTGGGACACGGTGCTAAGGAAATCATCCTTCAGGGTGTTGAGCCGTTCCAACTCCGCCACCTGGGATTGGGCCGCTTCGTACAGCCGCGCCTGCCGAATGGCGATGGCGCATTGGTTGGCCACCTGCTGTACCAGGCGAATTTCAATGTCGCGATAGCCGTAGTTGCGTCCGTTGATCAGCCAGAGATCCCCCAGTACCCCTCGGTCGTCCAAAATCGGGCAGGCTAGCATCGCCACATAGCCCCGGTCGGGGTTGGGCTCCGTGGAACAAAACTGGAAGTACTGGCCGTTGAGCAGTTGGTCGTAGACCTCTGGGAAGGCTTCCATTTGGGCCACGCGGCCCTGGTAGGCGGGGATAGAACTGTTGTAGCTGTTGTACTCGTAGTAAATGGTGGAGGTGCCCTGCTCCATGTCATAGAGGGCGGTGTTCGAGCCCTTGGCCCCCAGGGCTTCGGTCAGTTCCTCCACCGCCGTCAGCATAATTTGGTTCACATCCAGGCTGTCCCGCACTCGGTCGGTGATGCGCTTCAGGGTGGCTTCAAAATCTAGGGCGGTTTGCAGTTGGGCCGTGCGCTGGGCCACCTGCTGCTCAAGATCGCTGTTGAGGTGCTGCACCTGGGTGTAAAGGCGGGCCTGTTTGATGGCACTCCCCACTTGGGTGGATACCTCCCGCAGTGCGTCCATTTCCCAGTCTTCCCAAGGGCGGGGGCCGCTGCGGTGGAGGGCACAAACCAGCCCGTAGAGGGCCTCCCCCTGCACAATGGGGACAATTAACCCCGCCTGCACCTCCGCTTGGGTGAGGCGTTGCCGATAGATTGCCGGAATGCGGGCGGTGTGTACGTCGTCAATCACCTGAATTTCCCCTCGGCAGGGGTGGATCAGGTCGGCGGAAATCAGGTTGAGGGCATCGAAGGATCCATACAGGTTCGAGGGTATAGAGGCCGCGACCGACTCGGCCACCACGCCCTGATAGTCGGGATCGAAGCTGTAAAACAGCACCCAGTCCACCTTCAGAAAGCGGCGCACCTCATTGACGGTGGTTTGCAGTAATTCCTCGGGATTCATCGACTGCAATAGGTGCTGGGCAATCGATCCTAAGAGTCGTTCCTGTTCCGCCTGTCGGCGCAGGGTTTGCTCGACCTGCTGTTGGGGCGTAATGTCCTGCAAGGTCACCATCAGCAGGGTGTCCGATTCCCCCGCTGTTGGCACCGGAGCCACCTCCACAATCAAGACCCGGGGTTCAGCGTTGGCCCTGGGTATCAACACCTGGGTAGACTGCCGCTGCCCGGTTTCCAGCACCCGCTGTTCCGGCGACCAAAACGCCTCAGCGACCGCTGCCGGAAAAATATCCGCCTCAGAGCGTCCCACCAAATCCGCCGACGTGAGCCCCAGTAACTCCCCGTAGGCCCGGTTCAAAAAGCACCAGCGATGGTGGGCATCCTTAATGGCCACGGGAGCCGCGACGGCATTAAACAGCCGATCAAACCCATCCTGCAATAACTGTCCCTGGCAGTGATGACAGGGATGCCCCTCCGGGACGAAGGCCCCATCCGACGCCGATGGGGCTGTAGAGGAACTCGGGTGAGGGCTCGTCATAGGACTTTTCAGGCTTTCCAGGGGGGCGAATCACGGGGTCATCAGGCGGTGGCGGCGGGCGGCGTTCAGGCCCAGAAGCCGCCGCGTTGGCGGGAGATGCCAGGGTGATCGGTGCTGCTATTTTACGTGATTTCCAGGGTAAGGGGTGGCTAAACCCCTCCCGGGAGTTACGGAGGGCCATGGCCCATCAGGGCGCGGTGGTGGGCATTTCGGAGAACATAACCTCTTCGTAGAGGTCGGCCATGGTGCCCACCCAGCCCACACTGGTGAGGGCAACCGGATCGCCTGAGGCGTAGGGATGCAGCACCCACAACCCCTCAGCACTGCGGCGAAACACCTCCACCTGCTGCCGAGTTTGGGAGATTAACACATACTCTTCCAGGCTATCCAACTGACGATAGTCGGCAAATTTATCCCCTCGGTCGAAGGCCTCCGTCCCCTCCGACAAAACCTCGACGATCAGGCAGGGGTGCTGCTTGTAGGTGCTGAGGGCCTTGTCCCGATCGTCACAGGTCACCATCACATCGGGATAATAAAAGCGGTTGCGGGCTTCAATGCGAGCCTTAACGTCGGCGAAATAGGCCCGACAGCCTCCTCCACGCAGGTGCGCCCTCAGGAGGGCATAGAGGTTGCCCGCGATTTGGTTGTGGGCATCGGTGCCCCCCGCCATGGCGTAAACCTCCCCATCTCGGTACTCGTGCTTGGTGGGGCTGGTGGCTTCTGCGGCTAGGTAATCTTCGGGGGAGAGATCCTGAAAGGCTGCAACCATAGCAATGTCCCGCATGGTGATAGCTCAATCCTAGCGGCGCGAACTAGGTCTGACAAAAGATTCTGCACCGGGCGCGGGAACCGCGCCCCTACCGCGTTTAGGCCCTGTAGGGGTCAGGTCTCCTGACCCTTTGAGAAATCTGGGTTCTGGTAAGTTTTGTCAGTCAATCAGGGGAAGGCGAAATGGCTTCAAAGTCTCTCTTCCCACGGGAGGGGGATTTTCGGGTGAGGTTCAGATCCCGATTTAAGCGGGTGTGCCTGGGATCTTTTGCCCCAGGATTTTTCCTAGTGCTGTGTTATTTTTTGCTGACCAATCTTTAGCTTTTCTTTAGATTCCTCGTTAGCTTTTCTTGAGATTCCCATCGTTTTTCGGCTCCTTTGAGACGGGCCGTAACAGCTTGGCGGAAAATGACGCGGGAATTTGCAAAGTTATTTTCCGAAGCATGGATTTTTATGTGGGGTGGTGATTCCCAAAAGTAGAAAGGGCATCATGAAATCGAAGCCTAAAATCGTGACGATGACTCGTCAATTGGCTGCTGTCTCTGACCCTTCATCGACAGTGGCCAATGGGTGTCATGGGCTGAGCTTTTTCCCCTTGGGGCAAGGACGATGAACCACGAACCCTATCTTTTATTTACCCTCGATGGTCTGCATTACGGACTAACGGCGGGGGTGGTGCAGGAAATTTTCTTTCTCCCAGCGCTGACCTCGGTGCCCGAGTCGGGGCCGGAGGTGGCCGGGGTGCTGAATCTGCGGGGTCAATTGCTGCCCGTCTTGAATCTCAAGGTCTGCTTGGGTAAGCCCCGCCAGCGCAACACCCTCAACCAGGCGGTGATCTTGGTGCGCTACGATCACCAGCGCCTAGGGCTGGTGGTGGATGACATTCAAAACGTGGAGGAAATTGCCACGAACGATATCTCGAACCGCCTGGATACGCCCTATATCGGCAAGGCCGAGCGATCCATGACCACGGGATTGGCCAAGTTTGGCAATCAGATCATCATTTTGCTGAACCCGGAAACCCTGGTGCATGGGTATGCCGCCATCCATGAAGAGGTGAACCCCGCTGAGTTGGATCGCCTAGACAACACCTTTATGGCGCAGTTTAGCCCAGACGACCAGATGGTGCTGCGAGATCGGGCGGCGGGGATGGCCCAGGTGGCGGAGGATGATAATTTTTCGGGCCTGTCGGCCCTGGCGGTGGTGAGTTTGGAGGGGGAACAGTTTGCCCTAGGGCTGGAGTCGGTGCATGAATTTACCGAGGTGCCCCAAATCACCCCGATTCCCTGCTGCCCGTCCCACATCGTCGGCAACATGAACCTGCGAGGCGAGATTCTGACCCTCGTGGATGTGCGCCGTTTTTTGAATTTAGCCCCCAATGTAGAGCGCAAGCCCGATAAGGCGGTGGTGATGCGCTTGGGTTCCCTGGTGGCGGGGGTGGTGGTGGATGAAGTCTATGACGTGGTCTATGTGCAGCCCACGGAAATTGCCGCCATTCCCGCCGCCATTCATTCCAGTGATAACGAATACCTGAAGGGCATCGCTCGCTACCAAGACTCGATGATGAGTCTCTTAGACTTGCCCCGCTTGCTAACCCAGGGCGAGCTCGTTGTTAATCAATCGGGTTAGTGAAAGGAGACTGATATGCCCGATCTCAAGGGGATGCGTCTCCTTGAATCACACTTCAATTACGTTCATGTTTCCTGATTACTAATTCGTTTCGCATTTACCTGTTCTAAGGAGAATCGCCATGGAAGGCCGCAAGATTTGGAAGCTACGTCATTGGATCATCTTTGGGTATTCGGTGCCCGTTGCCGCGTTGATTATTTCCGCTGGGGTCACGGTGGTGAATGTGCGCCAACTCACCCAAATTTCTGAGGAATTGGGTAGAACCTGGGAAGTGAAGGCGCTGATTGCGGATCTCGCCATCGAGTCACAAAGCTTATCCCGTACCGCTCGTGGCTACATGATGGACCAAGGGCAAACTTCCCTGGATGGCTTCAATGCCTCCCATGATGCGATCAATGAATCCATTGCCACCTTGGATGAATTGGTGAAAGATGAACAGCAGCAGCAGTATCTTTCAGAGGTGTCTGGCTTACTTCAGCAGCTTGCAGACACCAACCGACGGTTAATCGAGATTGCCAGTAGCCAGGGCACCGAGGCCGCCATTCAGGCTTGGAAAACCCAGGACGGCAGAACTTTGTCGAACGAGGTGGCCGATCTCCTAGGGGTCATGGAGACCCTAGAGAATGAAATTGTGGACTTAGATGAGGAACTGGAGCAGTCCGCCCTGGCGAGGCTTCAGTTTACGTTGCTGACCGCCGCGACGCTCTCGGTGATTCTATCCGCCATTATTGGCACCTGGATTGTGCTGAAGGCCTCGCGGATGATGAACCAAGCCGCCGGGGACATTGCCAGTTCGGCCAGCGAAATTGCCGCCAGTGTGGAGCAGCAGGAACGCACCAGCAGCCAGCAGGCGGCCAGCGTCAGCGAAACCACCACCACCATGGACGAATTGGGCGCTTCCTCGCGGCAGTCGTCGGAACAGGCGGAAGCCGCCGCCTCCGGGGCACAGCAGGCGCTCAAACTGGCCGAGGGGGGCACCCGCGCTGTGGAGCGCAGCTTGGATGGCATGACCGCCCTACGGGAAAAAGTGGACGCCATTGCCGATCAAATCCTGCGGTTGAGCGAACAGACGAGTCAAATTGGCGGCATTTCTGGCCTCGTGAGCGACTTGGCCAACCAAACCAATATGCTGGCCCTGAATGCCGCCGTAGAAGCGGTGCGGGCGGGAGAACATGGCAAGGGCTTTGCGGTGGTCTCGGGTGAAATTCGCAAATTGGCGGATCAAAGCAAGAAATCCGCTGAGAAAATCAATGCCCTGGTGGCCGATATTCAAACCGCCATTAACTCCACGGTCATGGTCACCGACGAGGGGACCAAGACCGTAGAAGAAGGGGTGAAAATTGCCGAAGAAACCTCCGACGCCTTTGCTGGGGTGGCGGATGCGGTCAACAACGTGGTGCTGAATAGTCAGCAAATTTCCCTCAATGTGAAACAGCAGGCGGTGGCCATTCAGCAGGTGGTGAGCGCCATGAACAGCCTGAATACGGGAGCCCAGGAAACCGCGAACGGCATTAGCCAAATTAAAATTGGCACCCACCAACTCAATGAAAGCGCGTTGCAGTTGAAAACGGCGATTTAAAGACGATCTCCTCTACCCCCTTCCTAAGGGGTAGAGGGGGGATCAACGTCTCCCTTTACCAGGAGGAAATCGGAATCAAAATCCCCCTTCCTAAGGGGGATTTAGGGGGATCTCCGAAAGCCCTCACCCCCAACCCCTCGCCCAGGGAGGAGAGGGGGCCGGAGAAGACCGTAGGGGCGAGGTCTCCTCGCCCACTGACCCCAGGCACCGCCCACCATCCCACAGACCAGGAACGAATCAAGCACAGCTAGACCCCGTTTGGGAACGAATGCAGATGTTGGAGGGGAGCACCCTACCGAAATGATTGAAGATATTGAACTCAGAGAGATTTTTAAGACCTCCAGCGAAGAGCGCTTCCAGGCGCTGGATGAAGGCTTGCTGCATTTAGAAAAGCATCCAGAAGATCTGGAGACCATCGCCGCCCTCATGCGAGAGGCCCATTCCCTCAAAGGGGACGGCAACATGCTGGGGGTGGAAGACCTCGGCAAGGTGGCCCACCAGGTCGAACATATCTTTGGCGCGATCAAGCGGGGTGAACGCAAACTCACCCCCACCCTGTTTGACCGATTAGGTCGAGCCATGGAGGCCATGCGTCAGATGGCCCAGGAAGCTGTGACCGGGGAACCCGCCCAGGTGAAGGTGTTCTACGTGCTGGCGGATTTGATGGCAGCGGAAATGGCTGAGGAAGACCCGGCGAAATCCCAGCCCTCCGACGAGGGCGTAACCCCCGCCACCCCGATCCCCTCAGCGGATGCGGATAACGATTTTCTGGCGGACGTGCTGTTTCCGTCGCCCTCGGTGGATGATCCCCAGGAAAATGCGCCCCAAGCACCGGAACCCCCCCTGGATCTCTTTCCTGACGCTGACGCGGCGGTTGCCTCTCCAGTGGTTCCTCCACCGGCCCCCGAGGACGATATCCCCCCTGGGGCCATTTTTGACAGTTCCCTGGATCTGCCCGAGGAGGACATGGCGAATCTGACGGCGGTGAATCCCGATTTAGGCCCAGACGATATCGATATCGATTCAGCCATCCTGTCAGACGACGAGGATGCCCTCGACCTCGGGCTCACACCTGAGCCCGAGCCCCGGGTGTCTGTCCCCAGCCCTGTCGCGACCAACGGCACCAGTGCTCCCCCGCCAACCCGAATCCCTGGCGTCCGCAGCCCGCTGTACATTGCCGATGACGAAATGCGGACGCTGTTCAAAACCTCCAGCGAAGAACGGCTTCAGGCCTTGGATGAAGGGCTCTTACACCTGGAGAAAAATCCCCAGGATCTGGCGGTGGTGGAGAACCTCATGCGGGAAGCCCATTCCCTCAAGGGGGACAGCAACATGCTGGGAGTGGCGGATCTGGGTAAGGTGGCCCACCAGGTTGAGAATATTCTGGGGGCGGTGAAGCGGGGAGAAACGCCCTTGACCTCCGATGTGTGTGACCGACTGGCCCACGGCATGGTGGCCATGAAGCAACTCGTCCACGAAGCCAGCACCGGGGAGGCCACGGGCGTCAATGTGTTCTACGTGCTGGCGGAACTGGTGGGGGCATCCTCGGATACGCCGTCCGCTCCCCCCTCCCCCAGCAGTTCGCCCCCGGAGTCTCCGCCCCCGGCCCCGGTTGGCCCTGCGGTGGATGACTCCGCCAACGCCCTCGACCAAGCCTCGAAGTATCGGATCGAGACCATTCGGGTACCCACCACCAGCCTCGATTCGCTGATGACCCAGAGCGGCGAATTAACCGTTACCAAAATTCGGGTAGCCCATCGCCTAGCGGAAATTGATGCCATCACCAACCTGTGGGAGGAATGGAGCCGCGATTTATTTATGAATCGCTTCCTGTTCCATGAGGCCCAGCAGGGCAAACAGGTGTGGCGGCAATTAGAGAGCTTCCACGGTCGCACCGAGCAGCATTTAGATGTGTTGGGTCGGTTGGTGGGCCAACTCAGCAGCGCCCTCTACGAAGACACCACCCGTCTAGAGATGATCACCGACGGGCTAGAGGAGGGCATTCGTACCCTGCGGCTGTTGCCCCTGTCTACCATCTTTAACCTATTCCCCCGCCTGGTGCGCGACCTGGCTCGCCATGAGGGCAAGCAGGTGGAACTGGTGATTGAAGGGGGCGAAACCCGCGCCGATAAGCGCATCCTGGAGGAAATGAAGGATCCGCTGTTGCACATGATCCGCAACGCCATCGACCACGGGATTGAAACCCCGGCGGAACGCAAGCGCAAGGGCAAGCCTGAAACCGCCACCATCACCCTGCGCGGCTACCAAACCCCCACCAGCATCATCCTGGAGATCTGTGACGATGGCCGGGGCCTGGATGTGGAGTCGATTAAGCAAACGGCGGTGCGGCGGGGGCTGTATCGGCCCGAAGAGTTGGAAATGCTCACCCCAGGGCAAATCCAGGCGCTGATCCTCAGTCCCGGCTTCTCCACTCGCACCATGGTGACCGAAATCTCGGGCCGGGGTGTGGGCCTAGATGTGCTGCGGACGAATGTGGAGCGGCTCAAGGGCAGCATTGATGTTCATTCCACCCCCAACCAAGGCTGTACCATTCGCATCCAACTGGGTACCACCTTGGCCACGGCCCATGTGTTGCTGGTCACCGCCCAGGGGCATACCTACGCCCTGCCCGTGGAATTTGTTCAAACGGCCTGTCTGGTGCAGGCCAGCGATATCTTTACCCTGGAGGGCTACAGCACCATCGTCTACGATAACCAGCCCATTTCGGTGGCTTGGCTGTCCGACTTGCTTAGCCTGCCGGGGAACAGTGCCGCGAAGTCGGCAAACCAGCGCCTGTCCTGCATCATTCTGCAAACCGGCCATGACAAGCTCGGCATTTTTGTCGATGCCCTCGTAGACGAGCAGGATGTGGTGCTGAAGCCCCAAAGCCAACTGCTGAAACGGGTGCGGCATATCTCTGGGGCCACGATTCTGGGCACCGGGGAAGTGTGTATGGTGCTGAATCCGCCGGATTTGATCGCCGCTGTGCGCCACCGAATGACCCAGGCCGCCCTGGCCAGTATGGATGGCGATTCCCTCGACCTAGGGCTGGCGGAACAGCGACCTCGGTGTATCCTGCTGGTGGAGGACTCCATCGCCACCCGCACCCAGGAAAAACGGATTTTGGAATCGGCGGGCTATGAGGTGGTCACCGCTGTGGACGGGGCCGATGGCTTTAACAAGCTGCAATCCCGAGCCTTCGATGCCGTCATCTCCGATATCCAAATGCCCAACCTCGATGGTCTGCAACTCACGGCGCGCATCCGGCAGCATCGAGAATACAATGAGTTACCGGTGGTTTTAGTGACAACCCTGGCCAGCGATGCGGATCGCCAGCGGGGGGCCGAAGCCGGAGCCAATGCCTACATTACCAAGGGGAGCTTTAATCAGGAAGTGCTGCTCGAAACCTTGGAAAGATTGATATAGCTTTGATATCACTCCCTCCAGGGTTTGACCATCACCATCTGCCCCTCCCCCTGCCAGTCCGGCCATAGCGGTCGGGAGCCCCTAGGGGCTCATCTGGCAGGGGGTACGTAACCCTGGGGCCTAATTCCTAACCAAAGTGAGATGCGAGATGCCTGGTCGTATTCGACTGTTGATTGTGGAGGATTCTCCCGTTGCCCTGGCCATTTTGCAGCGAATTTTTCGCGAGGCCCCCGACATTGAAGTGGTGGGCGTGGCCCGCAACGGCCAAGAGGCGCTGGCCATGTTCCCCACGGTGCGGCCTACCCTGATCTGCACTGACCTACACATGCCGAAAATGAACGGCCTCGAACTCACCCAGGAGGTGATGGCCCGCCACCCCTGCCCGATTCTGGTGGTCAGCGCCTCGGTGCAGGAGGAGGACACCCAGAATGTCTTCCGCATTTTAGAAGCCGGAGCGCTGGATATTTTCCCCAAACCCCGCACCGGACTGGCCTCCGAGTACGAAAAATCGAAAAACGAACTGTTGGCCAAAATCCGCGTGTTGTCTGGGGTGTCGGTGTTTACCCAACGCCGCCAGGGGGCTCCCTCCGTGCGCCAACCCCTGATCCAACGGCCCCTGGCCAAGGCCAATTCCATGGATATCCGGGCTCCTCGGGTGCTGGCCATTGGCGCGTCTACGGGTGGCCCCCAGGCGCTTTTGGCGGTTTTTCAGCAGTTGCCCAAAACCTTCCCGGTGCCCATCCTCTGCGTTCAGCACATCAGTGAAGGCTTTTTGCAGGGCTTGGTAGACTGGCTCAATAGCAGTTGCACCCTGCCCGTCAAAATTGCCAGTCCGGGGGAAACTCCCCAGCCCGGTACGGTCTACTTTCCCCCCGAGCGCCACCATCTAGAAATTAGCTCGCGGGGCCAACTCGCCCTAGCCCAGGGGGCTCCGGTGGCGGGGCACTGTCCCTCGGTGACGGTGATGTTCAAATCCGTGGCGGCCTACTACCGCCGTTCCGCCGTGGGGGTGCTGCTCACGGGCATGGGCCGCGATGGAGCCGACGGACTTCAGGCCATGTCCCAAGCGGGGAGCCTCACCATTGCCCAAGACGAGGCTTCCTCCGTGGTGTTTGGTATGCCCAAGGAAGCCATTGCCCTCGGGGCGGCCCAGCAAGTCCTGGCCCTACCCGCCATTGCCCCCTTCTTAATGAACCAGGTGTTTACCACGGCCTAGCCCATGTCCCGATGGCCGCTGTTAATCCCTGGGAGTGATGACGTGATCATGGGCAAAGGTTTCCCAAGGAATGCCCTCCTGCTCTAGCACCCTCAGGAAAGGATCGCCAGCCGCTTTGCGCCGTTGATAGTCCTCCTCTCGCCAGCCAATGGGCTCGATCTCTGGGGTTTCTAGACGTGGATCAAACAAAATGTCTAGGCGAGCCTTGGGGGATGGGGGCAGTTCATCGCTAATAATCAGCAGATCCGTATCGCTCTCCAAAATAAAATCGCCCCGGGCTACGGAACCAAACACAATGGCTCGATAATGCTGGAGGGGCAAACGACTGAGATAGGTTTGAATCCGCTGGGCTCGCCACCGCAGCCGAGCGGTTTTATCCACCATAATGCTCCGCCAAATCCTCTAAAAAAGCCGCGACAGTCTCAGCGCATTGAATGCTGTCCCTCGCATCATCGGCATCATAAAAATCCATCGGTGCCCCTTCGCTATAGGCATCGGGGTAACGGGCGGGGATGTAAACCTTGTCTAAATCCCGCGCACATTGCTGTAACGCTGGGGGAATCGTAATTTTGCTATCTATCTGGGCCAGGAGCCGCACAATGGAGTGCCCTGTTGCGAAGCAATCCGTACTGCGTAGCCAACCTTTGAGGTATAGTTCTGCGGCCTGGTGGGCTTTGAAGCAAGCCCAGTCAAAATCTCCGGCGTTTTGATCGCGCTGGGCGGAGGCTAGGGTATGTTGGGCCTGTTTGGTGTAGCGCTGCCATTCCTGTTGCTTCACGGAAGGCTTGTCCTTGGGATGTCTGACTTGCCCTTTCATCCTATCGCTTGGGCGGCATACCTCACCCCGGCAGCCCATGCAGGGAATCTTTTCATCTGCTAGGGTCTTCATCTGCTAGATTGAGGCAGGCTTAGCCGGTGGGTGGGGATGCCCTATCTGCATAAATTTGGATCTTCCTGAAACCCTAGGACGACCCTAGCGGTCAGGGTGATCGATCATCGGGCGACCGTCAGCGTCAGTATGGACATGGTTAAGGAGATAATGGGGCATGATTCTGAATCGTAACCTGGGTCGAAAACTGGGCCATTCCAATCGCCTAGCCCTGCTGGGATTAGCGATGACCCTAGGGATATCCCTGCCTGCTGAGGCCCGGAACTGGCTCTCCCCCGAAGATCCGGTAATGCCCCTTGGTAATCTTCAGACTGCTCCGGCGATGGCCATGGGGCATGGATCTGATGACCACGAAGCCGATGACCACGAAGCCGACGACCACGGGGCCGATGACCACGAAGCCGACGACCACGGGGCCGACGACCACGAAGCTGACGACCACGGGGCCGACGACCACGGGGCCGAACAGCCCGGGGAAGAGCATCCTAGCGCGGATCCAGACAGCGATAATCCCAGCCAGTCGAGCCCCAGTTCTGCCAGCCCGGTGGAGTTGATCACCGCTTCCCATGGCAATCACTTTACGGTGGGCTTCCCCCAGGATTGGGTGATCACCCATGCCGAAATTTCGCCCTTGCTGAAGGCCCAATCGCCCGTTGATCCTTCCCTCACCACAGATGTTTCCTGGTATCCCGAGGCTCCGGGGCAGGTGTTTGCTGCCTTGCTAGCCGATATTCAGGCCCAGGGGCACACCGTTGTCCGCTACGATGCCATCGCCATGGATGACACCACGGCCATCCGGCTATGGCTGACAGACTTGCCAGCGTCGGAACCGGCCTACGCCTTCATCAGTGTGGTGGGCTATGGTTCCGCGACCGCTGTCTTGGTCAGCCGATATGAAACCCGCAGTTCCGACCTGGAGGATTTGCTCAGCCAGATCCATCAGTCCTTCCGGCACGGTAGCCCCGCCACCACGCCCGATCATCACCACCCCTAGTTGCTTTGGGCGGCGGCTAAGCCTCTACCTGACAGCGTTCACACAGCCCATGCACCGTCACTTCGTAGCCCTCGATTTGCCAGCGAGAACTGAGGTGACTGAGGTCGATGTGGGCGAGGGCTTCCCAGGGAATATCGGCAATGCCGCCACAGACCTTGCAGCGGAAATGGTGGTGGGGCTGCACATTGGCGTCGTAGCGCCGCACACCCTCCTCTAGCAGCACCTCCCGCACCAGATTGACCTCGCGCAGAGCTTGCAGAGAACTGTAGACCGTGGCCTGGGAGGAGGTGGGCGCGTCTTGGTTGAGGTCGCTGAGAATGTCGTCGGCGGTGGGATGGTCGTAGCGGCTGAGCAGGTTGGCATATACCGCAAAGCGCTGGGGGGTCACTCGTAGACCCTTGGCCCTCAGCGTTTGAACAATTTCCTCACTGTGTTGCTGCATTGCCACCTATCTCCAGCCCGTAAAAGCGCGTTGAAAGGGAATCCCCCTATCGATGCCATGTACCTAATGGTCTTTGATTACAGTAACACGTTTACTTCGGAGCAGTCGTGGTCTAAGATACGGTCAGTTCAATAAGTGATTATGCTTATTGAAAAATTCTTAAATCAGAATTATTCTGATTTAGACACAGCCGAGGGCTGGAAACGCAGTTCAGTATTGCTCAAGAGGTAAATTATGTCCGTTATCGAACGTGTGCCTGATGTGGTGTTCAAGACCCGCGTGCGGGACGAATCCGTGGGTGGCTCTAACCCCTACCGCTGGCAAGATCTGACCACCCAAGACATCTTCGGCGGCAAGAAAGTGGTGGTGTTCTCCCTGCCCGGTGCCTTCACCCCCACCTGCTCCTCCAACCACCTGCCCCGCTACGAAGAACTCTACGAAGAGTTCAAGGCCCAAGGCGTGGATACCATCATCTGCGTATCCGTGAACGATGCCTTCGTCATGTTCCAGTGGGGTCTGAAAATCGGCGCGAAGAACGTCTTCCTGCTGCCCGACGGCAACGGCGAATTCACCCGCAAGATGGGGATGCTGGTAGACAAGTCCAACCTGGGCTTCGGTATGCGCTCCTGGCGCTACTCCATGCTGGTCAACGATGGCAACATCGAAAAGATCTTCACGGAACCCGACTTCGGCGACAACTGCCCCATCGATCCCTTTGAAGTGTCCGACGCCGACACCATGCTGGCCTACCTGAAGGG
>JAYKHF010000139.1:0-29045 GCA_035285305.1 Leptolyngbya sp.
TAGGCGTGGGTGGCGACGTTGAGGGTGGTGGAGGTCAGACGCTCGTAGGTGGCGCGCATCTTCAGACCCACTAGCACCTGGAATAGGCCGCTGCCGTTGGTGGAACCGGGGTATTCGCGGTGCTTCAGCAGCAGTTCGGTCATCTCACCGTAGTACTTGGTGGAGGTGTTGCTGAGGTGGCTTTCGATGTAGATCATTTCTTCCAAACGGTCGAACTGACCATCCACCTCTAGCACCGAGACCTCGTGGCCGTAGTAGCTGTCGGGGCCGTAGTGCATCCGAATGCCGGGATAGGAGCAGGTGAGCTTCCGACCGCAGGGGATCCAGTCGATGGTGGAACCTTCGTCGAACAGGTAGACGGGGTCGAAACCGGTCACGCCTTCCCGCTGCATCAGGCGCACCCGCAGCACTTTCTTCTCTTCGTCGTTGGGGATGAGCTTGGTGGGGAGAATTTGAATCACCACATCGGCATACTGCTTTTGGATGTCGATGTAGGCTTCAAAGTCGGGGCGGCGAGCGTTGATGGAGGCCAGCACATCGTCGTAGCTGTGGCCACGCTCGGCCATGTCGCGCTGGATCTTCCAGGCGATTTTCACCTCGTCGCTGATGTCGAGGTAGACGCTGAAGTCGATCAGGTCGCGGACGCGCTCGTCGTAGAGGGGGTGCAGACCTTCAATCACGATGATGCGGTTGGGGTCAATCCGTTCGGGGGGGTCGATTTCGCCGGTTTCGTGGTTGTAGATGGGCTTGTCGATGCTCTTGCCTTCCTTCAGGGCTTTGATCTGCTCGTACATGAGATCAAAGTTGTTGGCGCGAGGATCGAGGGCGGTGACGCCGGTTTCTTTGCGCTGTTTGCGGTCGAGGCTGTGGTAGTCATCTAGGCAGATGACGGTCATCATCTCAGCCCCAAACAGGTCGCTCAGCCGTCTGAGGAAGGTGGACTTGCCACACCCAGAGTCGCCTGCAACACCGATGAGAACTACTTTGTCTGGCTTGCTGATCATAGGTTCCCTCTATACAACTCCTGTTAAAGTCATGCAGTTTTAGCAAGGTGGCGATGCTGACTGCGCCACAACACCCCACGACCCCCACGAAATACCCCAAAAAAATATCTCGTAAAATGTGGCACTTGTGAAGCGTAAATCTCCGAACCCTCATCGCAACGTCTCTCTGTGGAGGTACGGTGTCTAGAGGTTCAAGACGATTCACGACAGAGGCTTTCCTACCTATGGTGGTCAGGAATGCCTGAGCCAAGCCCTCCATTCAGCCTATAAGCACGGAAAACCCCTATGGCTGAGGAGCTTTGCCCGTGGGGCCTAAATCGAGATTGATAAGTATTTCTACCGCTGTGAGCTGATCTTATCAGAAGAAAGTATCGCTCACAACTGAATTTCTATCCTCCCTACATGCCCATGATGCAGTAGCCGGAATCGACGTAGAGGATTTGCCCGGTGAGGCCGCTGGAGAGGTCGCTACAGAGGAAGGCGGCGGTGTTACCGACTTCGGTTTGGGTGACGGTGCGGCGCAGGGGGGCAATTTCTTCGACGTGGTGGATCATATCCAGAATGCCGCCCACGGCAGAGGAGGCCAGGGTGCGGATGGGGCCAGCGGAGATGCCGTTGACTCGGATGTTGTTGGGGCCAAGTTCGGCGGCCAGGTAGCGCACATTCATTTCCAGCGCCGCCTTGGCGATGCCCATGACGTTGTAGTTGGGCACCACACGCACCCCGCCCAAATAGCTGAGGGTGACGATGCTGCCGCCCTCGGTCATCAGGGGTTTGGCCCCACGGGCAAGGCTAATTAAGGAGTAGGAACTGACATCTAGGGCCAGTTGATAGCCGTCCTTGGAGGTGTTGCTGAAGTCGCCGGAGAGGTCGTCGCGGTTGGCGAAGGCGAGGCAGTGAATGAGAATATCCAGCTTGCCCCATTCCTTGCCAATGGTGCTGAAGACCTCGGAAACCTGGGCTTCGTCCTGGACGTTGCAGGGCAAAAACAGACTGGGATTGAGGGGATCCACCAGATCCTTCACCTTGCCCTCCATCTTGCCCTTTTCGTCGGGTAGGTAGGTGATGCCGAGGTTGGCCCCGGCGGCATGGAGCTGCTGGGCGATGCCCCAGGCGATGGATCGATTGTTGGCGATGCCCGTTACCAGGGCGTTTTTCCCAGTCAGGTCTAGCATGATTTTCTGTTGTGATTCGCATCTTGGAGTCTACGGGAATTTGGTGCCCGTGGGTAGGGGATGGGAGGGGCTAGGCCGATAGAATGGATGGGCTGAGACCTTGGAACCCATGGAAGTTATCCCCGCCATTGATTTGCTCGAAGGCCGTTGTGTGCGTCTGTATCAGGGCGACTATGCCCAGTCGGAGGTGTTTGATGATAACCCGGTGGCGGTGGCGCGGCAGTGGGAGGAACAGGGCGCGACTCGGCTGCATTTGGTGGATTTGGACGGGGCCAAGTCGGGTAAACCGGAGAATTGGCAGGCGATTGAGGCCATCACGCGGGCGGTGAGAATGCCCGTGGAGGTGGGCGGTGGTCTGCGGGATCGTGATCGGGTAAAGGCCCTGTTTGACCTGGGGGTGCGCTACGCCATTTTGGGCACGGCGGCGATTGAAAATCCTGATTTGGTCAGCGATCTGAGTGCCGAATATCCCGGTCAGATCATCGTGGGTATCGACGCCAAGGACGGCAAAGTGGCCACGCGGGGCTGGCTGGATATTTCCGAAGTGGAGGCCGTTGACCTGGCCCAACAGATGGAGCAACGGGGAGCCGCCGCCGTGATCTACACCGATATTAAACGCGACGGCACCCTGAAAGGCCCAAATCTGGATGCGTTGCGGACGATGGCCGAGGCGGTGACCATGCCCGTGATTGCCTCGGGCGGCGTGGGTGCCCTGCGGGATCTGCTCTCGCTATTGGCGCTGGAACCCGTGGGCGTGAAGGGCGTAATTGTTGGTCGGGCCATTTACACCGGGGATGTGAATTTAAAGGAAGCGATCCGGGCCGTGGGGGATGGCCGCTGGCAGGATGTGCCGCCCAATTTGGGCGATACCGCCTGGGGGTAACGGCCCTGGCTGGCGAGGGTGGCCGGGAATGGGCTTAACATTTCCTAAAGTTTCGTCACTCATCCAAAGTGTCAGTGGGAAAATCCCTGGCTAAGGAGAGATTTTTCTGGCAGGTGACAGCTAGGATACTTACCCGATAAGCAACGGCTTGCTATCCTCTAGGCCGAGCTTGCCGCTGCCACGGTTTGATCGCCGTCCCCGAAAATCCCCAGGACATCCCCTACCCAGGACATCCCCTACCCAGGACATCCCCTACCCAGGACATCCCGTGTTTGAGTATCTGCCTCCCCTCAACGACCACAACCTGCCCTACCCCGACACCATCCACCCCATCGTGGTGCATTTTGTCATCGCCATGGCCCTGTTCGCCTTTGTGTGCGATCTGGTGGGCACCCTCACCAAAAACCCTCGCTACTACGAGGTGAGCTGGTGGAATATGGCCTTTGCCACGGTGTCGATTTTTATTGCCGTCATCTTTGGCCAGGTGGAGGCGGGGTTAGCTACGCCCTACGTGCCTTCGGCGGAAGCAACCCTCAACCTGCACACGATTTTGGGTTGGGGGCTGTCGGGCATCATCGCCGCCATTACGGGCTGGCGCTATGTGCTGCGGAACAATGACCCCAAATCCTTGCCCATCGCCTACTTGGGGGTTGGGGGGCTGTTGACGGCCCTGGTGCTGGTTCAGACCTACCTGGGCGACAAACTGGTGTGGATCTACGGCCTCCATACCGTAGAAGTGGTGGAAGCGATTCGCGACGGAGTGCTGTAATGAGTCCCGATTTGATTGACCAAATCGCTAACCAACTGGGGCCAAACGGCTTGCCCTACGTGCTGCCCATCCATCCCAACCTGGTACACCTGACGCTGGGGTTGTTCATCGTCTCCATCAGCTTCGACATTGTGGGGGCGCTGTTCCCGTTGGAAAAACGGGTGTTCAAGTTTTTAGCGATTCCGGCTAGCTCTTCCAACTTTTATGATGTGGGCTGGTTCAACATGGTGGCGGCGGCGGTGATTACCTTCCCCACGGTGGCGGCAGGCTTTTATGAAATGCTGCTGGCCCAACCCCCCAGCGATGGCGTGAGTGCCTGGGGACTAGAAAGCCTGGAAACGATGATCTGGCACGGGGTGGGCGGCGTGGTGCTGCTGATGCTAATTACCGGAATGGCCCTCTGGCGAGGCTTCCAGCGCTACCTATGGCGAAAGGATCGGGCGCGACAGGTGCAGTGGTCGTATTTGCTGGCAGGGCTGGGGATTTTTGTCTTGATGTTTGCCCACGGCACCCTCGGGGCACAACTCGCCGCCGAATTTGGCGTTCACATCAGCGCCGACCGTCTGCTGCGGGCTGGGGAAGATTTGACGATTTTGAATGTAATTCCTCCACAGATCCCAGGGTTCTGACTTGGGATGAACCAACATCCTTCGTTAATGGCCTAAGAACCCTGGGATCTAATTCCCTAAGAACCCTGGAATCTACATCAACCGCTCTCCTTCCGTATTTTTTGCCTTTTTACTTTTGCCTTTCCCCTTCCCCCTATGAACCTTCGCCTAATTCTCAAACTTGCTGCTGTGGCCGGAATTCTCACCGCCCTGAGCCTGTGGATGGGCCAGGTGGCCTATAGCTGGTTGCCGCCCCCGGCCTCGGCGGAGGCGGTGCTGGTGGATGGCCTGTTTAGCCTGATGACCGCCATTGGCACGTTCATTTTTTGCGGGGTGGTGGGCACCGTTACCTATTCGGTGTTGTTTCAGCGGGCGGGCAAGTACGACGAAAGCGATGGCCCCCCGATTGAGGGCAACCTTACCCTAGAGGCGGTGTGGACGGCGATTCCGATCCTGCTGGTGATTTGGATTGCTGCCGCCAGCTATCGGGTCTACGACCAAATGTCGATCCTAGGGCCGATGGAGCACATCCACATGGGTATGGCGGAAGCCGTTGCGGCACCGATGGAGATGGTCCAGGGAATGGCGGACGGAACGGAGGACATTGAGGTTCACGCTCGCCAGTGGGTGTGGGAGTTCTACTATCCCGAAGCGGGCATCACCAGCACCGAACTGCACCTGCCGAAGGATCGCCGCATCAAGCTGGCCCTCACCTCCGAGGACGTGCTACACGGGTTCTACATCCCCGCCTTTCGGGTGAAGCAGGATGTCATCCCCGGTCGAGACATTGACTTTGAATTTACCCCCACCCTAGAGGGCAAGTACCGCCTGCGGGATTCCCAATATAGCGGCACCTACTTTGCCGCCATGCAAGCCGATGTGGTGGTGGAATCGCCGGACGCCTACCAACAGTGGCTTTCTGCGGCGGCAAAATCTCCCCTAAAACCGGGCCTCAACCCCTCCTACGACGAATACCAACGCACGGGCGGTGACGATCATCGTCCGGGCTGGAAAACCGTTCCCCCGGCTCCGTCCCCCATGGTGAATTATGTGGGGTCGTAGGGTGACAGGGCGAGTTCGCCGGAGGGCGTGAAGTGGCTTGGTGGGCCTTGCCCACCCTACGGTTCCGGATCCCCTCTCTCTCCTGGGCGAGGGGCTGGGGGTGAGGGCTAAGCTATGACCTTAAATAACTCCCTGACAGCAACGTTCACATCAAGAGATCAACCGCAAGACACCTGAACTAAGGACATCTATATCAATGACGAACCTCTCCATAGACGCCCTTACCCCGGATCGCCAGGAACCCAACCCCGGCGAACCAGAAAACTGGTGGCGCTTTTTCACCTTCAGCACCGACCACAAGGTGATTGGCATTCAGTACATCGTCACCGCCTTTGTGTTTTTCCTGGTGGGCGGATTTCTGGCCATGGTGATGCGCGGTGAGTTGATCACCCCGGAGGCCGATCTGGTGGATCGCACGGTGTATAACGCCCTGTTCACCATGCACGGCACCATCATGCTGTTCCTGTGGACGTTTCCGGTGCTGAATGGCTTGGCCAACTACCTGGTGCCTCTGCAAATTGGGGCGCGGGATATGGCCTTTCCTCGGCTGAATGCGGTGGCCTTTTGGCTGGTGCCCGTCTTTGGCGTGATTTTGATGGCCAGCTTTTTGGTGCCCGGTGGGCCATCCCAGTCCGGTTGGTGGGCTTACCCTCCGGTGAGCTTGCAGAACCCCACGGGCAACCTGATCAACGGCCAAGCCCTGTGGCTGGTGGCGGTGGCGCTATCGGGGGTGTCGTCGATTATGGGGGCGGTCAACATCGTCACCACCATCGTGCGGATGCGGGCACCGGGGATGACCTTCTTCAAAATGCCCGTGTTTTGCTGGACGGTGATGGCGGCGCAGATCATTCAGCTTTTCGGTCTGCCCGCGCTCACGGCGGGGGCGGTGATGCTGCTGTTCGACCTAATGGTGGGCACCAGCTTTTTCGACCCGGCCAAGGGCGGCGACCCGGTGCTATATCAGCATTTCTTCTGGTTCTATTCCCACCCGGCGGTGTATGTGATTATGCTGCCGATTTTTGGGGTATTTTCCGAGCTTTTCCCGGTCTATGCCCGTAAACCGCTGTTTGGCTACCATGTTGTGGCGATCTCGTCCTTTGTCATCACCGGGCTCAGCGGCATCGTCTGGGTTCACCACATGTTCGCCAGCGGCACTCCGGGCTGGATGCGGATGCTGTTCATGTTCACCACCATGACCATCTCCGTGCCCACGGGGATTAAGGTGTTCGCCTGGGTAGCGACGATCTGGGGCGGTAAGCTGCGGCTGAACACGGCCATGCTGTTTGCCCTCGGCGGCATGACCATGTTTGTGTTCGCGGGCATCACGGGCATTATGCTGGCCTCCACCCCGGTGGATATCCACGTCAATAACACCTACTTTGTGGTGGGCCACTTCCACTATGTGCTCTATGGATCCATGACCATGGGGATGTTCGCGGCCTTGTACCACTGGTTCCCCAAAATGACCGGGCGCATGTACTACGAAGGGCTGGGTAAGCTGCACTTTGTCCTCGCCTTCCTCGGCACCAACCTCAACTTTTTGCCCATGCACCCCGCTGGTCTGATGGGGATGCCCCGCCGCGTCGCCTCCTACGACCCGGAATTTGCTTTCTGGAACGTGTTGGCTAGCCTGGGCGGCTTTTTGCTGGGGGTCTCCACCCTGCCCTTTTTGCTGAACATGATTAGCTCCTGGGTACAGGGGGAAAAGGCCCCCGCTAACCCCTGGCGGGCCATTGGTCTAGAGTGGCTGGTGGCCTCGCCGCCCCCCCTCGAAAACTTCGACGAAATCCCCACGGTCATCGCCGAACCCTACGGCTACGGCAAAAACGAACCCCTCACCGCCCAACAGGCGGCCCAACTCGCATCTACGGAGGTGGCCTAAATGAGTTCCATGAACCTCGATTCAAACGTGAACCCAGCCCCAACGCCCCACGCCCACCACGAAGAAGGGGAACACCGCCTAGTTGGGTTCATCATTTTTCTGCTGTCGGAAAGCGTGATTTTCCTCAGCTTCTTTGTGGGCTACGCCGTCTACAAAACCACCGCCCTCGACTGGCTGCCCCCCGGTGTGGAAGGGCTGGAAGTACGCGACCCGCTGATCAACACCATCGTTCTGGTGTCCAGCAGCTTTGTGATCTACATCGCCGAACGCTACCTAAAAAAAGAAAACCTCTGGGGTTTCCGCGCCTTTTGGTTGCTGACCATGGCGATGGGTAGCTACTTCCTCTACGGCCAAGCGGTGGAATGGTCGGGGCTCAACTTCGGGTTTACCGATGGTCTCTATGGCGGCACCTTTTATTTGCTGACCGGATTTCACGGTCTCCATGTGCTCACCGGAGTCCTGTTGCAGGGGATCATGCTGGCCCGATCCTTCATCCCCGGCAACTACGACAACGGCGAAATCGGCGTTATCGCCACTTCCCTGTTCTGGCACTTTGTCGATGTGATCTGGATCGTGCTGTTTATTCTGATCTACGTTTGGCAGTAAACCACGGGGTTTCGGCCATGCTGATCGGCCTTGCCTTGGGAGGGTGGTTAGGGCTTCCCAGGGATGGCCTCAAACTGGGCAAGGTAGTGGTCAATGCGTTGGCGAGTTTGGTCGGCGGTGAGGGATTGCGTCCAGTACTCCACCATGGCATGGCCAAAGGCCCAGGCGGCGCGATCAGGCTGGCTGTTGTGTTCCAGCAGCAACGGCCATAGGGCAAGAAGATCCAGCATTACGCCAGCGGGAGCCACCACTTTATAGAGATCGTAGGCGAGTTGGAGTTTGCCAATCACCACGGGCAATTGCTCGATGGGAATCTGATCCGCGAGCAGGTAGGCCAGGGTGGGCGTGCCCGTGGTGAGGGTGGCCAAAAACTGAAGGACGGGGCTCTTGAGGAAGGCGGCGAGTCCTTGGGTGGTGCTCATTTGCAGGCGGTAGCGATCAATCAACCGAGCGGCGGCGATCACCTTGGCATCTCGATCTCGCAAAAAACGGGCCAATCGGAGTTCCTGGGTGGGGTCGATCTGTTCCAGGAGTGTGGTGGCCAGAGCCTCAGTGTTCCATGCGGATCGGCCCGTGGCCTGGTCATAGGTAACTAGGGGCAACACCCGGTCGCACAGATCGCCCAGTTGGGTTTGGCGGTACTGGGTGGCTTCCCGGATAGAGACTTCCTTGGGCCGCGTTCCCCATTGCCAATCGTAGGGAGGTTCCCATTCCCGCAGGGGCCGCAGCCGATCCACCTGGGTGACGATAGCGATGGTGCCCAGATCGGGCACGGCTGACCGCATATCTTGAAGGAAATCGGCGTCCATTTGCAGGGCTGGGTCAAGGGCTGGAGTCACCAGCAGCAGTAAATCCGATTGATGGGCACAGTCCAGCAACGCCTCGCGGTAATCCTCGCGCTCAGCCTGCTCGTAGCCGGGAGAATCCCACAGGGTGAGGGTTTCGCCGCTGTCGGCTGGCCATTGGTAGGTGCGGATGGCGTCGGTGCTGGGCAACACGTCTACCTCGGCCAAATCCGCCTCAAAGAGCGTGTTGATGACGCTGCTTTTGCCTGCCCCGGTGCGCCCCACCAACAGCAGGTTAAGGGGTTTTTGGGCCAGGGTATCGGTGGGTTCCGCCTGGTTGAGAAGGTCCCTCAGGGTTTGGGTTTTGACCTGGGGTAGTGCAGCCGCCTTATCCGCCGGTAGGGGCATCTCCGGCAATTGCCCCCCGTAGAGCGCCACCGCCTGACGGTAGAGGTTCCGCAGGGCGGCCTCCCTCAGCAGCAGACTGAGGTTGCCCAGGAGTTGCTGATTGGCCACGGCGTTGGCGGGCTGGCTGACGGTGCGGGCAGCGGCAGCGGCAGGATTCAAAAACCACTGCGCCCAGCCCCAGGCCTGCCACAGTTTTCCGGCCACGGGCTCCAGTTTGCGGTAGACCTCATAGCCCTGAACGGCTTGGCCTACGGTCACCTGGCCCAGCACCGGAGAGATCTGATTCATCCAGCGATCCATTTCATCCACGGTGCCCCGCAGGAGGCCGTAGGCGTCGGGCACATAGATATTCAGCAGGGGATACTTAACCTCCGGGTAGTAGGCATGGGCCACCGCCTGAATCACCTGCCGACAGCGCTCCCAAAACGGGTTCCAGTCCTCCCAAACGGGGGGATCCGCCTGGGCTTCCGCCAAGATGCGTTCTAAAGCCGCCTCGGCCTCAGCGCCGATGGCGGTCTTCGGGGTCGCCGCCTCAACGGACGCCTCTAGATCCTGCTCCGCTTGCTTGAGGGCTTCGGCCATGGGTGGTCGGAACGGCTTCAGCCAGCGGGCCAAAAGCCAGCGCCAAGCTACGAGCAGCACTGCCACAATGGCCCAAATCCAGCTAATTCCCCAGGCATGAATTTGTACCCCCGCCGCCGCCACCACCAGCCCCACAAGGGCCAACGGGGGAAGGGCTAATACAATCCATTGCCAGGGCTGAAGCTTGATCATGGCTGGGAGTCCTTCTACTGAACCTCAGTGCGGGATAAGCCAAGGACTTCAACCGTTAGAACCCTGCTTCCGGATCGCCCTTGGGATCACCCTAACGGGAAGCAATCTTCACCCTACGTCGCCATCCCCCAGGGAAGATGGACTTTGATCCTTGCTAGCTTCCCTCTCCCACGGGGAGAGGAGATGGGGGTGAGGGTTCAAGGGAATTTAGCCGCTCTTAACCCGAACTGAGCCTACGATAGCCCTATAAAACACAAAACAGCCACAGCTTAGCTGTGACTGTCGGGGATGGAGAACGTTGAAAACGGTTGGGAAAACCCCAGAGAATTGCCTTAGTAGGCGAGGGTTTCTAGGGTCTCACGTAGATAGCGGCGCACAAGATAATCTAGGGACACGCTATCTGCTTCATCGGTAGACAGTTCGTCTTTCCAGTTCCGAAAGCCAGAACTCCCCGCAATGGCAGACCGTAGGCTGCTCCAAATATGGGCATGTTCGGAAAGGGTGCGAGAATTCGCAGAACGAGATAATGCCATAGCTGCCTCAACAACGTCTTAGGTCAATCAACACAAACAAACTCAAACAACTGCACCGATGAAGGAGAAGGTCGGCGTTAGGGTGGGTAGTACCGCTGAACGTTGACCCGTTGGCGCAAGGGCTATAGGTTTAAGATAGCGCAAGTTTCTGAGGGGTCATTGTGCTTGGGGCCACAATTCGGCCCTTAAAGCGCCAAAGTCAGAGGCGGAGATCAGGACGGATCGGAGATCCGCACCACAGCAACTTCAACCGTCCGATCCTTAGCGGCATCCGGCGCAGTTTCCCAAGCCGGAGTCTGATCCCAGTCGTGGGTGGTCTGTTCCCAAGGCTCATCGTCATGATCCCAGTTGTCGGCCCCTTGAGACCCAGCATCCGCAGCCTCCGTGAGGACGTCAACGTCGTCGATGGTTAGGGCAACGGTGTCAAGCGCTTCAGGGTCATCCTCAAGCACCTCCGTGTCCGCATCATCGGCATGGGCGTCGGCGGTTTCAAGGGTTCCCGCTTCAAGGGCGTCGGTTATTGCCGTGGTGTCTGCAAGGGGGGCTTCACTATCCGTGGATTCAGCCTTAGGGAAGTCTGGTTCAAGCTGTGCGGGCTCACGCAGGTCTGATGTAACAGAGGCGTCTACCCTAGCCCCCTCCGGCTTTTGTAAGACCGTCGCTGGATGAAGAACCTCCTGATCCGCAGGTAGCGCACCGTCGGGCGGCAAAACCTCCGGCAACAAACGATTTAAGGGGATTCCGGTCTGGGTAAAGTGGTCACTTACCTGGTTCAAAGGGTAGGGAGCGGTGCGTTTAAAGCGCTTGTCCGATGTGGCCATGACGGCCAGAACGCTGACAGGCACCTGAAGAAACAGATTGGCCATAGCAAAGGATCCTGCCGCCACGGCCAGCCCCCCCAACCGCCCCCAGGGCGTAAAGGGCGTAATATCCGAAGCCACGACCGCCCTCGGATAAATTTCCCAGAGTAGCCACACCAGCGGCACTGGAGCGATAACGGCTAATCCCTTGACCCACCATTGCTGGAAGAGGGTGAGCATCCGCCGCTGATCGTCGCTGAGGGCGGTGGGCTTGAGGGTGAGGGCCAGCAGGCTGAAGATGTAGAACGGTTGCCCAAGCTGCATGGCTAGGGCGGGTGTGATCCCCACCAAGCTCAGCAAAGCCAGCTCTAGACCGGGCCAATGGGGAGAACCCACCGCCAACCCTAGGGTACAGAGGGCTAGCCACAGAGGAACTGTGGTGATGCCAGCCAGGTGTACCCAAAGGTACGGATCATAGCGGTGGGTAGCCATAGGGTTAGGTCATTGCTAGGGTACGTCGCTTCGTCACCATGCGGAAGGCGTCGATAATGTCGCCCTCCTTCCAATCGCTGAAGCTGTCGATGCCGATGCCGCACTCAAACCCAGCCGCCACATCCTTGGCATCTTCTTTCATCCGTTTGAGGGAATCGAGCTTGCCCGTGTAAACCACTGTGCCCCCGCGCACCACCCGCAGATTGCAGTTGCGGGTGACCTTGCCCGACAGGACGTAGCAGCCTGCAACAGCCCCTTTTCGCACCGGGAAGACGGCCCGCACTTCCACTTGGCCCAGGGGTTCTTCTACCATTTCGGGGTCGAGGAGACCTTCCATGGCCCCCTGGATGTCGTCGAGTAGGTTGTAGATGACGTCGTAGTCTCGGACATCGACACCGAGGCGATCCGCCGACTGACGCGCACCGGGGGCTAGGGTGGTATTGAAGCCGACGATCACCGCGCCACTGGCGGCGGCCAGATCCACGTCGGTTTCGCTGATTTCCCCTGGGGCGGCTAGCAAGACTCGGATTTGCACCTCGTTCTGGGGCAACTGTTGCAGGGCGGCGAGGATAGCCTCGATGGAACCCTGTACGTCGGCCTTCAACAGCAGGTTGAGATCCTTGAGATCCCCCTCCTGAACTTGGGCGGAGATGGTGTTTAGCGTCACCCGGCGAGAGGCCATGGCTTGCTGGAGGCGAGACATCCGCTGTTCGGACATCCGCTTGTCGGCCACCGCCCGCGCCGTTTTCTCATCGGGGTAGACCTCGAACTCATCCCCGGCAGCAGGGACATCGTTCAAGCCCAGCACTTCCACGGCAAAGGAGGGCGTAGCCTTCTCTACCCGCTGTAGTCGGTCGTCGATCATGGCCCGCACCTTACCGAGGACAGGGCCAGCCACTAGGGAGTCGCCCACCTTCAGGGTGCCGTTTTGCACCAGCAGGGTGGCTACGGGGCCACGGGCCTTGTCTAGGTTGGCTTCGATCACAGTGCCCCTGGCTCGACGGTCAGGGTTGGCATGGAGGTCTTCTACCTCGGCCACGAGCACGATCATCTCCAGCAGGGTATCTAGGTTTTCCCCGGAGAGGGCGCTAACGGGCACCATGATGGTATCGCCGCCCCACTCTTCGGGCACCAGGCTGTGTTCCATCAGTTCCTGCTTCACCCGGTCAGGATTAGCGGTCTCCTTATCCACCTTGTTGATAGCCACAATCAGCGGCACCTCAGCCGCCTTGGCGTGGCTAATGGCCTCGATGGTTTGAGGCCGCACCCCGTCATCGGCGGCAACCACCAGAATGGCGATGTCGGTGACCCGGGTGCCCCTAGCCCGCATGGCGGTAAAGGCTTCGTGACCGGGGGTGTCGAGGAAGACAATCTGGTGAGACTGTCCGGCATGTTCCACATCCACGTGATAGGCCCCGATGTGTTGGGTAATCCCACCGGCTTCGCCCTGGGCCACCTTGGTTTTGCGGATGGAGTCGAGCAGGGTGGTTTTCCCGTGGTCTACGTGGCCCATGATGGTGACGACCGGAGGCCGACGCTGGAGGCTTTCCAGGTCTGCCGCGTCGATCATCTCTGTGACCTTCTTAGCCTCGGACTGGGCGGCTTCGGTTTCGACAATGACATCAAATTCTTCCGCCACCATCTTGGCGGTTTCGATATCCAGGGTTTGGTTGATGTTGGCGGCGATACCCTTGAAGAAGAGGGACTTGATCAGCTCGGTGTCAGGCACCATGATCATCTCAGCCAGTTCATGCACCGTGAGCCCTTCGGTGAGGACGATCAGTTCAGGCCGCTCCTGCTTGGGAGCCGCTTCCCGTCGATCTCGCCGCCCCCGACCGCCGCCGCCGCTGCTGTCCCGATGCTGGGGTCGATGGCTTTTCACCGTTGGGGTGGAGGGCTTGCCGCTGCTGGCACCCTTGGGTTTGGGCGGACGGGCTAGGGACATACTGAGGTTCATGGCCTCAGTGGACTGTTCCTCACCGTCTAGTTCATCGGCCAAGGCATCGAGATCCTCGTCTTCGTCCTCTAGGACAGCCTGACCTCGACGCTTGGTCTTGCTAACCTTGCCCGCCTTCTCGCGCATTTCCATTTCATCGTCTTCGTCCTCCCGTTCCTTGCGCTTATGGCGGGGGGGCGAAGGCCGACGGAGACGGCTTTCGAGGTCAAGGGGATCGACGCCAATGACTGAAATCGAGTCATCGGTAGAGCCCTCACTGCCCTTGGCCGCGCCCTCTTTATCCTTCGTTGGGGTCGGGGGCGCATCGGGGCGACGAAGCTTGGGCTTCGGCTTGAGGCGGGGAACGTTGACGTTTTCATCCTCATCGACTTCGCGAATGGGAATGGTGGGGCGCAGGGGAGCTTCTTCCCCATCGCGGGCTTCTACGCGCTTGATGACCGGACGAACCGGCTTGATTCCATCCCCGGTTTTAGCGCTGGGGGCCGCACTCGCCGCTACGCTCCCTCGGCTGGGAGGCCCTGCTAGCTTAGGCCGGGGGGCCACAGCGGTGCCTTCGGCGGCGGATAGGTCTGGGCGCGGAGCCTCAGCCCGATCAGAGGGGGAAGGGGCGACCGTGGCCCCTGGTCGGTTGGGAGCAATGACTGGACGAGGCTTACGATCTTCCGTGCGGGGGCTGTCCCCGTTGCCGGGGGGGACAGGTCGGGCCGGACGATCCGAGGACTCGGCTGTGGGGCGAGCGGGCTTACTGGGGGAAGCGACCTCGCCAGATCCGGCGTCGCCGTCCATGGGGCGCTCGGGTTTAGGGGTAACCCGGTGGCGACGAATTTCTAGAATTTGCTGTTTCTGCTCAGGGCGGTTGCTGCTCTTGACCGGGTTGGGGCGGGGGCGGTTAGGACGGGCGGCACCACTGCTCTGGCGTACTTTCTGAGCCTCCGAACGGATCTGCTCCGCCTCTGAGTCGGCAATGGTACTGCTGTGGCTTTTCACGGCAATGTCAAGGCGATCGCAGATCGCCAAAATATCCTTATTCTCCAAGTTCAATTCCTTCGACAATTCGTAAATTCTGACTTTGCCGTTCATCCAGTTCTCCCTACGCTAGTCAAAAAATTAGTCCATAAAGCCAACCTGCTTCGTCCAACACAACGACATCAAACCATTCTGACGCATACGTTAGCCTAGCAAGGCATTGTAAACCAAAGCTAGATACTCTCTGGGGCACCTAATCAAGTTTACCGATTTATCGGCAAGGGTGGGTAAGCTTTCCCTGGCCAGGGGTTAGTGTTTAGTTCGCGGGGTTCCCCCTCTCAGTGTAACGAGGCTATCGGTGATACTCGGCCCCCGGTTTTTGTGGGGGTGCCTGTGTTCCCTGGGCAGTTGGATCGAGATGTGGGCCGACAAAATCCGGTTGACCGGGTCTGGTGAACTCGCCTTCTCTTCAGTATGCCCGATCCAGACCGCTCTCCCTACCCTCACTCAGAAACACGGTGATCCCGGGGTTCCGCCGCTAGCTCAAGGCGCTGCCAAAGCTGAGGCCATAGGCTGTCCGGGATGGGAGCCCGTAGGGATCGCCCCAGTCGATTTTTGCGTTGGGCCAGACGGAGACAATCGGCCCGGGGGCACAGGTAGGCGGAACGCCCCATGCCCTGATCGATCCCGATGGTGGTGGAATGGGCCAGACGCACCACTCGCCAGAACTCCGACTTAGGGGCCACTCGCCGACAACTCACACAGCGTCTATCGTTTGGAGCCATAGGGAACCGACATGAACCTAACGACCTACCCCCACGATAACAGCTAGGCCCTAGGGCGTTAGCCCCGACCTTGTCCCTGGGACGGCGGGCACGATGGCAGGGCGGTCCCGCAGGGGGAGCTATTCTTCCTCTGGGTGGGCTGGCATGGCCTCGTCATCGGTCCCGAGGGCAGGGTGATCGTGATCGTCCGCCGTGCCAGCCTTGGCCGTCGTGGTAGCGGGTTCCTCCTCCCCGAGGCTGAGGGATCCGGCCTCGAGTTCGGCCTCTACTTCGGCGGCGGCGGCGGCAATGGCAGCCATTTTCGCCTCGCGGGCGGCCTGGGCGGCTTGGGCCTTGGCTTCCGCCTCAGCGGCCTTGGCCTTGGCTTCCGCTTCGGCGGCTTCACGGGCGGCTTGCAGTTCCGCTAGTTTCTGATCTTCGGCGGCATAGTCGTACTTGCTGGCATCTTTGATGTCGATTTTCCAGCCGGTGAGCCGAGCCGCCAGACGGACGTTTTGGCCCTCTTTGCCAATGGCGAGACTGAGTTGATCTTCGGGGACGAGTACATGGGCCTGCCGCTCTTCGGGGTTGACCAGGCGCACTTCATCGACGCGGGCAGGGCTGAGGGCATTGGAAATATAGGTGGCGGGATCGGGCGACCAGCGGATCACATCGATTTTTTCGCCGCGCAGTTCGTTGACCACGACCTGAATCCGGGACCCCCTGGCCCCAATACAGGCCCCGACGGGATCCACATCCCGCTCCAGGGTATCCACCGCGATTTTGGTGCGGGGACCAACGGAACGGGAGGGGGGATTGGCCTCACGGGCGACGGCCACGATGCGGACAATTTCGTCTTCGATTTCCGGTACTTCGTTGGTGAACAATTCCACGACTAGGGCCGCATCGGCGCGAGACACTAGCAACTGTGGCCCCCGATGGGAGCCTTCGGAGACTTTTTTGAGGGCGACCCGGAAGGTGGCGTTGGCCCGGTAGTTGTCATTGGGCAGTTGATCCCGTTTTAGCAGTTCCGCCTCCACTTCGTTCTGGCTACCAACGCCACTGCTGACGGCCATAATGACGGATTGGCGCTCGAACCGCAGGACGCGGGCATTGAGAATGGCCCCTTCGAGATCCTGAAACTCCTCCTGGATGAGTTTGCGCTGCTGATCCCTGAGCTTTTGGGCCAGCACCTGCTTGGTTTGAATGGCAGCCATCCGGCCAAAATCGCTCTGATCAGGGGTGACATCCAGCACCACCGTGTCCCCAGCCTGGGCCTCCGGGGCCACTTCCCGGACTTCGTCTAGGGCAATCTGGTGATCCTGGCTGGTCACTTCCTCGACGATGGTTTTTGTCGCTAAGACCCGAAATCCCTGGTCGCCGTAGTCGTCGATATCCAATTCGATATCGAAGTTGTCGAAGTATTCTTCATCGAAGTGAGCGCCCATTTGCTGGGTGCGGCGATAGCGCTCGTATCCCTTGAGCAGGGCTTCCCGTAGGGCATTTTCTACGGCATGTTTGGGCAGATTTTTCTCTCGACTAATGGTGTCGATCATCTCCTGCAAATTAGGCAGATTAACTAGCGACATAGACAATTACCTTCTGACAGTATGGATGGAAGAACCCTAGGCCAGGGCAGGCCGAGGGCGGACAGCTATTCGGGGCTTTCGTTGCTGAGTTCTACGGCGATCACGCTTGCCCGGGGGAGGGTGATGGGTTTACCCCGCTGGCTGATCACCACAGCGGCATCGTCCCGACGCACCAACTGGCCCACCCAGGTTTGTTTGCCCCGGTGGGGTTCCGCCAGCCGCACCTCTACCATGAATCCCTTAAACACGATGAAATCTCGGTCGGTCGATAGGTCGGAGGAGACTCCGGGGCTGGATACCTCTAGCACATAGGCATCGAGCATCAGATCGGAACCATCTAGAACTTCCTCGAGGGCTTGGCTCATGTGTTCGCAGTCTTCTAGGCCCGTGTCTTCGTTTTCCAGGCTGCGGATATCGATCCGTAGGACTGGCGGTGACTGATTGGTCTGGAAGACCGCATCCACGACCTCTAGCCCGAGTTGGTTGGCAACGGGGGCCGCAAGGGCAAGCACCTGGGGGATGATGGGGTGGGTCATGGCGACAAGCGACTGGGTGCAGAAAGAACGGAGCCTAGGATGAAGGGGCCGTGGCGGTTAGGTTCACGGGCAATAAAAAAGTGGGCGTTGACCCACTCCCTAGACACTAAGACTAAAGGAGCCTAGACCCGAAGACCTAAGCTGTCCTATTCTAACGAACTTTGTCCCTATTCGGCCTCTATGTGGCTGAGGAGTTGATACACAAAGAGTTGACGTAGGGCAGCGGCTCTCAGGTTGGTCTGATGGGATCCAGCCTGAATCTCAGCCGCGTAGTAAACTACGCCAGCGGTGGCTAGCAGCAGAATCAACAGATTCCGCAGGATGAGATGGCAGGGAAGACAGCGATTTTTCATCATGCCTAGGAAACCCTCTTGCCGAGCGATCATGGGGCGGCGTAACGCAGGGGGCGGCGTAACGGCGGTAGTTTCATCTTAGCCGTGATCCAGGGCCGCACTGATGGGCATTATACGGTTAAAAAGATCGCCCCTCGGATGCCCCTAAGTGCTTTTTCTTGATGGATACCAGGCGGCAAGATAGGCGATTGCTAGGGCGGAGACTAAACGCCAACCTTGCCAAAGCGGCGTTCCCGTCCTTGGTAGGCCAGTAGGGCTTGGTGAAACTCGGACAGGTCGAAATCGGGCCAGAGAGTGTCGGTGACGTAGATTTCGGCATAGGCTAACTGCCACAGCAGGAAGTTGCTGATTCTCATTTCGCCACTGGTGCGAATCAACAAATCCGGATCGCGCAGCCCTGCTGTATGGAGATGTTGGCTAAAGAGATCCTCTGAGATATCGCTGGGCTGAAGATCTCCCCGCTGCACCTGATCGGCCAGACGACGGCAGGCGTCCACGATTTCTTGACGCCCGCCGTAGTTGGTGGCCACCGTGAACTCAATGCCTTGGTTGTCCTTGGTTTGGGCCATGGCCTGGTCAATTTCGGCCTGGAGGGAGGCGGGCAGGACGCTCAGATTGCCGACAAAGCGAATACGGACATTCTCGGCCATCATTTCCATCAACTCTTGACGCAGTACCCGTTCAAAGAGGGTCATCAGAAAATCCACTTCTTCTAGGGGACGACCCCAGTTTTCTGTGGAAAAGGCGTAGACGGTGAGAGCTCCAATGCCCCAGTCCCGGCAGATGCGTAGCAGGGTTTTGAGGGTATCGACTCCGCGCCGATGGCCCATGATGCGGGGTAATCCCCGCCGTTTGGCCCAGCGTCCGTTCCCATCCATAATTACGGCCACATGCTGGGGTAGGCGGTCGGGGTTGATGTCATCGGGACGGACGTAGGGCGCGAGGGGCTTGGGGGTCATTTTTTCTCTCGAGGAGACGACGATACCGGACGAAATAAGCGTAAAAGCAAGGCGAGGGCCTGACTGCTGAGCCGTCGTCCTAGGGTACGGAGTTGTGGGGCCACCGCCTCGCGATCACCGGTTTTGGAGAACTTGGTGTTGAGGATGCTTCGTAGACGGCTACTCGTCAATGGCCGATCTAGGATACCGCCCTCTGCCAAGGAAATCGAGCCTGTTTCCTCGGAAACCACCACACAGACACAATGATCAACCCGCTCGGTGATACCCATGGCGGCGCGGTGACGGGTGCCGAGCTGGCGGGAGGCGACCCGCTCGGAGATGGGTAGAATCACGCCCGCCGCTTGAATACGCGATCCCCGAATCAGCATGGCCCCATCATGGAGCAACGTGGTGGTCTGAAAAATGGTCTGAATGAGTTCCTTGGTCACCTCAGCGTTGAGGCGCACCCCCGGCACCGAAAAGTCGCGATCATCGATGGGTTTATCCACCTCTAAAATCAGCAAAGCCCCTGTACGGTTTTGAGAGAGTTCCTTCACCGCATCCACAATTTCGTCGATGACGCTGTCGGATTGGGCCATGGTTTCCTTGGGCGGGCTGAGTAATTCCCACAAACGGCCTTGACCTAACAGCTCTAGCAAGCGCCGAAACTCCCCTTGCAGGATGAAGGCCATGGCCACGGCTGAACCAATCACCAGCTTATCGAGGACAAACCCCAGCAGGGCCAGCCCGAGAAACTTGCTGAAGGCCGCCGCCAGCATCAGGAAAATGAGCCCCCGCACCATCCACAACGTTCGACGCTCGCCAATGACCACCAGCACGACATAGCTGAGGGCCAACACCAGCGCAATATCCAGGGCTTGGAGCGCAAACCTGACCCGATCCAGGTTGGTTAGCCATTGCTCCCAGGGATAGTTCATGCCGTGTTAGAGGGTGGTGCCTTGCGGACAGTGCGGAGGCGTCGCAGGTGAGTTGGAGGACGCGAGATCAGCCGCTGAGGCCCGAGGGGGAGTTGGGGATCGGCGGCTAGGGAGGGGAGAATCTAGGCCTGGGCAGCCTGGAGGACGAGGGATTCCGGTAAACAGTCCTGACGCAGGAGATCCTGAAGGGTTTCTCGCCGCAGAATGAGACGGGCTTCGCCATTGCCCACCAGCACCGCCGCTGGCCGGGGGACTCGATTGTAGTTGGAGGCCATGCTGTAATTGTAGGCACCTGTGGCCGCCACGGCGATCACATCATCGGTGTGGAGGGCGGGCAGGGGGGCATCCTTAATCAGAATATCCCCAGACTCACAGTGCTTCCCGGCCAGGGTAATGGTTTCGCTGAGGGGGGCAGACATGCGGTTGGCCACCAGGGCGCGATAGGCCGATTGGTAGGTGATGGGGCGTGGATTGTCGGACATGCCTCCATCCACGGCGGCGTAGGTGCGAATGCCGGGAACGTCCTTTTGGCTCCCGACTCGGTAGGCGGTCACGCAGGCACTGCCGATCAGGGAACGACCCGGTTCGCACAGCAGCCGGGGCAGCGGCAGATGGTGGGATTCGCAGGCGGTGACCACGCTTTCGCAGACGGTTTTGACCCAGGTGTCAATGCTGGGGGGATCGTCGGATTCGGTGTAGCGAATGCCCAAACCCCCGCCCACATCCAGTTCGGTCAAGGTGAGGCCGTAGCGTTGGGCGGTGACGATCCACTGGGCCATGACGCCACCCAGGTCGGTGTGGGGGTTGAGTTCAAAGATTTGAGACCCAATGTGGGCGTGGACGCCGAGGCATTGGATCTGGGGCTGTCCGGCAATGAACTGAAACACCGACTCGATTTGATCGGGATCAAAGCCAAACTTGCTATCGAGGTGCCCGGTGCGGATGTATTCATGGGTGTGGCACTCAATGCCGGGGGTGATGCGCAGCAGGATGGGCACGGTTTTGCCCTGCTGGGTGGCCAGTTCGCCCAGGGTTTTCAGTTCATACCAGTTATCGACCACGATGCGGCAACCGGCATCCAGGGCTAGGGTGAGCTCATCCACAGACTTATTGTTGCCGTGGAAGTAGATCGTGGCGGGATTCACCCCAGCTTCGGTGGCGGTGAACAGTTCTCCGGCGGACACCACATCGATCCCCAAGCCCTCAGCGGCCACAATGGCGCAGACCGCTAAGCAATTCCAGGCCTTGGAGGCATAGAGCACCAGCGCTTCACCGGGATAGTACTGCTCAAACCCCTGGCGATACTGGCGACAGGCGGCCCGTAGACTTTGGTCATCCAAAATATAGAGGGGCGACCCAAACTGCGCCACCAAATCCACCACATCGCAGCCACCCACGGTTAAATGATCGGCGTCATTCACAGCGGCGGTGAGGGGCAGCAGGTTTTGGTTGGGCGAAGGGGAAGGGGAAGGGGTCAGGTAGCGGCGGCTGCTCTGTGCGCCAGCATTGGTCGGAGGAGAGGTCAGTACCATGGAAAAAATCAGAGAAAATCTGCCCTAGAGGAATATCGATGCAGGTCTATGCCCGGTCTGTACGACATTGTTGGGCGCAGGGGCTATCCCTTGCCCGAGGCCGCAACCCCAGACGGCCCACAAGCTAGCCGCCGCCGTTCGTGCATTCCATAGACCAGTGTACAATCAAGCCCTGTGTCGATTCCTGTACGATGGGGCAAATTTTCTGCGTTACGCCTACCCCGGCCCACCTCCCCGCCCTGGTGGCCTTCGATCAGCAAGTCCTAGGGGGGCTCTGGAGTGCCGATGGCTACCAGCGGGAAATGGACAGTCCCAATAGCTGCCTGCGGGTGCTGATCCCGTCTTTTCCCACCATGGCAACCTCAGAATGCACCGCCCCCCATGGGGTAGATCTGCTGGGGGTGGGCTGTTATTGGGCCATCCTCGACGAAGCCCACATTACGTTGCTGGGCATCTTGCCCGCCCACCAGCGCCAGGGGCTCGGGCGATGGCTCCTGCTTCACCTGCTAGGGGACGCCCGGAACCGGGGCATGAGCCGCGCCACCCTAGAGGTACGCCTGTCCAACCAGCGGGCGATTGATCTCTACGAAAGCCTGGGGTTTACTGCCCTGGGCCAGCGCAAGCGCTACTATCGCGATGGGGAAGATGCCCTGATTCTCTGGCAAAATTCACTGAAAACCGCTGCATTTCAGGAAAACTTGCAATCTAGACTCATCGCCACCGAAGCCCGATTAGCGCAGCAGGGAATACAGATTATGGGTTCCAAAAATGTAGTCAACCGAACCTAAAACCGAACCATTCAGGTTGTGAAAATTAATATTTTCTTCCGAAGTCAGGGTTCGACGGGCCTTGATCCCAGGGCTCTTTTGGGGAACCTAGGGATCCTGTCCCCCATTGACAAAACCCAGGGTTTGGTGAGCCACAAACCACAAAAATCGCTGTGCTAGAATTTAGCCTATCCGGCACGCACCAGGTGATAAATACCATCATGTTTGAACGCTTCACAGAAAAAGCTATTAAAGTCATCATGCTGGCTCAGGAGGAGGCACGTCGGCTTGGCCACAACTTTGTGGGCACCGAACAAATCCTGCTGGGGCTGATTGGGGAAGGCACGGGCGTGGCCGCCAAGGTCTTAAAGTCCATGGGCGTCAACCTGAAAGATGCCCGTATCGAGGTCGAGAAGATTATTGGTCGCGGCTCTGGCTTTGTGGCCGTCGAAATTCCCTTCACCCCCCGCGCCAAGCGGGTGCTTGAACTCTCCCTTGAAGAGGCTCGACAACTCGGCCATAACTACATCGGTACCGAGCACCTGCTCCTCGGCCTGATCCGCGAAGGCGAGGGGGTGGCGGCTCGCGTGCTCGAAAATCTGGGCGTTGACCTGTCTAAGGTGCGGACCCAAGTGATTCGGATGCTCGGAGAAACCGCCGAGGTCTCGGCTGGCAGCAGTGGTGGGCGCACCAAAACCCCCACCCTTGACGAATTTGGCTCTAACCTGACCCAGATGGCCACCGATGGCAAGCTGGATCCGGTGGTGGGGCGTCAAAAGGAAATCGAGCGGGTGATTCAGATCCTCGGTCGGCGCACCAAAAACAACCCGGTGCTGATTGGCGAGCCCGGTGTGGGTAAAACCGCCATCGCCGAAGGCTTAGCCCAGCGCATCAGCAATAGCGAAGTTCCCGATATCTTGGAAGATCGTCGCGTGGTCACCCTAGACATCGGCCTGCTGGTGGCGGGCACCAAATACCGAGGCGAGTTTGAAGAACGCCTGAAGAAAATCATGGATGAGATCCGCACCGCCGGAAACGTCATCCTCGTGATTGACGAAGTCCATACCCTGATTGGGGCAGGGGCGGCAGAGGGAGCCATCGATGCCGCCAACATTCTGAAGCCCGCCCTAGCGCGGGGTGAACTCCAGTGCATTGGGGCCACCACCCTAGATGAGTACCGCAAGCACATCGAACGGGACGCGGCCCTAGAGCGTCGCTTCCAGCCGGTGATGGTGGGCGAACCCAGCGTTGATGACACCATCGAGATTCTCTTTGGTTTGCGAGAGCGCTACGAGAAGCACCACAAGCTGAAAATTTCCGATGAAGCCCTGGAGGCGGCGGCGAAGCTGTCTGATCGCTATATCTCCGATCGCTTCTTACCCGACAAGGCCATTGACCTGATTGACGAAGCGGGTTCCCGCGTCCGCCTGATCAACTCTCAACTGCCCCCCGAAGCCAAGGAAAAGGATCGAGAACTGCGTCAGGTGCTGAAGGATAAGGACAACGCCGTGCGATCGCAGAACTTCGATAAGGCCGGAGAACTGCGGGATCGGGAAATGGAGCTAAAGGCGGAAATTCGCGCCATTGCCCAAAACAAAGCCAGCGAAGACGCCGATGGGGATGATCAACCCGTCGTTGGCGAAGAGGACATCGCCCACATCGTCGCCTCCTGGACTGGCGTTCCGGTGAACAAGCTCACCGAGTCCGAGTCTGAAAAGCTGCTGCACATGGAAGATACCCTGCACCAGCGCTTAATTGGCCAAGACGAAGCGGTGAAGGCGATCTCCCGCGCCATTCGTCGCGCCCGGGTGGGCCTCAAAAACCCCAATCGTCCCATTGCTAGCTTTGTCTTCTCTGGCCCCACCGGAGTCGGTAAAACGGAACTGGCCAAGTCCCTGGCCTCCTATTTCTTCGGATCCGAAGAAGCGATGATCCGCCTGGATATGTCCGAATTCATGGAACGGCACACCGTTTCCAAGCTGATCGGATCCCCTCCGGGCTATGTGGGCTACAACGAAGGTGGCCAACTCACCGAGGCCGTCCGCCGTCGCCCCTATACCGTGGTGTTGTTCGACGAAATCGAAAAAGCCCACCCCGACGTCTTCAACATGCTGCTGCAAATCCTGGAAGATGGTCGCCTCACCGATGCCAAGGGTCGGACGGTGGACTTCAAGAACACCCTGCTGATCATGACCTCCAACATCGGGTCTAAGGTGATCGAAAAAGGCGGCGGTGGCCTCGGCTTCGAGTTCGAGCAGGATCAGGCCGAGTCCCAGTACAACCGGATTCGTTCCCTGGTGAACGAGGAACTGAAGCAGTACTTCCGCCCCGAGTTCCTCAACCGCTTAGACGAAATCATCGTCTTCCGCCAGCTCACCAAGGACGAGGTGAAGCAAATCTCCGACATCCTGCTGAAGGAAGTGTTCAACCGTTTGACCGAGAAGAACATCAACCTGCAAGTCACCGAGCGCTTCAAGGAGCGCCTGGTGGAAGAGGGCTACAACCCCAGCTACGGGGCACGTCCCCTGCGTCGGGCGATCATGCGCCTGCTGGAGGACACCCTGGCGGAGGAAATTCTCTCTGGTCGTTTGGGCGATGGCGACACCGCCACCGTGGATGTGGACGACAGCGGCAAGGTGACGATTCAGGCTGAACAGCGGCGGGAGTTGATCTCCGCTGAGAGCTAGGTTCCGGGGATAGCCCGCCCTCACCCCCAGCCCCTCTCCCACGGGGAGAGGGGGGTCGGAAGTGCATCAAAGTTCCTCTCCCAGCTTGGGCGAGAGATTTAGGGATAGGGCAGCGGAGACTTCGCAATCCACGACTTCAGTTACGTAAGGGGAGGGCTTGTAGCCTTCTCCTTTTACGTTTCACAAGGCCACGGCATCCACGCGCTATAATCGCGATGTTTTGACCGATACCAATTTGACCGCGACCAAAACAGACTGAGGGGGCCATGGGCAGCGCAACAGCGTCGGAACCCACCATTTTGATCCTAGGGACTAGCGAGGGCCAAACTCGACAGATGGGGCTTGATCTCCAGGAAGCGGGCTATCATCCGGTGATGGCCTATGGCCGCAAGGAAGGTCTGGCGTTGGCCGCAGATATCAGCCCAGCGCTCATCGTGGTAGATCGGTTATTGGGCAATGAGTCGGGGTTAGCGGCCTGCCAAGCCCTACGGCAACAGGGCATCAAAACGCCCATCGTGCTGCTGATGGTGAAGGATAGCCTGGAGGATCGGGTGGCCTGCCTAGAATGTGGGGCCGATGATTATTTCCTCAAACCCTACCGCGCCGATGCCTTCCTGAAAATTGTGCAGCTTTACCTAAAATCCAGTCCTGCCGAGGTGGAAAGCCTGCGATTTGGTGAACTCACCCTGGATTTGGTGCATCGCCACGCCACCCGTAATGGGCGCGTGATTGAACTCACCATGAAAGAGTTTGACCTCTTGAAGTATCTGATGGAACATCCCCGCGAAGTCCTCCATCGGGAGCAAATCCTAGAAAACGTGTGGGGCTATGACTTCGTGGGCGAATCTAACGTGATTGAGGTCTATATTCGCTATCTACGCCTGAAAATCGATAGTGAAGATGAAAAACGACTGATCCAAACCGTACGTGGTGTGGGCTACGTCCTCCGCGAAAGCTAATCTTTGCGCCTCAACAGATTCTCATTTCCCTACATTTCGGTGGTGCTATGGTGTCTCGATTTTTACTCACCTTTTTGGTATCAGCCTTTTCGCGATGGCGTACTGGCCTGTGGTCGGGCTGCTGCGTGGCGCTGCTGACCGCTAGTGTTGGCTGCACCAGTCCCCAGGCCACGGTTTCCACGCCCGCCGAAACTGGGGCCGATCAGCCTGCCCTCAGTAGCCCGCCTGCCAACGGTGCGGAACCGGAGGCTAGTCCGGCGTCCCCAGGGTTGAATAGTAACGCCACTACCGAGGCCACGACCAGCCTTGGCCAACAGTTGCCCATCACCGCCAAAACGATCCTCGGCGGGGAGGAGATTTTCCTGGAGGTGGCCGCTACCCCGGCCCAGCAAGCCCTAGGTTTGATGTATCGCGATGCTTTGCCCGATGACCGGGGCATGGTTTTTCCGATGAACCGCCCCCGGTCGGTGCGCTTTTGGATGATGAATGTTCCGGTGGCCTTAGATATGCTGTTTATCTACCAAGGGCAGATTCGCTACATTGCCGCCGAGGTGCCGCCCTGCCCCGCTGCCCCTTGTCCCACCTATGGCCCGGATACCCAACTCGTGGATCATGTGATTGAACTGCGGGCTGGACGAGCGGCAGACCTAGGCTTGCAACTGGGTGACTCGGTGGATATTTTGCCCTTGGAGTAGGGATCGTTTGGTGTCGTCTCCTGCCCATCATGGCCCTTAGGATGCATCCCCTCAGACTGTTACTGATTCGCCATGGCCAATCCCAGGGCAATGTCGAGGGCCGCATGGAGGGCTGGTCATCCACGGGGCTGACCGATTTGGGCCGCAAACAGGCTCAACAATTGGGGCAGCGCCTTGCCCAGGAAAATAAACTGCCCACCCATATCTATTGCAGCCCTCTGCAACGGGCTACGGAAACCCTAGCGGCCATGGCCTCGGAACTGTGGCCCAGGGCAGCGACCCCGACCCCATCGATCCCTATTTCGGCCATCCCTGTGCCCACGGTGCTCCATGACGACCTGAGGGAAAATCACCAGGGCATTTTAACGGGGCTGACCTGGGCTGAGGCGCAGACCCAGTATCCCGATCTCTGCCAACGCCTAGAAACCTCCCTCGATTGGGTGCCCATCCCGGAGGCCGAATCCTGGGTCGAGGGGCACCAACGTGCTCAGCGCTTTGTGGACGATCTCTTCCAGCAGCATCGCAATGGTGATCGGGTTTGGGTGATCAGCCACCAATGGATTTTGCAGCATATCCTCGCCTGTCTCCTCGGCGGTGAGCGCACCTGGGGCATTCCCTTTGGCCACACCGCTGTGACCGAACTTCGGCTAGACCATGACCGCTGGTTTGAGGCTGATCCCACCCAGCGGCTCAATACCGAACTCTGGCGCATCCAGCGATTTAATGATGACTCCCATGCCTGGTCAACGGACAAACCGGGCTAGACCCAGATTTACGAAAGGGTCAGGAGACCTGCCCTCTACAGGATCCAAAGGCGGTCGGGACGCGGTTGTAGGGCCATCTCTGCCGAAACTGTGACGAATGGCAACGCTTCTGTTTAGGATGGAACCTAACGCTTTGTGAACTGGTTGGCGGCATCCTATGGCTTCTCGTCCTGATATTCTCTTCCTTGTGCTCGATACCCAGCGGGCGGATCGCCTCTCCTGCTACGGCTACGACAAGCCCACCTCGCCCCATTTAGACGCCCTCGCCGCCGAGGCCACCCGCTTTACCCAAGCCATTGCCGCTGCCCAGTGGACGGTGCCCTCCCACGCCTCCATGTTCACGGGGCTGTATCCCTCAGAGCACACCATGGTACAGTCCTATTCCGTGTTGCCGCCTGACCTGCCCACCCTAGCCGAACGCCTAGAGGCCAGCGGCTACTACACGGCGGGCTTTTGCAACAATCCCCTGGTCGGCGTGATCAACAACGGCCTACGACGGGGCTTCACCAGTTTCCTCAACTACAGCGGCCTGTTGACCTCCAAACCCAACCAGGCAGGTAGCCGTCCCAGCTTGGTGAGCCGCTATCGCCAGTGGTTTAAGCGCCAAGTGGCGGGGGTGCTGAACCGTGTCCAAGATGCCTTTGCGCGGTCGGATGCCCTGCTGGCCCTCAGCTTTACGCCGCTGATGGTGCCCCTGTGGCAAACCGCCCTCAGCTTTAAGGGCAACGGCCCTAAATCCCTCGACGACACCGCCAACCTGCTGATCCATCGCCACGGCACCCAGGCCGACCAGCCCGTCTTCGCCTTTGTGAACCTGATGGGCACCCACATGCCCTACCATCCGCCCCGCCGCTACATTGAACAATTTGCCCCCCATGTTTTGGCCGACCGCGAGGCCCAAACCTTTTTGCAACGCTTCAATGGCGATGTCTACGGCTGGCTGGCCCCGCTGACTGGAGCGCTAGACGACCACCAAAAACAAACCCTCGACGGTATGTACGACGCTGAAGTCGCCTATCAAGATGCGCTATTGGGCCAATTTTTCCAGCGCCTCCAAGATTCCGGTCGCCTCGACAACACCCTCGTGATCATCTGCGCTGACCATGGCGAACACCTGGGCGAAAAGCAGTTCATGGGCCACAGCCTGTCCATTTATAACGAGTTGGTGCGGGTGCCGCTGATTATCCGCGATCCCGAAAATCGCCTTGCTCAAGGTAGCACAATCGAGTCGGTGGTTTCGACGCGCCGCCTATTCCACACCGTCCTTGCCACCGCCGGTATCGCCAATGACAAGGAACTCGCCCTCGACCTGATCCACGGCCAGGATGAGTCCCCCAGTCGCGATTACGTCTTTGCCGAGGCTATCCCGCCCCAAAATGTGGTGAACCTCATGCAAAAACGCCAGCCAGAACTGGTGCGAGAAATGAGCTGCGATCGCGTTCGCCGTGCCGTGTGGATGGGGCAACATAAGCTGATCGAAACCGAAGGCTCCGACGCCGAACTCTACGACGTGCTCGAAGACCCCACCGAAGCCCTCAACCTCAGTGCCATCCTGCCTGAAAACGTGGAAGCCCTGCAAGACTGCCTACAAGCCTTCGCCGACCGCAGCGATCGTTCCCTCGCCCAAGCCGCCCCCACCCGTGCCGCCGACTACGACGATCCCGAAGTGCGCCGCCGCCTAGAGGAACTCGGGTATTTAGAGGATTAAAAAAACTGAGTTCGGGTTAAGCCAAGGGCTTCAATCCCTAGAAACCCGCTTCCGGCTCCGACGCTGGCCACCCTAACAGGCATCGAGCCCTGATTGACTGACAAAACAGGC
>JAYKHF010000140.1:0-7431 GCA_035285305.1 Leptolyngbya sp.
CGTGACGCAAGGATCAGGATCATGGCTGGATGGATACCCTTAGCCCCTACCGCTGAGGCGGGCAGTTCCAGGATGAAAGCCACGCCCAAAACGGAATCGGAATGCCCTCAAACCACTGAAGGCGGAAGGTCTCCAACCCCAGCGGGTATCAAACAGCACAACACCTTGTATGTAACGAAAACCGTTGAAAAAATTATGGTTCTATTTGTTCTATCGCAAATTCATCGGATTGGCTATCGCTTGGATAACCAATTCCCGCCGCCGCTGGCCCTGGAACGAGGGAACGCCCATCATCAAGATTGCAAATAGGCCACCACGGCCTCCGCAATTTGGGTATTCCCCTGATCAGGTAGGGGGATGTCGGTGCGAGGTGGATGGAGGGGTTCCGAGAGAAATGTCCAATCCTGCTGAAAAAATGCGTCGGGCGACAACACCCGATGCCAGCTATGGTCTTGGATGCCGTTGACCAAGATCGGCCCCTCGGCAAAGTCATCGCGGGTGAGTGTGATCACCGGAACCCCTGTCCGGCAAGCTTCCGAGAACGTGCTATAGCCCGGTTTGCACACCATCCGACCGCAAACGGGCATCACATCCACCGGACGGAAACCCTTACGGGGCAGCGGCTTTAGGTTGGGTAATGGGGGTAGCCTAGAATCAAAGGTGAGAAACTGCCAGTCGGGAAAACGGCGGAGTTGGTCGTAGGGGATGGATTCTACCCCCAACCCGCCAAAGGTCAGCAGTACCGTCCGGTCGGGGGGCGTGTGGAGGCCCAGGTGTTCTCGCAGTTCGGCCACCGAGTAGCGCGGGCTTCCTCCGGTGAGGCCGATATCCTCCAGGGCTGAAAAGGCCCCCATCGGCTCATGGAACGGCAGGCGAAAGAGGCGATCACACTGATGAAACCAGTCCTCAATCCAGGTCACTGCCTCCGCAAAGTCGGCCCCAAAGGCGCGATAGATGAAATCCCAACCGAAGTTGCTCATCATCCAGCAGGGCACTCCGGCGGATTGGGCCAGGGGAACCGCCAACGGAGGGATATCCGCCAGCACCAACGACACGCCCCGCTGTTTGAGGTAGGCCGCCTCGTCGGCCACCAGATCCGCCTGGTGGGCACGAATCTGATCCAGCTTGGCTAAGGTGGCGGACAAATCCATGGTCAAGCTATCTGACTGGATCACCCCAATATCGAGGGCGACCGGACGATACTCATACTCCACGGGCAAGTATTCGTCCAGCAGCCACTGGGGGGCGGTGGTCGCCAAAATCAGATCGACCTCGGGGGCCAGGGCTGCTACCGAAGCCGCCACCGCCGCTGCCCGCGTGGCATGGCCAAACCCGTGGTTGGTGATGGCCACATAGAGGGTGGGATTTGCCATAGGTCAACCGCTTACCCTAGCGCCCAAAGCCTTTGCCACGGCTGACCGTGGGCATACCGAGGCAGTGGTTGATCTGTTCCCGCAGGGTGTCATGGTCTAGGTTTTGGCCGATTAGCACCAGTTGGTTTTTGGGTTCACCTTTCCACTCGTCATCATCCAAGGAGAAGCGCTTGCCGCTGAGGTGAAAAATATGGCGCTTGGGGCTTTCCTCAAACCAGAGGATACCCTTGGCCCGGAACACCGATTCCGGCAGTTGGTTATCGAGGAAATACTGGAACTTGCGAATGGCAAAGGGGCGATCGCTGGCAAAGGACAGGGAGGTGAACCCATCAATAGCGAGGTGATCGGAATGGTGGTGCCCATGCCCGTGGTCATGCCCATGCCCGTGGTCATGCTCACAGTGGCCATGATCGTGATCGCAATGGCTGTGGTCATGGTGATCATGCCCGTGATGATCGTGGTCATGTCCGTGGTCATGCCCGTGGTCATGCCTGTGATCGGGGCTATCGCTGGGAGCAAAGTATTGATCGGTCTCAAACAAGCCCACACTGAGGATCAGCGGCAGGGGCACCTCGGACTTCACGGTGCGCAGAATCCGGGCTCCCTCCTTAACGTCGCGAATTTTCACCTCGAGCAAGTCTAAATCCGCCTCGTCTACGAGGTCGGCCTTGTTCAGCAGAATGATATCGCCGTAGGCAATTTGGTTGTGGGCAGCCTGACTGTTGAACAAATCAAGGCTGTAGTTTTCCGCGTCTACCACGGTCACAATGGAGTCTAGTCGGGTTAAATCCCGTAATTCCGTTCCCAAAAACGTCAGGGCGATGGGCAGCGGATCGGCCAAACCCGTCGTTTCGACCACCAGGTAATCGATTTTGTCCTGGCGTTCTAAAACCTTATACACCGCCTCCATTAGGTCGTTGTTGATGGTGCAGCAAATACAGCCGTTGCTGAGTTCCACCATGGTGTCGTCGCCCGTATCGGCGGTGATCAGCAGGTCGTTGTCAATGCCAATCTCCCCAAACTCGTTAACCAGTACAGCCGTTTTCAGCCCCTCCTGATTGGTCAGGATGTGATTCAGCAGGGTCGTTTTGCCGCTGCCCAGGAAGCCAGTAATGATGGTGACGGGAAGCCCATGCTTGGTATCATCCATCGTCGAAGACGGTAGGGGAGGCGCAACGGTAGACATAGCAAATCGCACAAGGGAGGACATTCAATATAGTAGCGACCAACGCCCTAGAATGCTGAGGCGGATAGAATCGGGCCAGCCGCAGGCTCCATTGTGTCAACGGGTTGTGCAAACGATTGGCCCAATATCGCCCGGTGGTTCTAAGCCGCAGGGGCCGCTGCGAGTAGAGGTTCAATGCCGCCCTTGGCGTTGAGGGCATGGAGATCGTCGCAGCCGCCAACGTGGTGATTGTTGATGAAAATTTGCGGTAAAGAACGGCGACCATTGGCGCGTTGGGCCATTTCGTGGCGGGCCGCTTCATCGCCATCGATGCAGTATTCGGTATATTCAATGCCCTTGCGGTCTAGCAGTGCCTTGGCGCGAATGCAGAAGGGGCAGTAGGTCCAGGTGTAGATTTCAACGGTGGGGGACATGGCGATACCTCCGCTATTCATGATTCTTCATATTCTAAACCACCCGCCCAACTCCCAACTCCCGACTCCCAACTCCCGACTCCCAACTCCCGACTCCCCACTCCCAACTCCCAACTCCCCCCATCACGCCCCCTTCAACGCATGGGCAATGGCATCCACCACCCGCGACACTTCGACTATGGTCAGTCCATCTACCTTCACGTTTTGGCCCTTGGGCACAATGGCTTTTTTGAAACCGAGTTTGACGGCTTCCTTGAGGCGCAGTTCCAACTGAGAAATGGGCCGCACCTGGCCACCGAGGCCCACTTCACCAATCAGTACCAGTTCCGGGTCAACGAGGCGATCTCGAAAGCTGGCTACCACGGAAATCGCCACGCCCAAATCGGCGGCGGGTTCGGCCACGGTTAATCCCCCCGAAGAGGCCACGTAGGCATCGAGTTTCGACAGGGGAATGCCCACCCGTTTTTCCAGCACCGCCAGAATTTGCAGCAGCCGATTGAACTCAATCCCCGTGGTAGACCTTCGCGGGGAACTGTAGCTGGTGGGGCTAACGAGGGACTGCAACTCTACGACAAGGGGCCGAGTTCCTTCACAGGCGACGATGGTGGCGATACCGGGCACCTGTTCATCGCGGTTGCCCAAAAACAGGGCCGAGGGGTTGCTGATTTCCGCCAGCCCCCGATCCACCATTTCAAAGACGCCCAGTTCGTGGGTAGCGCCAAAGCGGTTTTTCACCGAGCGCAGTAGGCGATGACTGGCAAAGCGATCGCCCTCGAAATACAGCACCGTATCCACCAAATGCTCTAGCACCTTGGGGCCAGCGATCGCGCCCTCCTTGGTGACATGGCCAACAATAAAGAGCGAAATATTCGCCCGCTTGGCCAACTGCATCAGCGCCGAGGTACATTCCCGCACCTGGGACACCGATCCCGGAGCCGAGGTCAGCGTGGCGTAGTATAGCGCCTGAATACTGTCGATAATCGCCACTGTGGGCCGTAGCGACTCTAATTCCATCAAAATCGTCTCTAAATCAATCTCCGGCAGCAGATACAACTGCCCTTGTCCGCTAGAAACCTCCTTACCATTCAGTTTGGGCTGTTTTTCCTCGGTATCGGTGGGCGAGGAGACCTCGCCCCTACGGTGCTTGGAGATGATTCCTTCGACCCCAGAGGCATCCCCCTCCTCCAAAATCGCATCCATTCCCCTTTTTGCCCTTTTCCCTTTACCTTTTGCCCTCTCCCCCGACTCCCCACTCCCCACTCCCGACTCCCCATTCCCCGGCCCCAGCCGCTGCCAGCGCAACTTCACCTGCTGCCCCGATTCCTCCGCGCACACGTACAGCACCCGCTGCCCCATCGCCAATTGATTCGCCACTTGCAGCAGCAGGGTAGATTTGCCAATGCCGGGATCGCCCCCCAGCAGCACCAGGGAACCGGGCACAATGCCGCCCCCCAGCACCCGATCCAGTTCGCCATAGCCGGAGGGCAGGCGCATTTGGGGATGGTCTTCGATTTGGTTGAGGGTGAGCGCCAAGCGGGGCTGCTGGGTCGTTTTAGCGGACGTTGCCGCACTGCGCCCACGGGACACCCCCGGTAGCCGCGCCGAGGCGGATTCCTTGGCGGGAAGGGCTTGCTCCACCAGGGAGTTCCAGCTTCCGCACACCGGGCAGCGGCCATAGTATTGGGAAGACTCGGCCCCGCACTCGTTGCAAACAAAAATCGACCGGGATTTTGCCATGACCACCGCCCTGATTGTGTGCAATAAACCTTAAAAAACCTTGAAATACCGTCGTTACGCTTGTTAACCGTGGATCAATAGCGATTATAGGCAGATTTCCCCCCGGTCGGGCTTTGAGGAGCGAATGGGGGTTGCCGTGGAGGTCGCGCCAGGGCTGAGGGTGTAAAGCACAACGTCATAAATCGGCTAAGAGAGCGCGTTAATCGTGAGATTTCTTTATAGAATAGGGCGTTATATAGGGAGCCTTGAGAACCTTGGAAAGCAACAAAGAAAAAATTCTCGTTGTCGATGATGAGGCCAGCATTCGCCGCATCCTCGAAACCCGTCTGTCCATGATTGGCTACGACGTGGTCACCGCCGCCGATGGGGAGGAAGCCCTCGACACCTTCCGCAAAGAAATCCCTGACCTGGTGGTGCTGGACGTGATGATGCCCAAGCTGGACGGCTACGGCGTCTGCCAAGAACTCCGCAAAGAGTCGGACATCCCCATCATTATGCTCACGGCCCTAGGCGACGTGGCCGACCGGATTACAGGTCTAGAACTCGGTGCCGACGACTACGTGGTAAAGCCCTTCTCCCCGAAGGAACTAGAAGCCCGCATTCGCTCGGTGCTGCGGCGGGTGGATAAAACCGGGATGTCCGGCATCCCAAGCTCCGGCGTCATTTCCGTCAACACCATTCGCATTGACACCAACAAGCGCCAGGTCTACAAGGGCGACGAGCGGATTAGACTGACGGGCATGGAATTCAGCCTCCTAGAACTGCTGGTCAGCCGCTCCGGCGAACCCTTCTCCCGCTCCGAAATTCTGCAAGAGGTGTGGGGCTACACCCCTGAACGCCATGTGGATACCCGCGTGGTGGATGTCCACATTTCCCGCCTGCGGGCCAAGCTAGAGGACGACCCCAGCAACCCCGAACTGATCCTCACCGCACGGGGCACGGGCTACCTATTCCAGCGAATTGTGGAACCAGGGGAAGAGTAGGGCCGAGCCCCCTTGGGGCAGCCCTTATGCTTGCCGTCTCTAGGTTCCAGCTCTGGTGGCACCGAGAAATCAACTCTGGTCAAGGGTCTCGCGGAACCCAAGATCCCACGGGCTCTTGTCATGGGATTGTCAGGTCTTGGTGATACGTATCAATTCACCCTCAACCGCTTCGCGTTCCGCTAACCCTTGATAAATCGCTGCGGCAAAGGCATCCCAATCCAGGTTTTTAGAGCAGACCACAATTCCTGCATGGGTTTGGCCTTGCTGATGGAGCCGGATAAAGTCTCGACGGTTTTGGGTGATAACGGCTCTGTTGTTTGCTGTGGCAAAGCTCAACACCTGATCATCAGGGATTTTTTGATTGGCCTGCCCCGACTCCTGAGCCGTCAGCACGTCATAGCCAAGCTGCCGCAAGCGCTGAACCACCGGAAACGGAAACTGCTCATCGGCATACAAACGAATCACGCTCAAGCAGCCTCGTTTTGCTCAATGGCCTGCTGAATTTCCTCTGGATGGGCCTCGGCATAGCTCCAGGCTTGGGCCAGGTGGGTAGCGGTTAGCTGTGGATAGGCTTCTAAAATCTTGGCATCGGAGGCCCCCAGATGGCGGTATTGCACCAAATCCCACACTGGAATGCGCGTCCCCACAAGGCAGGCATCTCCCCCGACCACGCCGGACGTTCTTTCAATCCCTGGCCAGCTATGGCCTAAGCTTTGCACCAGTAAGTGGACGACTTCCGCCTTTTCCGCTGGGCTTAGCGCCAGTAAGTGGGTACGCAGTTCATCGAGGGTCATGGTCATGGTGTGGCGACGAGGGGCGGATTAGCGTTGTTGCGAAGCGGACATTTTTTAGTTATGTCCCAATTATGACTGAATTGCTGATGTCCCTGTGTCGGAGCTATCTGACTGGCACAACGCCGAAAAGCCTTGATCTCCCGTGGGTTGGGTGGCGCGATCGCAGAACCCAACCAGCCCGAAATCCTTGGCGAGTGTTGGGTTTCGCTTCGCTGCACCCAACCCACGGGAGATGTGTCAGACAATCAGGTGCCGGAGTGGTTCCGATACTGCTTTAGCCCGTCCCCATCCTGCCCATGGGGTAGAGATTGGGGCCTGATGCGGTCTCGGCCACGCCATGCCACGGATCTTGGTAGGGGGTAGTCTGCTAGAATTTCCTAAGGTTTTTGAGATGCAGCAGATGGGGCTCAACCGGGCACGAATTGCCATTGACGCAATGGGGGGCGACTATGCCCCTGGGGAAATCGTAGCAGGGGCCATTAGAGCCAAGGCTGAACTGGATGTGGATGTGCTCCTGGTGGGCGATCTCGATCAGATTCACGCCTCCGTCGCTAGTCCCGAACACCTCCAAGGTATCGAACTGGTGGCCGCTGAGGGCACCATCGAAATGCACGAGGAACCCCTCAGCGCCCTGCGCCGTAAGCCCCAGGCTTCCATCAACGTGGCCATGGATATGGTGAAGCAGAAGCGGGCCGATGCCGTGGTTTCGGCGGGGCATTCTGGGGCAGCGATGGCCTCGGCGTTGTTGCGGTTGGGGCGGCTGAAGGGCATTGATCGCCCTGCCATCGGGGCGGTGTTCCCCACGGTGATCGCCAACAAGTCCGTACTGATTCTAGACGTGGGGGCCAATGTAGACTGTCGGCCCAAGTACCTAGAGCAGTTCGCCATGATGGGCACCATCTATTCCCGCTACGTGCTGGGGGTCGAGCATCCCCAGGTGGGCCT
>JAYKHF010000141.1:0-19421 GCA_035285305.1 Leptolyngbya sp.
AAGGAATCAGATCATGCGCAACTCTAGAATCGTCTAGATCTCGCTGAAGAAGTTCATCGAATGTCAATTCTTCTATCTTGAATATTTCACGCCAAGGAACCATTTGTGATGCTAGAAGATTCTCCCAACTTCCTTCTAGTCCAGGCTTCATCTTGGAAAGAATAAATTGTGCTCTAATCTGATTTGCTCCACTTCCAACAGTAAACTCTCCATAACTTCCATAGATTGGATCATTTTTTTGAGAACCGAAACTAAAAGACATACTTAACGTCTCCCACAAATTGGATCTGCAACAAGCTGTAAAAGTCTTTCTAGTGCTCTTCTAGCTGGTGTTTCTAATTCAGGAGCATCTATATCTGATCCTATATCTTTTGGCAAAGAGTTTGTCACAAATATGTTAACTGCTAAATCTCTTGGGGCGATGTTTCTAACCCTAGCTTCAAGCGCAAAAGTATGTGGAATATTTAGTTTGTCCATCACTTCTTGAACTGTTGAGTTAGGATTAAGGCTAAGATGACGATACACTGGTGATCTCATGTCATACATTTCTATAAGACTTGTGTAATGCTGTTTATAAACTCTATCATTAAGATTCTTGGCAATTCCAATATATATAGGACGACTAAAGTGTTGGGTTTCACTTGATTTGAAAAAATCAACGAGAAAAGAACTAGACTCATTGATAACTTGCTCTATTAAATCTGGGGGAGACTGTCTCTGAGAACCAAACTCTGGTTTGAGAAAAAATTCAGACACTAACCTTAATCCATATCTCATCTCAATTTGGGCAACTGCTTTTGGAGAATCCTGCAAAAAAGAGGATAAAGTCTTTGCGATATTCCCTTCATCTACGACTAGAGGTTTATAATACCATGCATATAAGCCTGACTCTGTTGGCACCTTGGTAATTTGATTGCCTTGAAAACTTGTCTTGTATTCTTGAGTCATTGAAGTTGATTTAGTAATTGAATATTCATGAATTAACTTAGCTCAGGGCCAGTCAGGGCTACGTTAGCAGATTCGTATTTTCATAGAGAGTCGTCACCTGGCCCGAAAAACCTACACTTTTAAGCTCCAGAGTCTCCCCATCGCCCACCACCTGGGGCACCCAAAGATTTTCTCCCCTACGCTCAAACCGTTCCACCAACCGCTGCCTTTGGTGAACCAGCACATATTCCTCCAATTCTGGAATCGTGCGATAGTCCGCAAACTTATCCCCCCGGTCAAACGCCTCCGTAGAATCCGACAGCACCTCCACAATCAGCTTAGGGTGCAAAATAAAATCCTGCTCAGACTTGCGATCCCGTTCATCGCAGGTTACGGCAATATCCGCATAGTAAAAAATCCCCAACTCCGGCAGCCGAACCTTCATATCATTGGCATAGGCCAAACAGCCCATCCCCCGCAAATGGTTCACCAACAGCGCCGAAAAATTCCCAACAATAATCACATGGGCCTTGCTGGCCCCCGCCATCGCCACCAACTGCCCCTGAACATACTCATGCTTAATCGGGCTAATACGCTCAATCTCCAGATATTCCTCCGGCGTAAAGCTGGCATAGCGCTGAGCAAGGGACATCGTTAAGCTCTCAACTCTCGGTAAACCAATCGGTCATAGATGGCACATCAAACAAGGTAGCGTCTCATCCTCCTCATCCAGCACCTCAGACAACACCTCCGCCAACGGTTTATTCGGCGACCTTTCCGCCTCCCGTTGGATAGACTTTTGATGACTTTCAAGAATTTCCTGCTTACGATCTAGCAATTCCAGCAAGGTCTCGCCATCCGTCCAGGTATATTTTCTGCCGTCCTTATGTTCCTGCTCATACTTAACCGCCTCCGCAAATAGATCAGGATGCTTCTCATGGAGCATGACCCATTCATACTTGCGCTGAAAGAAACAGAAAAAACACCCAGACCGACTCCGCCACTGATAATAGTCCGGCATTCCCAGGCCACTTTCTTCTAAAAGTCGCACAATATCCGCCTTCACCATGCCCCGTTCCTTAAACGGATAAACAGGCGTTAACGTCGGCTTCGTAGAAATGTAGCCATCCCGGTTTTCATCCGCCCGAATGCCAATATAGCTAAAGGCTTCATCATCGCCGATAAACTTTTCTAAAGGCAGAATCTTCAACTGCTTCGTACACCAACGACTTCTCGGCGAAGGCAGATAGCCATCATAAACCTCTAGCCAATGGTCAAACCCCTTTTCTGGGCTGAGGTATTGGATCTTGATGCCTAGACGCGCCTTAATTTTGTCTAAGTAATCATAGGTTTCTTGAAGTTCCTTGCCGGTATCACAAAAGAAATACTCCATCTCTGGAATTTCCTTGTGCAGCAGCACCGCCAGCGCCGTGCTGTCCTTGCCGCCAGAGAGGCCCATGATATGTCTGACTGGTTTACTCATGCCGACTATTATGCCCCACGACTCTAAGGAAGCGCTAAGAATCTGCGGATGGGGGGCTGGCGGAGGATGAGGCGGAGGGGAGGGTCAGGAGACCTGACCCCTACCGGGGGTTAGGCTTCTGGTTCCACCCCCATCGCCCTCAACTGTTCGGCCAGCCGTGCCGCCCGTGCTTCAGATTGTTCCGCCGCCTCCTCTGGGGTGGGCAGCCGCTCCCCCGCCTCCGTAAAGTACCGCAGCTTGCCCTCCTGCACCCCCAAATACAGCCCTAGCACCTGGCTCCAAAGCCATCCCTTTGGGTTGGGCGCAATCGGCTGATAGCGTTGATCCACCAGGTGATAGCCCTCAAACTCCAGCGTTTCTGGCGAGAACCAAAAATATTCTGGGGTGCGAAAACGGTCTTGGTACAGCGTTTTCTTAAGGTTCTTATCGGTTTTTGCCGTCGAGTCAGACAGCAATTCGATGATCAAATCTGGGTACTGGCCCCCTTCTTCCCACACCACCCACGACTTGCGAGGTCGCCTATCCGTATGATTAACCAAGAAAAAATCTGGGCCTCTAAAATCTCGGTTTTTAAGCTGTTCTCGGCTGAAATAGATCGTTAGATTTGCCCCAATAAAAAAGTCGTTGCGGTCACGCCATAGCCACTCTAGACAAGCCACCAATAGAGCAAGCTGAGCATAGTGTAGCGAACTTTCCATTTCGGGTTCATTACTTTCTATCTGGGTTGCATCTGGCATTAGTTCTGCCAGTTGTTGCGCGGTTAATGCCATGGCCTAACTAGCCTCTCACTGAAACATTACGCTGACCTGTCTTGCCCAGAGATATTATAGATTTCCCCCTCGAAGATATTGCTCAAACTCGCGCAGGGCCAAGCTAGACCCCGCCACCCAGGCGCGTTCTACATACTGGGGCAACAGCGTTGTCACTTCCACTGTGGGAAACGTGGGGCTACTGTCCAAACACTCGTAGCCCATGGCCGTTAACCCGTAAATCAGGAGTTGGCCCTGGCGGTAGATCCACACCTCTGGAATGGCAAGCACCTGGTATATCGCCAAATCGGTCAGCGAGGTGAGATCCACTTCGATAGCGAGATCGGGGGGTGGGTCAACCGTCAGATCAATGCGCTCTTTGCCCAAGACAGCTTGCCAGTTTTGCAGATAAAAGCAGGCATCGGGTTCGGCCCCGGCCTCTGGCCAGCGCTTGAGGGTGACAGGGTCGTAGCTGTGCCAATCTCGGTTTTGATGCCGCAGTAACGCTTTGACCAAATCTACCAGGGTATCAATGCGATTCCCGTGACCTGCCATGGGAGCCATAAGCGAAATCTGTTGAGTGTGGGCATTAAAGCGAATTTTAATGGCGGCATTCTCTCGGCGGCTGGTCAGCAGGGCTTCGTAGTCGGCCCAGGTTTGGTCGCTGAGGGTCACGCTGCTCCCGGCAGGCAGTTGGATGTGGTCGCGGCTGACGGACAAAACCATGGGGGAGGCCATTGCGATTGCTCCAGGGAGACGCTGGGAAGATTTATCTATGATGCCCTATGCCCTGGGGTCTGGTTGATGCCCCGACTTGGAAGGGCAGAGAGACCAGGGCAGGGAAACCAGGGCAGGGAGACCAGGGCAGGGAGACCAGGGCAGGGAGACCAGGGCAGGGAAACCCTGCCCCTACAGAGGGGGGTTATAGATCGTCGGGGTCGAGGCCCAGGGCTCGTAGGCGTTCGGCTAGGCGATTGGCCCGTTCTGAGGCTTGTTCTGCCCGCTCTTCGGCCTGATCCGCCCGTTCTGCGGCGGAAAGCATCAGTTGTCCCTCGGCATCAAACCACCGCAGCCACAGGCGTTCGATGCCTTCATAGGTGCCCTGCCACACCCCCAGGCTAAGCTGCCACTCTGGAATCGAGATGCGCTGATCGGTGATCTCCATCGGTTGATAATGGCCACCCACCAGGCGAAACGCCCGGAGATGGTTGGTGTAGCGGTCAAAGATCACGTAGTAGGGAATCCGCAGAATTTGCTCGTAGACCTCCCATTTGGTCGGTGGCTGGCCCGGAAGTCGGGATGTTTGGCCCAGGTCTTCCTTTTCGGTGCCGGGAGACAGCAGCTCGACCACCACAAAGGGATTCACCCGCTCTTGCCAAACCACATAGCTCAGCCGCATATCGCGGTTTTCGTAGAGCCGGGGCACCCCCACCACCGCAAACCAGTCGGGACGCTTGTGCCACAGGGGATGATCAACATCGTAGTAGAGGTTCATATCCCCGACGCTAAACACCTCGTCTTCGGCAACGGTGGTGAGGTGCAGCGTGGCGCTCAGCAAATGGGGCTGGAGGTAGTGGTACTCGTCGGGCAATCCGGGTTCCTCTGGGTCTTCGCTAGGCAGGTCGTACATAGTAGGCAGCGTTTCCTTGGCCGACCGGGGCGGGTCTGTCTGCTCTACGGGGCGCTTGAGTTGCTGCATGGTGGTTAACGTCCTCCACAAAATCTATCCCGTTATCCCGGCCTTTCCGGCCCCCCTCTCCCTCCTGGGAGAGGGGCTGGGGGTGAGGGCCAACCTTGCTTGCTGGATAATCTGCTATGGCCTTACCCCCTCGCCCGCCTAGGTCGGACTCTGCGACCTTTGAGATCCGTTACTTTTTCCGGCGGATCATTCTGCTCTGATTCTGCCCCATCAAACAGGCGTTCGGTGAGGCGGGTGAGCAACACTTCCCTCAGTTGGGGGTCAGGGAAGCGCTGAAGGATTTCGTCGATGGAGGGATCGACCTTGGCCTGGTGTTCGTCGCTGGCCCACACCAGTTTGTTGATCTCGCTGCCGTCGGGGCGGGTGACGGTGAGGCGACGGGCTTCAAATCCGCCTTGTCCGGTGGCCTTCACGGTCGCCTGCAACGCCTCCAGGTTTTTGAAGCGGCGAGAGAGGTCGCTGAGGTTTAGCTCAAAGCGGGTCACGTCCTCATCGGTCCAAGATTCGGCGGGTTTGTCGGCAATCACCATGATCACCGCCTCTAGCCACGGGCGATCCGCCACGGCCTCATCCGCCGCCGCCCTAGCAAAACGGTTGAGACTGGCCTCCACGCAGTTGCCCAGCAGTCGGCTGGCCCGAAACTGAAGGTCTTGGCGCAGTTGGGTGCGATCGCTATGGACGCCAAAGGCACTGTAGAGGAGGGCTTGGCATTCGGCTAATAGGGCATCGTAGGCTCCATTGATCTCGCGCAGGGCTTCCACCAAACGCTCCCGGTAGGTGCGGGCGGTGGTGCCATCATCGGCCTCGGACACCACGATGGGCGCTAGGCCGCAAGCCTGGGGCAGGGCATGAAACAGCAGATCATCCGGCTCCTGGGTGGAGCGCAGGGTTTGCAGCACGGCGCGGGAGGACTCACTCATGCGGCGGGTTTTGAGGGTGAAGTTGGGCAGCTTGCGCACAAACTGAATCAACGGCTTCACCACCGACAACACCGTTACATTCCGGGTACCGAGGGCACCACGGGGCTTACCGGATCCTCCCCGCAAAATGGCCTCCAGTTCGCGGAAGACCTGGCTTCGCACCCCGGTGACATCGATGTGCTTCACCGCAAAGCGGCCCGGATCTTTCACCAGTAGCTCAAAATGCTCTGGCCCCAGCACCGGGATAAAGGTGCCCTCCTTGTAGACGCTGACCTCGTCGCTGTAGTGGAGCAGCACCGCCGCCAGCAGCACCGGAATCGTGCCCGACTTCATGCCGTAGGGTGGGGCGTTGAGGGTTTGGTACAGGTCGCCGATGGAGCGGGGGGTGTCGGTGGTGCTGAGGCAGAATTCGGCCATGGCTGTCCAAACGGTGCCCAGGTTCGATTGGCTGAGGGTGGCCCTCGATCCCAAGTCTTGGCCCTCATCCCCCCAGCCCCCTTCTCCCAGGACGGGAGAAGGGGGAGCTAGACTCCCCTCTCCCTGTGGGAGAGGGGCCGGGGGTGAGGGCTCCGGGGATAAGGTCAGCGGCGGATAAAAGCCCCATTCCCCTTGGGCTTGGCGATGGATGCCGGTTTGCTGAAGCACCGAAAAATACATGGCCACCTCGGGGCCATAGCCTTCTAGGCCCAACCGCTCCGCGTCAGGATTTTCCAGCATAGCTTCGATGAGGATGCGGCGGGCCTTGGCCCCCTGGGTGGTGAGGGTGCGGCGGTTGATCAGTTCGTTCCACAGGATGGGGGTTTGGGGATAGGTGCGATCGCACACCGCCGACAGCAGAGCGTTGAAGTCGGTGACGCTGCCGATAGCCTGGGGCTTTCCTTCCACCCAGCAGGCATTGTGGTGGGTGGCAAAGTTGAAGGCTTGGGCCAGGGTGTCGTCGAGCAGTTGCTTAAGCTGAAGGCGGCGGTGGCGCACTTCTCGCAGGGCCACTTTGTCGCTTTGGAGGGCACTTTCGCGGCTGTGGATTTGGCAGAGGGCGCGGTATTCCTGGGCGCGAATCGTCAGCAGGGGCAGGTTGGCCGCCGCAATCACCACCAGGGGTTTGCCGTCCACGGTATGGGCGGGGACGGGGCTGGGGGGCGCATCGCTGAGCCAGTAGACCACCACGCCATCGCAATCGGCCTGGGTGCAGACCAGGGCTGCTAAGTCGCTGGCGGTCGCCAGGTAGTGACGCTCAAAGTAGCGCAGGGTGCCGGTGCGGTAGCTGTGGCGTTGGGCCACCAGGGGCTTGAGGGGGTAGGTTTCACTCAGCAGGTCGGCCAGGGGCAGGCTGTCCTTGGCGATGTATTGGCTGATCGCCCCTTCCACATCAAAGTCCGACCCCTCCCACAGGCGCAGTTCATCCACCGCCCGCCGATAGGTGACGAGGCCCTGCTGATGGGTGACGAGGTTGATCTGGGCTTCCCAGTGATCCAGGGCAGCGGGGTCGGGGGCATCCACCAGGGCCAGTTTCACCAGGGGCAGGGTAGCGCGAAACAGGCCCGTACTGGTGACGAGGTTCAGCAGGCCAATGGTTTTGAGCAAGGCCACGGTGTCGGCCCCTCGGTGCTGGGCATCGGCCACCAGGGTTTGGATCTCTAGCCACCGCTGAAGACCGGGCCGCGACCCCATCCCAGCCCCGAGAGATTCCACAAAGTAGTCGTAGAGGTGGTGCAGTTTGAGGGTGGGGATTGCCCTCACCCCCAGCCCCTCTCCCAGGGGGAGAGGGGAGCTAGAGGGGAGTTCGGTGATGTCTAGGAAATGCTGGAAGGCGTGGGGTTCGGCGCTGGTGAGGAAGGTGAAGAGGGAGCGGTCGTTTTGGGCGTAGCGGATGCAGAGTTCTGGCAACACCAGGGCGGCGAGGGGATGGAGGGGATAGGTGGCCTCCAGCAGTTTGGGGGAGAGTTCCGTGAGGTTGGCCTTTTCGCTGAGGACGGCGCACCAGTCCTGGGTGTGTTGCTGCACCGGGAGCGCCAGCCCATCGCCCTCGGTGCGGTGGATGGCTTGCCCCATCAGCCGCAGCATTTGCTGGGAGGATTCGGTGAAGGGGATATCCTCAAAGCGGCCCTGGATTTTGGCCCACTCGTTTTTTTCCACCGCCGCCAGTCGTTGGCCATAGTCGGCAAAGGCTTGGTGCAGCAAGCCAAAAATATAGAGCCGCGTCCCCTTCTTTCGCGACAGTTCCGCCAACTGCTGAAGCAGGTAGAGATCGGCGGTGCCCTGGTTTTGGGTGGCATGTTCGAGGGACTTGCCCAGCTCGTCGATAACCAGAATGATGTCGGTGTCTACAACCTCGATCAACTGCTGAATCAAGTTGAGGAGATCCCGATCACTAAAGGCCGCATCACCCAAGAGCAGATCACTTTCCCACTGGTTAAGTTGTCTAATCACCTCTGGCTTACGTCCTTTTGGCCAGAAGCGCTCTGTTCCTGTAACCAGTGCCCGTAGCAAGGTATGGCGCAGGGGTTCCCGCTGGGCAGTGGCCACGGCGCGAAAGAGTCCCGATTTTGGAAATTTTTGCTGAAGCGCCTCAAACTCTGGACTATCCGGCGGCAGACTTGTCCCGGCAATCTCCCAGGCCACCTGGCGGGCCGGACTCTCCATTGGCCCCAGGAGGCTGATCAAAAAGTGGGCAAAGGCAGATTTCCCGGTGCCGTAAACCCCGGTCAGCGTCCAGGCTGTGGTGCGTTTGCGGCCAAACATTGAAGCCAGAATCCGCCCCAGGGCATCCACTGCCCGATCCGTCAGAATATAGCCCTCAACGGCGTCTGGTGCCTCAAAGTCGCGCTCTAGGTTGATGGAGCGGGCATAGCGACGATTCACCGCCAAACAATCGGCTAAACGTTGAGCACTCACGATCTATCAACCCGCAACAACACAGCAATCTATCCCCGTCAAATGCCTAGGCTAAGCCCTCATCCCCCAACCCCTTCTCCCTGAGGGAGAAGGGGGGCCGGATTCAGAACCCCTCTCCCTCGGGGAGAGGGGCAGGGGTGAGGGCCGAGGATTCTGGGCTCAAGCGCGTCCGTTTCATGGACAATCTAACCCGCAAAATACTTGTTCAGAATAGCCTCAGACATGGCCAGCGGATCGCCTTCGTACTGAAGCTGTAGCAATCCGGCACTGTCTGAAATAAACAGATCCTCCCGGCGGCGGGCCACCTGCTCGATGGCTTCGGCAATGGCAGCCTCCGAGAGCTTGAACACCCGCCCCGGACTACCCACCAAGTGAGCCAAACGAGAGACCCCCATGGCCGAGCTTTCGTTTTCTGAAATTCCGGCAAACTCCAGGCAAGCCGCCACCACAATCTCGGCAGGCAGAGTTTCCTTGGGGCCAACCTGAAACTCGTAGCGTCGCCCATCGCCCACGCTGTAGAGCAGGCGCAGGGCAGTAAAGGGGCAATCGATGGAATCCTCCGTCGGCCCTTTTTTGCTTTCCTGATCGGCATACATGCGCAGAATGCAGCTCACGTCTTTGCGGAGGGAGGAATCGGCAATGGAGCTACTCAAGCCGTTGGCATAGTCCCGCAGTTCATCGACGAGGTGCTCGGGGGTAAACTCTGCCGCCTGAAATTCCCCAAAGGCATAGGCCCAGGCCGTAGCGGTACAGGGAGCCTTGAGCAAATTCCAGTGCAGCAGCCAAAGACTGGCGGGGTTCTCTAGGAACGGATCCCAGCCGTCGTCATCCAGCAGTTGTTGCCCCAGTCGAGTTGGCCCAATCTGGCCATCCTCCTCCGTCAACACCTTAAAGGCGCTGCACCAGTAGCGAATGGAGCGCACCATGTTTTTCCCGACTCCCAGCAAAACCGGAGCATCTTCCCGTAGAAAAATGCCGGGATCCGCCAAAGCCAAGTCGTACCCCTTTTTGAGCCAACCAAAGCGGGGATGAAAGGTCTCGTGGCGGGCGAAGACGGCTGGGGTTTTGGGCTTTTCGGTGAGGGCAGCTTTGGCCATGCTAAATAGGTCAGATGTATTGTCTCATTATGGCCTAGCGGCGGCATTTCTCAGCTTCTCTGAGTCTGCTCGATGGCCGTGACCTTCCTGAAGACACTAAACCATAATCTGAATCAGCATCAGGCTAGTCATCGATAGGAATAACCAAGATAGACCGGCTAATATAAGTGGCTTCAGGCCTAGCCTCACCAATTTATCGAGGTAGGTTTCTAGGCCCATGGCGGCGAGGGCCATACAAAGCAGGACTTGGTTGACTTGAGCCACGCTGACCTTGAGAGCGGCGGGGAAAAGCTGAACACTATTCAGCAGCACCAGCCCTGCAAAAAATAGCACAAACCAGGGAATCGGTAGGGCCTTAGGGGCTTCTCCCTGGGCTTGGGTGCCCCGGGCCTGCCAGCCCAGGCCTAGCAGAATCGGCACAATCAGCAGCACACGGGACAGTTTGGCCACGGTAGCGATGTCGCCGCTGGTGGTGCTGTGTTGAAAGGCGGTGGCAATGACCTGGGCCACTTCGTGAATCGACGCGCCACACCAGAGGCCAAAGGTTTCGGGCGAAAGCTGACCTAATCCGGCCATCAGGGGATAGCTCACCATGGCCAGGGTGCCGAAGCCGGTGATGGTGGCGATGGCGTAGGTCATGTCCTCCTCGGATCCATCCACCACGGCATTGGTGGCCACAATGGCTGAAGCGCCACAGATAGATGTTCCCGCTGCAATGAGCCGCGTCAGTTTAGGGTTCACGGATAGCCGCCGCCCTAGCCAGGTTGTGAGATAAAAGGTGCTGACGGTGCTGGAGGCAATCATCGCTAACCCCACGGGGCCAACGGCGAAAATTTCTGCCATGCTGAGCCGTAATCCCAACAGGATCACCGCTAGCCGTAAAATCCGCTTCATCGCTAGGTGAATACCAGGGCGATAGATCGCAGGCAGGGGCACCACCTGACGCACCGCAATGCCTAGCAGCACCGCGACCAGCAATGGGTTCAGCAGCTTGATTCCGGTACGATGGCTGAGGTAGCCAATGCCTAGGGCCAGGGCCGCCAGCAAGGCGGTTAATCCCAAACCGGGAAGCCAAGCTTTAACGCGATCCGTCCAAGGGAGGGTGTCCGAGGACGGAGGTAGACGATCCGGTTTTGCAGAAACTTTCATGGGGCAGTCCTTCAACGTTCGATCAAGGGCACGGTTAGGGGAAATGGTGAACTGTGGAGATTCAGGGTAAGCCGCACGAAACAAAACCCAACACAGTCAGTTCTGGAAGGCGTGTCGAGTGCATAGCGCCTCGATTTCTCGGTGAATCGGTTTCTCGGCGAAATCGTGACCTCAATGGCCCATCAATGCAGAAACGGGGCTTTGTCGCTCTGAAACAGTCCCTCTTCCTGGGGCCTAAACCACAATGGCCAGTAGGGCAAACCCCAGCAGTAAAGCCATTACCACCCGCCGAAAAAGAGCCTCATTGACGCGCTTAAAGCAGAACTGGCCGAACAACAACCCCAGGCCAAAGATGGGCGCAAAGCTCAAAAACAACTGCCATACAGCGATGGATAAAATACCGCTGAGCCAAAAGGAGGCGAGGGCCATGGCCTGGGTAAAGGCAAAAAACACGATGAAATTGGCCCGGTTTGCTGCCGCTGCGTTATTGCCCGACATGGAATAGAGAACGATGGGTGGCCCGCCAATGCCCGCCAGCCCGGTTAGGAAGCCACTGACGGCTCCCACCGCCGATGTTAGGGAGACATGGGCGTGGTTATAGTGACTTTTTCCCGACCACAGCAGCAGCACAAAGCCGAGAATTAGCCCCCCAATCACCCGCCGCATCAGCAGTGGCTCTAGCAAGGAGAGAAAGTGTGCCCCCACCGGAACCATCACCATGGCGCTCAGCACTAGCGGCAATACTTCGCGCCACAGGGTTTTGGACAGGGCGGCGGGCACTAATCCTGCTCCGGCAATCATCTCCAGCAGAATCACTGTGGCTACCACCTGCTGAGGGGGGAAAAACAGGCTGAGGGCAGGGGCCAGGATCATCGCAGAGCCAAACCCGGAAAACCCACGGGTGAATCCGGCGATGGCAACAATGCCCATACTCACCAGCCAGACCCCGATGCCCATGATGCTTCTCTGCCAGACGGAATGTTGCTTGAGACGGAAGATGAGAAAAGGATCCCCACGGTATCAGCTTGAGTACAGGAGTGAGGTAAAACTGGGGATCCCAATACTTCAAAGTCGGTGGGGGCTGGCCCTCACCCCCAGCCCCTCTCCCCGGGGGAGAGGGGAGCCGGAAAGGTGCATAGCGCCAAGAGCCGTAGGGTGCATTCGCGAAGCAATGCACCACCCAGCCGCACCCCACCCTACACGGTGGCCATGGCCAAGGCCGGAGTGGCCGCAACCGTAGCCCCAAAGGTGGCGTTCAACCCCTGGGCGATGGTGCCAAAGATTTGACTCAGCGGGGCATCGGGTTCACAGAGGGGCAGGGGTACTCCGGCATCGCCCTGGGCACAAACGCGGGGGTCGATGGGCACCTGGCCCCAGAGGGGAACCGAGAGTTCTGCCGCCATTTGGGCACCGCCGCCGCTGCCAAAGATCGGGGTGGGTTCGCCACAGTGGCCGCAGAGCAGGTAGCTCATGTTTTCCACCAAACCCAACACAGGAACCCCCACCTGGCGGAACATGTGGACGCTGCGCCGCACGTCGGAAATAGCCACCTGTTGGGGGGTTGTCACCATCACGACACCGCAGATGGGGCTTTCTTGGACGATGGTAATCTGGGCATCGCCGGTGCCGGGGGGCAGGTCAATTAGCAGATAGTCCAGATCGCCCCACGCCACTTCATGGAGAAACTGGGTGATGATTTTGTGCATCACCGGGCCGCGCCAAGCCAGGGGATGATCCCGTTCCGCCAGCAGCCCCACGGACATAACCTTGATGCCGTGGGCCTCTAGGGGCAAAAATCGCGGCCCCTCTGGGGTGTCGATCACCTGCACCTGAGATTGGCCCAACCCCAGCATTTGGGGCACATTGGGGCCGTAGATGTCAGCATCCAATAAACCCACCTTGGCCCCCGTTTTAGCCAGGGCAGCGGCCAGATTCACCGCCGTGGTGGATTTGCCCACGCCCCCCTTGCCGCTGGAAACCGCCAGGGTAATCCGCACACCGGGAATGGTGCAGAGTTCGGCGTAGGCTTTTTTGCACCAGGGCAGTTGCGCCAGGGTGGTTTGCACCTGAGCTTGTAGATCCAACTGGTGCCGCCCCACATACAGCCGTAGATAGACGTAATCGCCCACCACCCGCAGGTTGCGCACCATACCCAGGCTCACCAAGTCGGTGCCCAAGATTGGTTCTTTGAGGGTTTTCAGCAGGGCCACCACCTCCGCCTTGCGGCTCAGTTCCTCAGGGCTAGGGGGTGCTTCGGCGGGGGCGGCATCGGCTCGCTGGAAGGGGGATCTGTGGTTAGACATTCGAGGTCTCCGGCATAGACTTCTGGATCGCATCGATGGCCCGCTGGGAAAAAATCCGCACGTCCATATCGGGATCATGGAGGGTTTGGTGCAGGGCGGGTAGGGCGTCGGGGTTAGACAGCTTGCCCAGAGCGGTAGCGGCATCCCGGCGTACATCGGAATAATCGTCGGTGAGGGCTTTGATCAGCGCTGGCATGGCCTGCTCATCCGCCACTTTTTGCAGGGCACGGGCGGTAAACTTACGCACCTGCCATTCTGGATCCTCCATCCCCTGCACCAAAGCCGGAATAGAATCGGCACTCGCCAGTAAATCGAGGGACTGGGCCGCATTGCGCCGCACCTGCCAATCGCCATCGCCAGTCAGCAACTCACAAAGTAAATGGATCACACCCTCATCACTGAGATGTCCCAGGGTGAGGGTTGCCGCCCGCCGCACGGTTTCCACGGGATCCTTCGCTAGGGCCAAGGCGGGCTCGCAGCGCACCACCTGGTTGAGGTAGCGCAGGGTGGTCACAGCGGCCTCTCGCAAATCAGGATTGCCTGACTGAAAGAAGGGCAAAATATAGGGCAACGCCTGGGCATCGTGGATTTTCCGCAGCAGCACCAGCACATTCAGTTGGGCGTGAACATTACCCGTTTGCAGCAAATCCAGCAGCTTCATCAGGTCATTGGTGGAAACCAATTCCTTTAGGGCCGAAAGTGCTTCATGGCGAACATTTTCATGGGCCGAACCTAGGCAGTCCATCAGCGGATTAATGGCTACCGGATTGGCAAATTCCCACAGGCTGGTGATGGCGATTTCCTGCACCATTGGGCTTTCGTCGTATAGCGCCCCAATCAGCGGTTCGATGGCATCTTCATCGCCCAAATGTTGCAGGGTTTTGGCCGCCACCAAACGCTCATTTAGGTCGGGCGATCTCAACATTTCAACCCATTGGGCGACTTCGGGATCCATATCCGTGGAATACATAAAGCAGGTGTCCTAAATGACGGCAAAGGAAATGGGGGGAGAGGGTTATCTGAGCAAGAAGGGAATTTGCACCGTAATGGCACCCGTGGGACATTCTTTTTCGCAGGGTAGGCAGAACCAGCACTCGTCGTATTTCATGTAGGCTTTACCCGTTTCGGGGTTTTTCACCAACACATCCAAAGGACACACTTCAATACAAGCCACACATTTTTCAAGACATTTCGATTCGTCCACAATCACCGGAACATCCACACGTTGAGTCGTCAAAGCCATAGCAAAAGTCCTGAATTTAATAACGGTCAATAAGATCTTTCTGGCTCCCCTCTCCTCCAAGGAGAGGGGCTGGGGGTGAGGTCTCTCCGGCTCCCCTCTCCTTCCTGGGAGAGGGGCTGGGGGTGAGGGCAGGTATTGCAATGGTGGGCAGTGCCCACCCTACGGGCTACCGCACGGCGACGTCGTAGACTTCTTCCTTCAGATTCACGTCCACGATGTAGGGTTCTACGGCCCGCTTAAACAGTTCCATGTCGCCGTTTTCGCCCTTCTTCAGGTTGACGTGGCAGAACCATTCGTCATCGTTCTTTTCGGGATAATCCAACCGATAGTGGTAGAGGCCCCAGCGGGTTTCCTTGCGGAAGAGGGAGGCGCGGGCGGCCATTTCGGCGCAGTCGCGGATGAAGTGGACTTCCATACAGCGCATCAGTTCGTGGGGGTCACTGGCCCCCATGACGTTGAGGGTGTCTTCGTAGGCCACAAACTTTTCGAGGCCAATATCCATGTTGTGGGGCGACTTGGGCGGTTGCAGATAGTCGTTCACTAGGCGGCGTAGCTTGTATTCCACCTGGGTGTGGGGCACGCCGTTGGGCTGGTTCAGGGGGCGATAGATGCGCTCTTGCTCGGCGGCGAGGAAGTCGGCATCGGGTACCACATGCTCCAGGTCGCGCAGGTAGTCCATGGCATTTTCTCCGGCAATGCGGCCATAGACAAAGGCCCCAATCATGTAGTTGTGGGGCACACTGGCCATGTCACCAGCGGCATAGAGACCGGGCACCGTGGTTTCGGCCCGCTCGTTCACCCACACCCCAGAGGCACTGTGACCGCTGCACAGGCCAATTTCAGAGATATTCATTTCCACGCCGTGGGTGCGGTAGTTTTCATTGCGGCCCTCGTGGAAGCGGCCTCGGCTGGGGCGCTCGTTGTCCCACAGCACCCGCTCGATTTCGGAAATGGTGTCGTCATCGAGGTGGTACATCTTCAGGTGGACGGGGCCTTTGCCGGAATGTAGCTCTTTGTAGACCTCCAGCATCATTTGGCCGCTCCAGTAGTCGCAGCTAATGAAGCGGTGGCCCTCGGCGTTGGCGGTGTAGGCCCCGAAGGGGCTGGCCACGTAGGCACAGGCGGGGCCGTTGTAGTCCTTAATCAGCGGGTTGATCTGGAAACATTCAATGTTGGTGAGTTCTGCCCCGGCGTGGTAGGCCATGGAGTAGCCATCCCCAGCATTGGTAGGGTTTTCGTAGGTGCCATAGAGGTAACCGGAGGCGGGCAAACCCAGGCGACCGCAGGCCCCGGTACAAAGCACCACCGCCTTAGCCTGAATCACCACCATGTTGCCGTTGCGCACATCCAGGCCCACAGCCCCGGTAACGCGGCCATTTTGCACCATCACGCGGGTCGCCATGACGCGGTTGGTGACGTTTACTTTATGGCGCTTGACTTGGCGGGCGAGGATTTTTTTCAGGTCTTTTCCTTCGGGCATAGGCAGCACGTATTTACCGACCCGGTGTACCTGCTTGAGGTCGTAATTGCCCTCGTGATCTTTTTGGAATTTGACCCCCCAGCTTTCCAGTTCTTGAATCACCTCAAAGCCTAGGCGTCCGGTTTCATAAACGGCTTTTTGGTTAACAATGCCGTCGTTAGCAATGGTGATTTCACGAACATATTGCTCTGGGGTAGAATTGCCGGGAATCACAGCGGTATTGACGCCATCCATACCCATGGCAATGGCTCCACTGCGGCGGATATTAGCCTTTTCCAAAATCAACACATCGCTTTCTGGGCTAGCCTGCTTCGCTTTAATAGCAGCCATGGTGCCAGCGGTACCACCACCCACCACCAAAAAATCCGTTTTTAGATACTGAATATTCACTTAACCATGTCCTCAGCTTAAACGGCAGTGAAATTGAAATCTTTGTCAGCGCATCAAGGCTCATCATCTAGGGCAGGGCGACAGCAAATCGCCCTATTTCTGCGCCTCACACATACAGTGTAAGGGAGTCTAAAATGGTCATCAATACAGTTTGTAACGATGACTACGGTTTGATCATCACAGCCTTCTATACACTCATAAAAAATATCTATCGGATATTCAAAGCCTTAGGTTTGCTTAGGGTTCAGCGCCTTCAAGGTCAGAGGTCAGGATCAAATCCCTCTATAATGAAGCCAGCAACCATTGGATTGAGTTTGGATTGAGTCAGGATTATGTTATCTAGAGTCATGACGGCAAAGATTGACGCTCAAGATTATAAATCCTACACATTTTAGAATCTTAAGATTCTAAAATGTGTAGGATTCACTCAAAGTAGCGTAGTACACGATGATCTGAATCCGCTTTGACAGTTTTTTATAATCCATCGATAACGATCTTCATTGAAGCTATTCAATCAACTCCCACTCGTCTAAATAAGCCCACTTAACTAAGCTCAGCTTCGAGGTCTAGATTGAGGTTCCGATTCCGACTTGCGTTGAGTCCCTTACGCGCCCAAGACGCCTAGAACCGTGGAAATCTATCAGATTCAAGTCTTCCTAGAGGTGGCTCGTTGTCTCAGCTTTACCGAAGCTGCCGACACTCTAAATTTAACCCAGCCAGCGGTGAGCGCCAAGATTAAATCCCTAGAAGCAGAATTAGAAACGCCGCTTTTCCATCGCCTGGGCCGTCGCATTGAACTCACCCAAGTAGGGGAATATCTGCTCGCAGAAGGGCCACAACTGCTGGACTTAGAACAGCGACTCAAAACCGAAATCGAGGAAATCAAGCAGGGTAAAAACAGCGTCCTCACCATCGGCAGCATGGCTGATGTGATGGATCACTGGTTGCCCTCAGTGCTGTACGACTATCGGCGACTCTATCCAGCGATTCAGACCCGTTGTGTGCAGTTTAATTCAGCGGAGGAATTATATCGAGCGATTAAGGCTGGGGATGTGGATCTGGGTATTTCAGACCTCAGCTATGCCACCTTTGACGACCTAGCCGAAACCCCCATTGATTCAGTTCACTATTCCCTAGCGGTGTCGGCTAGCCATCGCTTGGCCCAGCAGCCCTGGCTGAGTTTGCAGGAGTTAAAGGATGAATCTTGGGTGCTGTTGCCGGAAGGATCTCCCAGCCGCATCATGCTGCAAAAACGAATGCAGGAGTTAGGGCTAGATCTGTCAGATTTTACCCATGTGGAGGTGGTGGATTCCCTCAGTCAGGTTCGCACCTACCTAATGCAGGGGCATTATCTCAGTTTTGTGTCTGATTTTGAGCTGCATTTAGAAAGTCAGGCGGGGCTCATTCGCCATGTGCCCCTAGAGGAATTTGCCCTCGGCAGCCCGCTCTTTTTGCTCATGGCCAAGCGTCTCAGCCGTGCCCTAGAGGCCTCGATTTCTGGCAGTTCCTCTGGGTTGAGCTTGGAATCGGTGCGGCAGTTTACAGCCCTGCTGAAAATGCGCCAAGCGAGTCGCCCCCAGCGATTCACCCCTTTCGCCACTGCCCTGGCTTCTTCCCAGTCCGCCGCCACCAGTTCTAGGGTGCCCCAGTTCCAAGCACCAACCTTTTTGGTGCGTTCGGTTTCCCCTAGCGGCACGGATACGATTCGCCTCACCATCGGCACCCAAAATCGCACGATTCAAACCATTACCGCTGGGCTCATTATTCAGCGGTTGGGCCTGCTGGAACACTTTTTGCCCCGCAGTGGGCGCTACAGCGGCACCCGCTACCAAATCCGCTGGGCCGACTATAGCTCCGGTGCGCCCATTGTGGAGGGGTTGCAAACCCAACAGATTGACATCGGCATTCTGGGCGACTATCCCCTGCTGCTGAGCGCCCTCCCCGGTGCAGCGGAGACAGCCTGCACCCGCCTGATTAGCTTTGTGGCCAGCAACCCCGACGGCACCGGCAACGACATTATCGTGCCCCAGCAGTCTTCCCTAAACTGCATCGAAGATCTGGCCGGACGGGTGATTGCAGTGCCCTTTGGCTCAGCGGCCCACGGCATGGTGATGCGTTCCCTACACCACTGCGACCTGCTAGATGCGGTTACCCTCACCACCATCGATGCCTGCAACCACTGCACCCGCCGCCCCGTCAGTTCCCTCAACAACGTCATTGACGGCTATGCCTACTTCGCCCCCTTCCACGAAATTGCCAAGCACAGGGGCCAGTTTCGGCGGCTGTTGTCCCAACAGTTGGATGGCCTACCCACCTTCCACGGCGTAGTGATTCGCGACGAACTCGCCGACCAGTATCCCGAAATTGCCGTGGCCTACCTGCGAGCCCTCCTCGCCGCCCAATATTGGTACGCGACCCAGCCCATCGCCCCCACCTTAGTCAGCCGCTGGGTGAATATGGATGCCGCCATCGTCAGCAAAACCCTCCTATCCAGCACCAGCGATCCGGTGGATGCGGTTTATCATCCCGAAACCCAACTGCGGGCTGACTGGCTTCAGGCCCACATTCAAGCGCTCAGCCAGATTGCGGGACAAGAAAACCTGGGCCACATTAACCTAAACGGCTGGATGCAACCCGAATTTCTCGCCGCCGCCGTAGCCGCCCTTTAGTTTCCCTGCTCCCTCGTCCTACCGCCCCTGTGCCCAGACATTGGCTGATTAACTGACAAGAGATCCTGCGCCGGAGGCGAAAACCCCGCCCCTACCGCATTCGGGCCATGTAGGGGTCAGGTCTCCTGACCCTTTGAGGAATCTGGGTTCTGGCAAGTTTTGTCAGTTAACCAGGCAGAGGGATCATCTAGGGGGCAGATCTCCTAACCCCTTGGCAGATCTAGGCTCTCGCAAGTACCAAGCTCGCTTGTCCTAAAATTTAGGCTTCCATACTTTTCATGGTTTCTTCACGGATGCAGTCAAACACTCTACGGTGTAGGTCGATAAAATCCTGGGAAAGGGTGTCATCAAAATGGCGAGGACGGGGCAAATGGACAGGAATTTCTGATTTAATTCGACCTGGGTGAACCCCCATAG
>JAYKHF010000142.1:0-8688 GCA_035285305.1 Leptolyngbya sp.
CGCATTGACCAAACCGATTTTTGGTACGACGTTGAAAGCTTGGACGGACGCGATGCCGTGCTGCTGGGGGAAGATTGGCACCCGATTTGTCCTGCCCACCTAGCTATGTTTGAACGCACGGGATCGCCCCAAACCCTTACGGTTCAGCGTTTTGGTCGTCCCATTCAAACCTACCATCTCGTTACAGGCTACGGACTGCGGGCCAAGGACACCGGTTCTCCCCTCGATTCCGCCTATCCCCTCGCCTTCACCACCGACGGCGAACGCTGCGAACCAGATTCACCCTGAAGCTCTCCCCCATCCACCGACTCTAGATTCGGTTCACCACCGTTTCGGTTCACCACAGTACAGCCGACAATGCGACAATGGGGCAGACTGAATTCAGCGTTTGAGAGATTTTCTATGCGTTCTGACCTACAACAGGCCTTGGCCAACCAAACCGCCCTCAAAATCATCAGCGGCCTCACCAACTTCAATGCCGCCCATGTGGTAGACATCGTAAAAGCGGCTGACCAAGGCGGGGCCACCTTCGTAGACATCGCGGCTGATGCGGAACTGGTGCGCTTGGCCAAAGCCGCGACCACCCTGCCCATCTGCGTGTCTGCCGTAGAACCCGACGCCTTTTTGGCCCCCGTGGCCGCTGGGGCCGATCTGATCGAAATCGGTAACTTCGACGCCTTCTATGCCCAAGGTCGCCGCTTTGAGGCTGCCGAAGTGCTGGATCTCACCCGTCGCACCCGTGCCCTGCTGCCGGAAATCCCCCTCTCCGTCACCGTGCCCCACATCCTCGCCCTGGATGAGCAAGTTGCCCTGGCCGAAGCCCTCGTGGCCGCTGGAGTCGACATCATCCAAACCGAAGGCGGCACCAGCAGCCAGCCCACCCACCCCGGCACCCTGGGCCTGATCGAAAAAGCCGCTCCCACCCTGGCAGCGGCCTACGAAATCTCCCGCGCCGTGTCTGTGCCCGTCCTCTGCGCCTCCGGCCTGTCTGACGTGACCGCCCCGATGGCCATTGCCGCCGGAGCCGCTGGCGTGGGCGTAGGTTCCGCCGTCAACAAGCTGGATAACCCCCTAGCGATGGTCGCCGTGGTGCGTAAGCTAGCCGAAAGCCTACAAACCGCCAAGGTTGCCGCCCGCGCCTAGGCTTTCACCTCATACTGAATCCTCAGTAGATCGCAGCGTCCTTGTCAGGCCTCACCCCCAGCCCCTCTCCTCCGAGGAGAGGGGAGCCGGAGGTGCTTCTAGCTCCCTCTTCATGAAGGAGAGACATCTAGTGGTCTGTCAAGACTAAGAATTAGGGCTTCGACAAGCTCAGCCCGAACGTGTTGTTTACGGTCGTCCTGAGCGGTGAGCGGTGAGCCTGTCGAACCGTCGAACCGTCGAAGGGCTTTGAGGATATCTGCAACCCTAAAATTTAACCCTGACAAACCACTAGGGTGAGGTTCAGACCTGGTTGACTGACAAAACTGACTAGAACCCATATCTGTCAAAGGGTCAGGAGACCTGACCCCTACATGGCCCGAATGCGGTAGGGGCGTGGTTTCCGCGCCCGGTGCAGAATCTTTTGTCGGCCAACCAGGGTTCAAACACGGTTCAAGGGGGGGTGTTTGTGATCTACTGAGACTTAGGAAGAGAGCGAATATCTAGTGTTTTGCTTTAGGTCAACAATCACCGCCGTCAACAGTTCTAAGCCTTGTTCTGGTCGCTGGGTCTTGCCGTTATCACATCACCCATGGAGCTGATTCAGACCGGGAGTTACTATCCTCATTTCTCTAGAGATGCCTGAGCGACGGCACTAAGATAAACCGCTTCATCCCATCCTCGCCATTCGCTAAATTCTATCAGCGCTTGATTAAGGTTATCAAAGCCAATGCTCTGCTCAAGGGGTTGCCAGTAGGTCTGATCGCTCAAGGCAAGCAGCAGATGAGGTTGAGGTAGCTTACCCTACCACAGACCAGAAAAGGAATCTTCTTGGCACCTTCCGGATAAACTGTCCAGACGGCTGTACATAATCCTTGTATTGTCCTATCACGCGGTGATTATGCAGCGTACCTTGATCTAGCAAGGCATCGCTTTGCATCTAGAATCTAGTCATACCCAAGATTTTCAGGAAGGATTTTAAGGTTGAGACTGCACTTTACTCAAGCTAGTCACACCATAGTTGCTTCTTGTAGAAATCAAGCCGAATTGACAGTCGGCATTCACTCAAGTAGGTTACTCAGGTTGTCAAACTTAATTAGAATGACTACAGGAGTTTTTAGATTAATCAAGTGCAATAGCCGATCAAGGTTTTTTGTGTACCAAGGCTTTTGAGATCTGTTTCGTACATCATAGAATCATGAAATACTGCATGAATTAATAACAATCCTTGAGTGATATAGTGTAATTTGAAGCCATCAAGGACACATCATATGCGTAGAGACTTGACCAGATCAATCAAATTTTGGGCTCTATTGGGAGCAGGTAGTTTAGGAGTATTTTCAAGTCTCATTGGAATTCAGAGGCCAGCTTTCTCCCAGGTTTGCAATGTTTTTGGTTGTTCTCAACCTGGGGCGGGAGCTTGCAATCCATTTGGTTGCCCAAACCCCGGTGCTGGAGAATGTACACCATTTGGCTGCCCCGCTTCACCACCCACGAACAGCAACAATTCAAATTCAAGCCAGTCAAGCCCTAACAATTCTAGTCGGAGCTTCACCATAATCAATAATACCAATCAAGCCATTCAAGCCTTATTCCTATCTCCTGCGACAGACAGTAATTGGGGGGCTAACGACATAAATGGTAATTTGCTGAGTGGAAACTCAGTATCCTTCCGACTCACTGGTGATTGCCGATGGGATCTGCTGGTTCGACTATCTAATTCCCAGACCATCCAAGAAATGGGAATCGACACCTGTTTGAACAGCAGCTATTCCGTTGGGTTTAGCACCTCTCAGATCGATAATAATTCCCAACAGCCTCAACAGTTGAGAGAGTCGTTCAGTCAATGTGTACTCGATTTGTACCGGGGGCCTTATTCTGCCAGAGATGCGGCAAACAACTGTCTACGAAACTTTCAGGGCAACAGAATCGCCCCTTCAGAATCATTCAGTCGATGTGTACTCGATTTGTACCGGGGGCCTTACTCTTCTGGAGATGCGGCAAACAATTGCCTCCAGGCATTTCAGGGGAATTCTGCCAATGAAAATTTGCAGACTTGTATTAGTGCTCTTTATAGTGGGCCTTACTCTTCCAGAGATGCCAACGCTTATTGCAGCGAGGCTCTCAGAACCTTCTAGTTACGGTGTAACGGCCTCGATGGCCATGACCACCGGGGCCGCTGGCGTGGATGATCGTACCTCTCCTCGGAGGAGAGATGTTGGGGGTGAGATCTGACAAGAATGTTGCGATCTACTGAGCGGGAGTAGCCACAATGGGCAACTGAATGGAGAAACAACTGCCCTGCCCTACGTGGCTGGTGAAACTTACTTTTCCACCGTGCATTTCGGTAATTTGTTTGACTAGGGCTAGTCCCAAACCCGTCCCTTCGTAGGCGCGGTTGAGGGCACTGCTAACCTGGACAAACGGCTGGAAGAGTTTCCGCGCATCCTCAGGGCTGATGCCAATGCCCGTATCGGTAACGGCGAGGGTCAGCAGGCCCAACGTGGCGCTAGACGCCTCCCAGGGATGGGAAAATTCGCGGTTGCTAGCCTGTTCTTCTTGGGAAAAGGGCCGATAGGAAGCCGTCAGGGTGACATCGCCACCCTGGGGCGTAAATTTGACGGCATTGCTCAGCAAATTGACGAGAATTTGGCGCAGGCGTCGCTCATCTCCGTAGAGATCGGGCAAATCCGGGGGAATACGAAGGCTCAATTGCAGGCTTTTTTGCTGGGCCTGTTGCTTCACCATGGCGAGACTGGCAACGCAGAGGGCATCAACGCCCACGTTGACATAGTGCAGTTCAAGCTGTCCTGCCTCAATTTTGGCCACATCCAATACATCGTTAATCAGATCGAGCAAATGGCTGCTGCTGCTTTCAATCAGGGCAAGGCTTTGCTGCTGCGGTACCGTCAGCGGGCCAAAAATTTCCTCCTGCAAGCCTTCGGTCATGCCCAGAATAGCCGTCAGGGGTGTCCGCAATTCGTGGCTCATGTTGGCGAGGAACTCGCTTTTGAGGCGGGTGGCTTTAATCAGTTCTTGGTTGGTGATGGTGAGGGCCAATTCGGCTTCTTTGCGGGCGGTAATGTCGGCACAAATACAAATCAACCAGCCATCTTCGGTGAAGGTCAGCGAGAGCCGCTCGTTGAACGTTGTGCCATCTTTGCGGGTGGCGATGGCTTCTCCCATCCAAACCCCATCACGCCCCAGGATGGGCATCACCTCCTGGTCAAAGCGGGCCAGTTCCTCCGGCCCATAGAGCATAGTCCAGGATTTTCCTAGCATTTCCTCCGGCTGGGTATAGCCAAAGATTTCGAGGTGAGCCCGGTTGACATAGATATAGTCGCCATTCTCGAGGATGGCAATGCCATCCGCCGCCGCCTCAATCGCCGCAAGCTGCCGCTTGATCTGCATTTCGTCTTGCTTCGCGGCATTGATATCCTGGAAAAACCCCACCACTTCCCTCGGCTGGCCCTGGGTATCGTGCAGCAGGATGAGACTATCGCGAACCCAGACATAGTGACCGTCGCGGTGGCGCAGCCGATAGTCCTGGCGGAGATGACCCTGCTGAAACAACTGAGGATGCGCCCCAAACACCCACTGAGGATGCGCCCCAAACACCCGAGGAGCATCTTCAGGATGTAAGCGCTGCACCCAGAAGTCGGGTTCGGCGCAAAACTCCCCTGGGGTATAGCCCAACACCATCTCCACGTTCTGGCTGATATAGGTGCAGGGGTAGGGGGGAGTAACGTCGCAGGTATAGGTTGCGGCTGGGCTAGCGCTGATAATCCACTGAAGCCGCTGAAGATCAACCGTAAGCTGGGATAGGGTGTGCTGCTGGTGATCCAGCTTCTGCTGCAACTGGGCCTGGGTTTGATGGGCGGTCTCCCGCTCCGTGGTCAACTGTTCGGTCAGGTGCTGAATCTGCGCCTGGGCAGCCTCCAGTTCCGCTTGGAGATGATGGGATGTAGCCATAGTTAACTGCTTTTTCATTGCCAATCCAGACCTGCCCTAGCCTGTGCCGCACGGACGATGCAACGCCCCTTTCTGGTTCTCGTGAACCTCTTCCCTCGTCGGCAAGGTAGCCTCTCACCCGACAACAATGTAACAACTTACCGGCAACCCTGGTTCAATTTTGGCCTGGGAAAGTTTCTCTCACCGTTGACATAGGCCCCGCCCATCATCGTAAGTGTTAACTTGAGTAAAGTTTCCGGGTAACGCTTTCAGAGGATCCCATGGTGTCTGCGACGCTGACCAACCCCCATACCCAAACCTGGTCATGGCAGGGGTTTTCCATTCGCTATCAGCAAGTGGGCGCAGAGGGGGTGCCCATCCTCTGTATCCATGGCTTTGGAGCCTCCAGCGATCACTGGCGCAAGAATCTCCCCCTCTATGGTCAGCCCCACCAGGGGCAAGCCTTTCGAGCCTACGCCATCGACCTGATCGGCTTTGGCCTGTCCGACAAACCCACCCCGGGCCAACCCATCCCCTACCGCTTTGAAACCTGGGGACAGCAGATTATCGATTTCTGCCGGGAGGTGATTGGTCAACCGGCCTACCTCGTGGCCAATTCCATCGGCGGCGTGGTGGCCATGCAGGCGGCGGTGGATGATCCCGAGTGGGTACGCGGCATCGTGATGATGGACTGCTCCCTGCGGCTGCTCCACGAACGGCGACGCGATCAAATTCCTTGGCACCAGCGGGTGAGTACGCCCATGATTCAGCAACTTCTGGGCTATCCGGCGGTGGGGCGCTTTTTCTTTAGCCGCATTGCCCGCCCCTCGGTCATTCGTAATCTGCTAAAGCAGGCTTACCACGATCACAGCGCCGTCACGGAGGAATTAGTCAACGCCATTTTGACCCCGGCCCAAACCCCCGGTGCGGCTGATGTGTTTCTGGCCTTCGTGCGCTATTCCCAAGGGCCACTACCAGAGGACTTGCTGCCCCACCTCACCTGCCCCGTCTGGTTAATTTGGGGCCAAGCCGACCCCTGGGAACCCGTGGCCCTGGGCCGCACCCTAGCCGAATATCCCGCCGTGAAAGCGATGGTGGAACTGCCCAACGTGGGCCACTGCCCCCAAGACGAAGCCCCCGACCAAGTCAACCCCCTGGTGATGGACTGGATCACCGCAGATTTGGCTGTGGTGAACTGACAGGGTCAGGAGACCTGCCCCCCACAGGTTCCAAAGGCTGTAGGGGCGAGGTTTCCTCGCCCTCTCCCACAGGTTCCAAAGATTGTAGGGGCGAGGTTTCCTCGCCCAGCCAAGGGATCAAAAGGCTAAGGGCTGGAAGTCGTCGGGAACCAGCAATTCAAACACCTCATCTTGGATGCGAGCCACATAGAAACCCTCTTGTAGGGCCTGTTCCCGCAGGGCATCTGACATATCTACGGCGGCCAAAATACCAAAGACTTGCTTATCCCGATGTTCGGGGAAAAAGTCCCGAAACCGCTGGAGCTGAGTTTTGAGCTGCCCCAAGGACGCCTCGCGGGCATGGCTTTTCACTTCCACAATGTAAGCCTGATTAATCGGCCCATTGGCGTAGGCCAGAACGTCTAGTTCCATGTGCTGCCCCGCCTTACTCACCCGCACACTGGGGCTAATCACCTCCATGCCAAACCGATGCCGCAGGATGGTTTCCATAGACGGCAGCGCCAACCCTTCGGTAAAGCTACCGAATTTAGCGCCCAACCCACCAATCTGTTTACCAAGTTCCTTAATCTGACGGTCGGTTTCCTGCATCCGGCGATCGGTTTCCTGCATTTGCCGATCCGTGGCTTGCATCCGGCGATCGGTTTCCTGCATTTGCCGATCCGTGGCTTGCATTCGACGGTCAGTTTCTTGGAACTTACGGTCAGTTTCTTGAAAGAGCCGCAGGATATCTTCGTAGGTGGGTTGTGGGGTAGCCATGGGCAAGTCGAGGAGGGTAGGGGTTGGCAGTTGATTGGAGGCTATGGGCTGGGTTGCCAAGCTTTGGGACTGAAGGTGGAATCGTTGAGGAGGGTGACGCTATCGCCCGATTGGGCCAGGACAAAAAGCCCCTGGCGGTAGGCGTAGCGGTCGGCCCCAGATTCAATACCGATACCAGCGACAGCCCCATAGAGCTGCATGTCGGTATATTCAGGGAAAAATGTGAAGAAGCGCTCTAGGTCAGCCACGAAGCGATTGACATCGGCAACACTGAGACTGCTTTTGACTTCTACCGCCAAGATATGGCCTTGGTTCACCACTAAAACATCAATTTCCAGCGTCTCCCCCTGCCGACGACGCTTCACCCGCTGGCTCACCTGATCCACCGGAATGCCTCGCTCTAGGAAAATTCGTTCGCAGGCGGGGGCCACCAAGTCTTCGACGAAACGCCCCCACGCACCCCCCAGTTCACCGATCTGCTTGCTGACCTGCTGGTTGATGCGACGGTTTTCCTGAATGGCGGCCTGGATTTTACGGTCGGTTTCTTGAAACTGGCGGTCGGTTTCTTGGAACTTGCGATCAGTCTCTTTGAACTGAAGAGCGGTTTCCTGAAACTTGCGATCCGTTTCTTGGAACTTACGGTCAGTTTCTTGGAATCTGCGATCCGTTTCTTGAAAGAGCCGCAGAATGTCTTCGTAGGTGGGTTGTGGGGTGGCCATGATTGTAGGCTGATGACGAAGAAGGGTAGTTGATATATACTACATCAAGGATTTGGTATTCCCCCGCAAGCGTACGACAAGACCTACCTCTCCACTGGGAAATGGGCCACCCCTAGGTGATGCAAGGCCCAGCCCAGGCCCAGTCCTAAGAGCGCGAGCAGCACCATGCACAGCCAGGTTTTTGGGTTAGAAAATCGGGCAATGAGCATATCCACGCGGGTGAGCAGCGTGACCGCCACCAGCAGCGAGAGATAGGAGAACATCCGAAACTGGGTAACGGCGGCCACGGCTAAAGAGGCGAAGGACAGCGCCATGACGACGTAGCCTAGATCAGACTGAAACCCTAGGATGATGAAGCGGCGGCAGGTCTTCCAGGCAATGGTGCATAGGGCCGGAAAAATGACGGCAAACCCTAGGCTGAGCCCCCAAACCACGGGAGACGCCGAAATATGAAGAAGAAATCCGCCGTAGGTGATATAAGCCGCCATCATCAGCACCGCAGACAACCAGGGGCTATCCATGGGCTGAACCAGACGCCTTTCGCCAACCGATTGCTTTGCGGTCGATTGCTTTGCCATGGCCCATGCCTCACCATTACCAGCAGTCTACACCACCCCAACGAGAAGCCCGCCCCCCAAACGGGAGGCGGGCCAAATAGCCCAGGGAACGACCCACGCATTAGGGTTGACCTTGCTTGCGCCTTTTAAACTGGCCAGAACTCAGCCAACCCATTTTCTTGGCAAGGAACTAGCCCACGAAGGCCAGACGGGGCTCGGACACACCAGCGGACTCGGTGCCCTTCAGGTAGGCCAGCATGGTGTCGGCGTCGGACACTTCAAAGGGATCGATGGGGCAGTTGTCGCCGAAGTCGGGTTCCGTGAAGATCTTTTCGATGTTGCCATCGTTGACCAGCATGGAGTAGC
>JAYKHF010000143.1:0-22907 GCA_035285305.1 Leptolyngbya sp.
CTGCCTGAGATCCTGGGTCATGGCATCGACGGAGAGCGGACGGGAGAAAAAATAGCCCTGCCCCACTGGGCAGCCCATCTGAAGCAGTTGTTGGCGTTGGTACTCAGTCTCCACCCCTTCGGCCACCACCTGCATCCCCATACTCTGGGCGAGGCTGAGAATGGCGCGAATAATGCCCAAGGCTTCGGTTTGGGGGCTATCGGGCTGAAGTTTGCCCACAAAGGACTGGTCAATTTTCAGCATGTTCACCGGAAAGCGGTGCAAATAGCTGAGGGAGGAGTAGCCCGTACCGAAATCATCGAGACTGACGTGAATGCCGCGCTGGCGTAGCCCCGCCAGCACCTCGGCCACATGGGCCGTATCGTCGATCAAAGCTCGCTCGGTGATTTCCAGATGCAGGGAGGCGGGGTTGAGGGCGGTACCCGCCAGCACTTGGTCGATGAGGTCTAGGAAGTCGGAACGCTGAAGTTGCTGGCTCGCCACGTTCACACTGGCATAGAGGGGAATGTGGGGAAACTGACGATGCCAAGCCTGTAATTGATGGCAGCTAGACCACAGCACCCATTCCCCCACGGCCTGAATTAACCCGGCCTCTTCGGCGATGGGGATGAAGATCTGGGGGCTAATCATGCCCCGTTCAGGATGGGGCCAGCGGGCTAGGGCTTCGACGCCCAGCCATTGCCCCGTGGTCAAATCCACCTGGGGTTGGTAGTACACCTGAAGCTGATCGGTCTCAATGGCTTGGCGCAAATCATGCTCTAGGGTGAGGCGGTGCAGCATTTCCCGGTGCATTTCCGGGTCAAACACTTCGTAGCAGTTCCGGCCCTGGCTTTTGGCCCGATACATGGCGGTGTCCGCATCGCGCAGAATGTCGGTGCCGCTCCGGTATTGCCCCGCCGACCAGACAATGCCAATGCTGGCACTGATCACCACGGGTTGATCCCCCAGGGGAATCGGCTGGGCCAGCCCGGTCTGGATAGCCGTCGCTACGTCGATGGCGCTGGTGAGGTCATCCATATCGGGCAGCAGCAGGGCAAATTCATCGCCGCCCCAGCGGGCCAGGGTGTCAAAGGGGCGCAGGTATTGACTGAGGGTGTGGGTCACGGATTGCAGCAGTTGATCCCCCACGCGGTGGCCCAGGCTGTCGTTAATCAGCTTAAAGCGGTCAATGTCGATGAACAGCACGGCAAAGGGACGGAGGGTTTTGCTTTGGTGAAGGGCGTAGTCTACCCGATCCATAAACAGGGTGCGGTTGGGCAGTTGCGTGAGGTCGTCGTAGAGGGCTTGGTGGCGCAATTGAGCCTCCACCCGCACCCGTTCCGTCACATCTCGCGAGATCATTTGCACCTGCACCACGCGGCCCCACTCGTTCAGAATCGGCTTCGCGAGGGTTTCGAGCCACAGGTCTTCGCCGGAGGATCGCAGGGCTCGATAGACGATCTGGGCCATGGTTTGGGGGGGGCGCAGGGCCTGGATCTGTAAGCGCACCCGTTCCCGGTCGTCGGGGTGTACCCAGTCGTAAACACTCTGGCCGAGCAGTTGATCGGCGGCATAGCCCAACAGCCCTAGGCAGGAGGGACTGGCATAGAGGAAGCGCCCTTGCAGGTCGTGTACCCCAACCAGATCGCTAATGTTATCTGCCACCAGGCGATAGCGCATTTCCGAATCGCGCAGATCTTTTTCAATGCGTTGGCGTTCGGTAATTTCCTGGCTGAGGACGCGGTTGGCGGCAGCGAGTTCGGCGGTACGCGCCTGAACCTGGCGCTCCAGGGTTTGGTTCATCTCCTGGATGGTGCGCTGGGCCGCTTGCAGGGCCAACTGGTTTTTGACCCGCACCAAGACCTCATCGATCTGAAACGGCTTGGTGACGTAGTCTACCCCGCCAACGCCAAAGGCCTGAACCTTGTCGATGGAGTCGCCCAGGGCGCTGAGGAAAATCACCGGGAGATGTTCCGTGGCGGGTTGGGCCTTGAGCCGACGGCAAACCTCGTAGCCGTCGATACCGGGCATCCGAATATCCAACAAAATCAAGTCCGGGGGTTCCGCTTGGGCCGCCCGCAGGGCCATGTCGCCATTCACGACGCCACGCACGTCGTAACCCTGGTTAGCCAGGGCCGCCGACAGCACCCGCAGATTCTCGGTGGTGTCATCCACAATTAGAATGATCGGCTTCCCGTCCGGTTGCGTCACGCCCTTGCTCCACCCAATCAACAACTTTGTCACAGCGAAATTCTTGCACCCAGTGGCGGAGGATTAGCGCCAGGGCCTGATGGTCAGGGGGCAACTCATCCAGCAAGGCCAGAATGGCTTGGCCATTGGCCACCATCGCTTCTCGATAGATCTGATCCACCCAGGCCGGAGAAAGTTGCGTCAGGGCTAGGGCAATGTCCTTGAGCCCTAGCGGTGACGGTGAAGGCGGAACCGTCGCGGACTCAGCATAGAGATAGCGTACCCCAAGAAACTCTTGGATCAGGGCGAGCAGGTCGCTCTCCCGAATCGGCTTGCGCAGGAAGCCGTCACAGCCGCTCTCGAAGGCCACGGTAGCTTCCTCATCAAAGGCACTGGCACTGAGGGCAATCACCACGGGTTGGGTGGCCTCTGTCTGCGACCGCAGATATTGGGTGGCCTGATAGCCATCCAGATGGGGCATTCGGAGATCCATCAAAATTAGGTGAGGTTGCCACTGGTGCCACTGGGCAATCACATCTTGCCCATCCTCGGATCCCCGAACCTCAAATCCGAGGGTGCTGAGCAGGGTGATCATCAGTCGCCGATTGGTTTCATTGTCATCGCCCACCAGGATACGCGGCACCGTTTGATCGGGGGCCAGCCCGATCACCTGCTCGGTTTTGGGACGGGGCTTCAGATCCACCTGGTTGACCACCACCACGGGCAGATACAGATGGAAGGTACTGCCCTGGGATCCCGTCTGGGCCAGGGTGAGATCGCCCCCGAGCAATTGAGCAAAGCGATGGCTGAGGGCCAGCCCCAGGCCGGTTCCCTCCTGGTGGGTGCGGCCCGTGTCGGTTTGGGAAAAGGGTTTGAAGAGCCGGGGGATCTGGTCGGCGGCAATGCCGGGGCCACTGTCGGCCACGCTGAAGCAGAGCACCGGGGGGCAGGCCTCGACATTGGCCCAGTCCACCGTTAGGCTGACCTGGCCCGCCGAGGTGAACTTCAGGGCGTTGTCGAGTAAGTTCAGCAAAATTTGCTGAAGTTTCCCCGAATCACTGCGAATGTGACAGGGCAGACCCTCTGCAAGGTGGAAGCTCAGGGTCAGCCCCTGGGCATTGGCGCGGGGCAGCAGCATATCCACCAACTGCTGCACCAGATCCGACAGACTGAAGGCGCTATTGATCAGGCTCATTTGGCCCGCTTCAATTTTGGCCAAACTCAGGATGTCGTTAATCAGGCTCAGCAGGTATTCGCCACTGTGGGCAATGGTGGCGAGGTGATCTTGGGTGTCGTCGGGCAGGCGGTGATCGCGGCCCAGCAGTTGGGCGTAGCCCAGGATGGCATTCAGGGGTGTGCGCAATTCATGGCTCATGTGGGCCAAAAAGTCACTCTTGGCCCGATTGGCTCGCTCAGCGGCCTCCTTGGCCTGCTGGGCTTGATCGAGCAGGGTAATTTGGTAAAGGGCCAGCCCCAAATGGTGGGCCACCTGGGTCATCAGGGCCAAATCCTCCGGCTGCCAGCGGCGAGGGGCCGCATGTTGATAGACGCTAAGTAATCCCCATAGGGCCTCCTGCTGAAAAATCGGCACAATGGCGTAGGCCCGCACCTGAAACTGCTCTAACACATCGATGTGGCAAGGGGTGTGGCCACTGAGGTAGATATCATCAACGGCAAAGGTCTCCCGGTTGCGATAGCGTCCGCCTTGGTGCTCTTGTAAATAGCTATCGCTCCACACGGTGCGGTGTCCAGGGCCTACCAGGGGAAGCCAACCCGCCGCCACCGATTCCGCCACAAAGTAACCGCTCCAGTCCTGATCAAATTGGTACACCGAGGCCCGGTCACAGCCCAGCAGATGTTGAAGGTCTTGGGTGGCTGTGGCGAAGATATCCTGGAGGTCAAAGCTCTGGCGTAGCCGATCCACCAACCGCCCCAGGGATTTTTCCCGCTCAATTTGGTGCTGAAGCCTCAGTTCTGCCCGCTTATAGCGGGTGATGTCCCGCCCTACGGCCTGAAGTTCGATGAGTTGGCCTTGGTCGTCAAAGGATCCCTGGTTATACCACTGCTGCCACAGAACATCGCCGCTGGGGGCCTGAATGCGGGTTTCGTGGTTCAACTGGGCATGGTCTGTCGTAATCGTCATCACATTCAGCTCCGGCCAACCGTCCAGGCTGTGGCTGAGGTGAGGGGGCTCGGTAAGCGGGGCAAGATCGTTGGGATCGCAGCCAAAATACTGACCATAGGCAGGGTTAATGTAGAGCACCTCGCCACTGGCCCGAAACCGACATACTAATTCGGTCTGGCTCATCCGTTGCCGCCCTCCGATTGGGTTTCGCTGTCGTTTAGACTACTGGTTTTGTAACCTATGTTACCGAATTTTCCCTAGGGTTTGCGGCCCGACCATGCCGGAATCCGCAATTCCCATGAATTCTCATTTTGGATAACGCTCATTTGGATAACGCTCATTTTGAATCGCCACCGTTTGGGGCATCTCCGTTCACCCTGATCTGGTCGAAGGGCATCACTCTACTGGGCTTCGACGGTTGACAGGCTTCGACGGTTCGACTAGCTCACCGCCCAGCCCGAACGGGTACATCCTCCTCCGTTCGCCCTGAGCTTGTCGAAGGGCAGCTTCGACGGTTTGACAGGCTCAGTCAGCCCAGTACCTCACTCTACCGAGAGCCGCTATAAAAACTTCTACTCCATACTGCTACCGATCGAACGAGGCGATGCGGCGGGCGGCACCAATGCTTTGCTCCCCAGGGCCAAAGGTGAGTTCTAGGGCCTGTTGGTCAGCGAAGGCGCGGCTGGCTTCGCGATAGACGCTGCGGCTGGTGGGTAGGGTGCGGCGCTGGCCGTCATAGTCAAAGGTAAGGGCGTAATCGACCTGCTGTTGCAGGAGCGGATCGGTGCGCTGTTCGATGGCTTCCCGTTTGCGGGCCTCCAGATCATCGGCACTGGGGCGAGGCGGCAACGCAGGCCACCACAGCCCCTCGTCGTCGGGGCCTGTTACCGCACCTTCAGGGCGTATCCCGTTACGGTTGACCAACCGGGTAGACTCAAAGGTTTCTCGATGGATGGTGCGCCGTTGGTCAAAACTCCGGGCATAGTCTACCTGCCAGGTATAGGTAACGGTGGCCATGGCTTCGTAGGTGCCCGTGGTAATGGTATTGCCCGTGGCGGGATAGGTGTCGCAACCGGCGATCAGCCCCAACCCCAGGGTCAGGGCCGTGAGGCGGTTGCACCAAGCAGAACCAGCAATCGACATAGGAAATAGGGTGAATAGGGAAAACACGATCTCAGGCACCCTATACCTCTAGCATGGCCTAGAGCCAGACGGTTCCACCCCCTAGGCAATGTGGAAACTGGCACAGGACGCTAGGTGCTGGGAGCGCTAATGGCCAGACCGGCGCACGTTGAGACAGCACCATTCCTCCCGTCGCCAGAGGGTGGCCACCACCCAGCCATGCTGCTCTAGGGTATCGGCTACCAGTTTGGATTGATCCAGCAAAATGCCGCTGAGGATGCCCCAGCCATCCGGGGTAACCAGGGTGTGGAGATGGGGGATCAAGTCCATAATCACCTCGGCGAGGATGTTGCAGACCACACCGTCTACCGGAGCCTCAATGAGGTTGACCAAATCCTCAAGCCCGCCATGAATAATGGGCAAGTCTGCCGCCGAAAGGTGGTTAATCTCGCGATTAGCCATGGCGGAATGAACCGCGAGGTCATCAATATCCGCCGCATAGACTTTTTTGGCCCCCAGCAACAGGGCTCCGATGGATAAAATCCCCGACCCACAGCCAATGTCGGCAAGGGTGACATCGGCTGAACTATAGGTGAGCCGCATTTCCAGGGATTCGAGGCAAAGCTGGGTGGTGGGGTGGGATCCGGTGCCAAAGGCTACCCCCGGATCGAGCCGCAACACAATCCGCTGGTTGTCATCGGGCGGATCCAACCAAGCTGGGGTCACTAAGAAGCGATCGCCAATCGGTTCTGGTCGCCAGTGATCCTTCCAGCTTTTCGACCAGTCCTCCTCGTCGATCAGGTTCCAGGTGACCCGGGGCACGACGAGATCGCTACAGAGGGCATCCTGTTTGACCAGGAGAGCCAGGGCCGATAGATCCAGGAGTTCGAGGCGATGCTGGGCAAAGTAGGCTTGAACCAGGCTGGAGGAACCCCGGCGTTGGGTGGAGGTGCCCTGACTGCCGAAGCTATCAAACCGCCAGAAGATATCGTCCTCCAGGGCCGGATCACATAGAACCTGAACTTCCCACCAGCTATTGCCCAACGCCATGATCACCGTACTTTGCCTAGGTTGTTTTCCCCGGATCATATAGCAAAAAGCCCCCGTGGCCCTCTCCCCAGGCCCGTCAGGGCAGGGCAGGCGGGAACGTTCTCAGCCGTCCCTCTTGGGCCTTGGGAACCGGACATCGCCTAGAGGTTGACGGTGTAGGCGTCGCGGATACCGTCTTCCTTGATGATTTCCTCGAGGATACCTTCGGGCAGGGGATCATCCAGGCTCAGCACCATCACCGCATCGCCGCGCACGATTTTGCGACCCACCTGCATACTGGCGATGTTGACATTGAAACTGCCCAGCAGGGAGCCAATTTTGCCGATGATCCCCGGCATATCACGGTGCAGCGTGAACAGCATGTGACGGGTGGGGGGCACGTTGATGGGGAAATCATCAATGTCGGTGATGCGCACTTCGCTGCCGCCCAACAGTACCCCAGTGGCGGAATGCTCACCCAGGCTACCCTTGGCCTTCAGGTTCAAGGCTCCGGCATAGTCGCGGCTGTCCTCGTCGCGGGTTTCGATCACATGGATGCCCCGCTCCTTGGCTTCGATGCTGGCGTTGACGTAGTTCACCCGCTCCCGCAGGGCGTTAGACAAGAGCCCCTTGAGCGCCGCAATCATGATCGGCTTGCTGTCGCCCCCGGCAAAGTCGCCCTGGATGCGCACGGTGAGTTCTTCTACCCGGCCTCCGGCCAGTTGGCCCACCAGGTTGCCCAGGGTTTCTGCCAGTTGCAGGTAGGGGCCAAGTTTTTCCAGCACCTCAGGCCGCAGACCGGGAATGTTCACCGCAGATCGGGCGGGCAGACCCAGCAGCACATCGCGGATTTGCTCCGCCACGTCGATGGCTACGTTGACCTGGGCTTCCTCCGTAGACGCGCCCAGGTGAGGGGTGAGGATGACGTTTTTGCCCAAATCCCGCAGTTCCGATTCGCCCAGGGGTTCCGAGGCGTAGACATCCAAGGCCGCACCGCCAATCACGCCCTCCCGCAGGGCTTGGGCCAGATCCGCTTCGTTGATGATGCCGCCCCGGGCACAGTTGATAATCCGTGCCGTGGGCTTCATGGTGGCCAAGGTTTCGGCATTGATCAGGTTGGCGGTTTCGGGGGTTTTGGGGATGTGTAAGGTGATGTAGTCGGACTCGCGGAAGAGGAAATCAAGTTCCACCAGGCGGCATCCCAACTGTTCGGCCCGATCAGCGGAAATGAAGGGATCGTAGGCCAGCAGTTTCATGCCCATGGCTCGGGCCACGGTGGCCACGTGGGAGCCAATTTTGCCCAGGCCCACCACGCCCAGGGTCTTTTTGTAGACCTCGACGCCTGTGAAGTCTTTGCGCTTCCATTCGCCGGATTTCACCGAGGCGTCGGCGCTGGGGATGTAGCGTGACAGGGACATCATCATCGCCAGGGCATGTTCGGCGGCGGCGATGGTGTTGCCCTCCGGCGAGTTGACCACCACAATGCCGCGACGGGTGGCTTCGGGCACATCGACGTTATCGACCCCAACCCCAGCCCGACCAATGATTTTGAGGTTGTTTCCGGCCTCGATCACCGCCTTGGTGACGCGGGTGCCAGAGCGAATCATCAGCGCATCGTAGTCGCCAATGACGTTGACCAATTCCTCCGGGGACAGGCTGGTGTTTACGTCCACCTGCGCCACCTGGGAAAGAATGTCAATACCTACCTGATCGATGGGGTCGGAAACAAGAACCTTGGGCATGGGTCGGCCATAAAAATGTCACAGGGATCTACTTTACTGCAAAGGGGGAATGGCAGAGGACAGGGTCAGCCACGGTTGGCCAGGGGCGATTCAGCCTAGGGCACTCGCCGCAGGCCTTGATTTATCAGGCTTTGGCGATACGGGCTAGGCGTCTTCGCCCTGATCCAACACCCGAAACATGTCCACCAACACCACATTGGAGAACAGAAAACCTTCGGGATCACTCAGCCGAATGTGCCGTAGCGCATCCCAGGAATCCCCCTCGATTACCACCCAGCCCGTTTGGATATGGGGTTTTAGAGCCCTATGGAGTCGCCCCCAAGTGTCGGCATCACAGCGTGATCGCACCTCATCGCCGCCGATGCCCTCCGCCAGCCGCAGCCCCACCATCAGGCGATCTAACCACTGTTCCGTGGGCGATGTGGGGGGTTCATCATAAACGCTGCCCGATGTCTGAAAATCCTGCACCCATTGCCGATAGGTCGCCAGGGTTCGAGGCCGACTGACCCGCTGGCATTGGGTGTAGCTCGTTGCCCCCAGGCCAAAGCCGTAGTAGGGCTGGTTGCGCCAGTAGGTGAGGTTATGGCGGCAGTGGTGCCCCGGTTTCGCGTAGTTGGAGACTTCGTAGTGCTCGTAGCCCTGGTCAGTGAGATAACGCTGGGCGGCGCAATACATCGCCGTGGTCTGTTGATCCGTGGGCAGGGGCGCATCCCCCGGCTGATAGCGCTGGGCAAACACCGTCTGCGGTTCCACCGTCAGGTCATAGACCGATAGGTGATGCGGCCCCAGGTCAACGGCCTTTTGCAGGCCCGATTCCCAGGTTTCCATGGTCAAATGGGGCAGGCCAGAAATCAAATCCAGGCTCCAGTTGGGCATGGCGACCTGGTGCAGCCAGTCCACGGCTTGAACCACATCCGCCACCCGATGATAGCGGCCACAGCTTGCCAGAATGCTATCCTCCAACGCCTGCACCCCCAGGCTAATGCGGTTTACCCCTGCCCCTAGGTAGCCCTTGAGGTGATCTAACTCAAAGGTACCCGGATCCATTTCCATGGAAATTTCTGCACCTGGATCAATCCCAAACTGTTGATCCAATACCGCCAAAATTTGCTCCACCTGGGCCACCGACAGCAAAGAAGGCGTGCCGCCACCAAAAAATACCGTTTGTAGGGCAGTACCCAAATTCGGTGTGGCTTGAATTTCCGCACACAGCACCTCCACATAGCCCTCAACGGAGAGCGAGGTTTCCCCCCGCCGCTGGTTGCCCAACACGGAAATGGGAAAATCGCAGTAAAAACAGCGCCGCCGACAAAAGGGAATGTGAACGTAGGCCGAAAGGGGAGCAGAAGCCATAGGGGCAGTGATGCGTGAATCACGGAATTTTAGATTACAAAATTTATAGCGTAGACCTTGGGCAAAAACACTGGCCCCAATCCCCCAAATCCTGATTAATATTGAGATAGCGGTTCATGGAACCCCGCCCATCATGGCTCATTTCATCACCACAGATTGGGGGCCAAACCTCGCTTCAGGCCCACGCACCCGCCGTTCTGTTTTTCCGAATCCCCTCTCGCCAGACCCTTCGTCCACCACCTCGGTGCCTCCCGCCGCTGTGCCCCTAGACCTCGCCCCCTCGGCGGTTGATCTGGCCCATCCAGCCACGCCCCCAGAGGACGCGCCCTCCGAGGTGCAGCTCTCCCTGCCGATGGAGATCCGGGATCTGGAAGCGGAGGCTCCCTCCATTTCGCCGGTCACCCTGGGGCTGGCCACCCAGGATGTGCGCACGGTGCTCCGGGAACAAAATGAGCAAGGCCAACTTCTCACCACCAAGTTAAATATTCTGTTTGTGGCCAATAGTGCGCTGCTCACCAGTTTAAGTATTTCGCGATTGTTGGTAAGTGGAAATTTGTTTAGCTTGGCAGAAATTCTGGGTTTTTTAATTAGCTTTTCCCTGTTGATGCGGGCTTTTTTGCCGCGTCAAGTGGCCGTTACCCCTAACCTGGAAGATCGCACGTTTTTAGAAACCTATTTGGCCTTAAGTGCTCGCAACTATCAATTACAAATGCTGGTGAATTTGGCAGAAACCTACAATGCCAATAAGCAACGTCTCGAAGATGTCTCCCAGGGGCTCAAATATGCCGCTTACGCCATCTGGGGGACAACGGCTATTATGCTGATCAATATTGTTGTTATTTATATTACCAAGGGTTTACAGGCACCTGCGCCCTAGGGCATGGCAGGTGCGGTCGCGTTAGGGGCTTCCCATGGCATCTTCTGACCTCATCGATACTCGCTCCACCCCTGAGGGGATGACCGCCGCTGGGGGGGCAGATCTGTCCACCGACCCCGGAACGACCGTTGGCCCATCCCCCGATGCTGGGGATACCGTGCCGGAAAAACGGGTCACCCTGCCCAAACCCGATGTCAACAACATCACGGTGCTCACCGAAAATCTCCCAAACGAGCCCATCCTGCCCTGGCACCATTTTGATTCGCCCTGGCTGGATAAGGACTCGACCGACGAAGGTATCCCCCCTGAATCATCGCCGCCCCCCGCCCCCGAGGCGGCGGGTGAACAGTTGACCCTCGCCCTAGATATGGCCTCCACGGCGGAGGATGCCCACTCCCACCGCAAGGCTGCGTCCCCCGCCGACGGGATCGAGACCTAGGGCGGGGTTATTCAAAGCCTCGCTCTCGCCAGGGCACCGGATCCACAGCAATGCCATGGACGTAGAGCCCCCAGTGGAGGTGTGGCCCGGTGGAAATGCCGGTGGATCCCACGGTGCCAATCACCTGGCCCGCCTGGACAAAGTCGCCCTCACTGACGTCGATGCGGTGGAGATGAATCATAATGCTGAGCACCCCCTGGCCGTGGTCAATGCCGATGGTGTTGCCGTGCAAATCAAAGCCTTGGCCCACCCGACCCACCAAGGCAATGCGCCCCGCCGCCGGAGCCACCACGGGAGACCCCGTTGGGGCCGAGTAGTCTACCCCACGATGGTAGTAGTCTTGGGCAAAGACGCCGTTGTAGTAGCGGCGCACCCCGTAAACCGTAGAGACCCGTCCTGGATTGGGCCGCACCATCGCCCCGCGCCAAAACCGTTCCGGCGTCACCAGGGTCTTAAAGGTGGCGACTCGGTCAAATTCATACTGGGTGCCCGCAGGGTTCTGACTAGACGATAGGGTGATGCGCTGGGTTGGGAAGGTACGGTTACGCAGCCCCACGGCCAGGTTGCGGTTGCCCCCATCGCCCACCACTTGGATGGTGAGGGTACCGGCAGCCTGAACCGGGCTGGTGGGGATCAAAGCCCGAAACCGATTGCCCGACAGTGGAAACGTGGGGTATTGCTGCCCCTGATTCACCGTCACCGTGGGCGGTGCACCTCCGGGCTGGTTGGCCTGGATGATCACCGAGAGGGTATCCCCTAGCTGGGGGGAAGTCGGGGAGATGACCACCTCATAGGCCGACGCTGGGGTCGCCAGGGTTAAACTGGCCGACCCCACCAGTAGCCCTGCCAACACAGCGCGACGGGTTAATGATCGGTGGCCTGTCAGGTATGCCATAGGTCTTGGGGAGAGGGATGGCTAGAGGGTATCACCAACCACAGCGTTTAGATACCCTCAGTAGATCACAAAGATGTCTCTTCGTATCGGCTTGGCCCTCACCCCCAGCCCCTCTCCCAGGGGGGAGAGGGGGGGCTAGAAAAATCCTCAAAGTCCCTCTCCCACATTGGGAGAGGGATTTAGGGTAAGGGCCAAATCAGGGCCATAGAGCAAGTTTGTGATCTACTGAGGGTTGCTAATCCTAGGGTTGTTGATCCTAGGGTTCAATGGTGACTTTGTTCCGATAGAAGGCAACATAGCCCTTAATGGCCTGGGCCGCCGGTTTGGGGTCAGCGTAGTACCAAGCGGCACCGGCATTCACTTGGCCATCGACCACCAGATCATAGTAGTTGGCGGTTCCCTTCCAGCCGCAGACAGTGGTTTGGGCAATGGGGTGAAAATACTCGCGATTCAGGGCCGCAGGAGGAAAGTAAAGGTTTCCTTCCACCGTTTCGCACTGGTCGCTTTCGGCAAGAACAACATTGTTCCAAGTGACTTTAGCCATGATTGAGATGAGGGATGAAGGCGTACGGTGTTTATTGTAGGGGAGCCGGGAGTCGGGAGTCGGGGAGCAATCGTAGGGTGCAGTCGCGAAGCAATGCACCGTAGTCGGGAGTCGGGGAGCAATCGTAGAGTGCAGTCGCGAAGCAATGCACCGTAGTCGGGAGTCGGGGAGCAATCGTAGGGTGCAGTCGCGAAGCAATGCACCGTAGTCGGGAGTCGGGAGTCAGGAGTCGGGGGTCGGGAGTGGGGTTAGCGCAACTGGATCACGTGCGCATCGTCCTAGTAGAGCCAGCGGGGCCAATGAATGTGGGGTCGGTGGCTCGGGTGATGAAAAATATGGGGCTGCGTCAGTTGGTGCTGGTGAATCCCCAATGCGACCCGACCAGTCCGGAGTCGTGGCGGATGGCCGTGCATGGTCGAGAGGTTCTGGATTCAGCCCAAGTTGTGGCTACCCTGCCAGAAGCCCTGGCGGGTTGTCAGCGGGCAGCGGCCACCACCGGACGCATCCACCCCCAGCAGCACGGGTTAGAGTCTCCCGAAGCGGTTCTACCCTGGCTTCTATCCGTCGATTCTCCCGCCCCCCTCACCACGGCGCTGATCTTCGGGCCGGAAGACCGTGGCCTCAGTAATGAAGAACTGATCCACGCCCAACGCTGGATTCGCATTCCCGCCAGTGACGCCTATCCCTCCCTCAACCTGGCCCAGGCGGTAGCGGTGTGTAGCTATCTGCTGCACCGTCAAGCCATCGCCCCCCCAGCCCAGGGAACTGGGGTCAACGGGGCATGGGCATCATCGGCGGTGGCCCAGCCCTCAGATCACCCCGTTGCAGCGGGGCCGTTGCCCCCGGCCCCCAGGGTGGCCAGTCCTAGGGTTGAACCCGCGAGTTTGGATCAAATTGATGGGTTTTGCCAAGACCTAGAGACGATTTTGCTGAAGATCGGTTATCTTTACCCCCATACTGCGGCCAGTCGCATGGCTAAGTTGCGGCAATTATTGCACCGGGCTGACCCAAATTCCCAGGAATTGGCTATGCTTAGGGGCATTTTGCGGCAGGTCAATTGGGCCATCACCGACGGCCCTCGTCCCTCCTAAGGTTGGGTGGGTGTTCAGCCCCCTAACTGGTTCACGGATGGCCCGTTCACGGGTCTTCCTCTCGCGGCTCCTCTTGACGGTACGGCAGCATCACCATGGCACAGTACGACGACTTTTCTAATCCTCCATCTCGGTCGAGCTCCCCTGAAGCGTCGGGTTCGGCGGATCGTTTCGGCGGTCTCCAGGGGGGAGAGTCCTCCACCGAGAGCGGGCGGAATCGACCTTCATCGGTGTCGCGCAATCGCAACCAGTGGCGACAGTACAAGCACATGACCCCCGACTTTGGCCTACCCAAGGGCGCTGCGGAGGCCAGCAACCCTGGATCCCAGCCCGCCGTTTCGTCCGTCGCCAAGCCAGCCGCCTTGCCCAGTTTCAATCTCAAGGGCGGTGTCCCCCAGGGATCGACCTCGGTGCGCCCCCCCTCAGGGCCGGTTCGCTCGCCGGGGGGGGATCCGTCACTCACCCTAGGCCTCCCATCTCACCCAGGGGTTCAAACGCCATCAGCCGCGATGGCTAGCCCAGGATTTCCGATCTACTCCCGGCGGCCCTCCCCCAACACCAGGGTGGGGACTGGCCAGCCCACCCTGGTGCCGCCCATGCCCAGCGGCGGGATGCCCAGCCCTGGGAGCTTCGGCTTGCCAGCGGCGCAGCCCCCGGCGGGCAGCGACCTGCCCTCCCTGCGATCTAGGCAGCCGGATCGGCCTCGGGATCGGCCTAAAAACCGGACGGCACGGCGGTCAACCACCGGTCTCGCCACCGGGATGGCCGCCCTGGCGGCGGCGACCACCGCTGGACTAGCCGCCCTAGCCACCCCTCCCAGCCAGGGGGATCACGATCCTGGCCAGCGGCGATTTGCCCCCCAGCGACGACTGGCCACCTTACCCATGCCAGCCCTCTACCTCTTGCGGCTGGCAATCTTGGGCATTGGGGTCGCCGCCATTGCAGGCACGCTGCTCTCGGTTTTCAGCCCCAGCAATGTGGCCTCCACCGGCGGCGAAACAGCCCCGACTGCGGCCACAGCCCCACGCCGGGGCCATACTAATCTCCTCCCGGGCCAAGGGGCGGTCAGCATTGCGGCCATTCAGCCCAGTAGCGAAATCACCCGGCTCAAGGCCCAACTAGAGCAACTGGCAACCCTCACCCCAGGGCTCACCCCAGCGATCTATGCCTTTGATATGGATTCCGGTCGCTATGTGGATCTCAACGGCACCTCGGCGGTGGCCGCCGCTAGCACCATCAAGATGCCCATCCTCGTGGCCTTTTTGCAGCAGGTGGATGCGGGTAATTTGGCGCTGAATCAGTCCATCGTGCTGCAAGAACACCACCGAGTGGGGGGGTCGGGCACCATGGTCAACGATGCCGTGGGCAGCGAATACACCGCCCTAGACGTGGCCACCCGCATGATCATCCAGAGCGACAACACGGCCACCAACATGATGATCGAGACCCTGGGGGGGCAGGAAGCCCTCAATCAGCAGTTCGCCACCTGGGGGCTAGAGGCCACGGTATTGCGTAACCCCCTGCCCGACCTGGAGGGCACGAACACCATCAGCAGCCGCGACTTAGCTCTGCTCATGGCCCTGGTGGATCAAGGGGATGTGCTCAGCCGTCGATCCCGGGAACGCCTGCTGAGCATCATGCAGCGCACGGCAAACCGGAGCCTCATTGCCTACAACCTCACGGATGGTTCCTTGGTGGCGAACAAAACCGGGGACATTGCTTCGGCCCTAGGGGATGTGGCCCTGGTGGATACGCCCAACGGCAACCGCTATGTCCTCGCCATCATGGTGCAGCGCCCCAATAACGATGGCCGCGCCAGCGAACTGATTCGCCGCATCACCGAGACCATCCACCAAGAACTGAGCCAGCCCCTCGCCCCCGTGGGCCGGTCGATCCCCCCTGGGGAAGCCTCCCCCGCCGAGGGTACCCCGACCTCTGATATGGATCCAGCCGGATCCCCAGAGAGCCTGGAGGGCGAGATGGAGGTTCTTCCTGGGGATAGCAACCCGGCCCAGCCCACCCCCAGCCGTGGCTCCCGCCCCGGCACCACCCCGAGCGGCGAGCAGATTCCACCGGGCTAGCGTCCACCGGGCTAGCGTCCGTCAGGGATCAAGGAGATTGACAGAGAATCAGAGAAGAATCTATAGAAAGATTGATGAAGAGATGTTACAGGTGATGTCGCGATATTAGTTTTGCCAGAGATTTCGGCACACTAAGGCTATCGTTCTGTAACCCCTGATACATGGTCACTGGCAGACCTCGGTTTCTGTTCTCCCATACCCTGCGCCATTTGCCGCTGCGGGTGGCTTTGGTGGTGCCCTTTGCGGTGCAAATTACGGCGGCGGTCACAATTACGGGGTGGCTGTCCATGCGCCACGGGGAGCAAGCGGTCAACGATGTCGCCAGCCAACTGCGGGAAGCCACCGCCCACCGCATTGAGCATGACCTCCAGACTTTTTTAAGCGCTCCCCCCCTCATCAACCAACTCACCGCCGACGCCATTCAGTTGGGGCAGGTTGATCCGAACGATCCAGACGCCCTCTTTCAGCATTTTTTGCAGCAGTCCCATCAATTTCCGATGGTAGACTCCATCTTCCTTGGCCATGTCAACGGAGAATTTGTCGGCCATAGCTACCTTGGCCCCAGCGATCACCAATGGATGCGCGGTGGGCCTTCCCTAGGGAACAAAATTCAGTTTGCCCAGGTGGATGGGGCGGGAACTCGGCAGGAGGCTCATCACACCACAGCGGATTGGAATACGCAAACTCGCCCCTGGTACCAAGCGGCGGTCCAGGCCGGACAACCGGTCTGGGGCGATATTTTTGCGTACCATGCCTATCCAGTGCTGGCCCTCCCCACCTCTCGCCCGGTCTACGATGGGGAGGGCACCTTGCTGGGGGTCTTGGGCAACAACTTCTTTTTGCCCCGCATCAGCGATTTTTTGGCCACCATCGACATCAGCGATCATGGTCAGGCCTTTATTCTGGATCGCAAGGGACTGATTATCGCGAGTTCCAGTTTGCCCAACCCCTTTGTGGTGGTGGAGAACCGCCCCCGGCCAATCTATTCCGTCACCAGCCAGGATCCGCTCATTCGCGCCAGCAGCCAGTTTTTGCTGCGCCAATACAACGGCTACCTAACCGATATTCAGCAGCCCGAACAATTTGAGTTTCGCCTCAACCAGGAACGGCAGTTTTTAGAGGTTCGGCCTTTTCGGGATGAGACGGGGCTGGACTGGTTAATTGTGGTGGTGGTGCCAGAACAGGATTTCATGGCCGCCATCGACGACTCCCGGCGCTACACGGCAATTCTATGTCTCATCGCCTTGGCCATTGCCCTCGGGTTGGGGCTGGTCACCAGCCACTGGATTGCTCAGCCCATTGGCCGGGTACGGCGGGCCGCCCAGGCCATCGCCCAGGGAGAACTCCAGCAACACCTGCCCCCCTGTCGGTTGAACGAACTGGAGGATCTGGTGCTGACCTTCAACACCATGGCCGATCGCATCGCGAGGACGGTGCAGGATCTTCAGAAATCCAAGGCTGACCTTGAGGCCGCCAATGGGGAAATTCAGCAGCAGTCTATCTTGTTTCGGCTGATGGCCGAGAATATGACGGATTTGGTTTGCCTGCAATCCCTAGAGGGCAAATATCTCTACGTCAGTCCCTCGGTGGAATGGATTTTAGGCTATCAGCCCGCCGATTGGCTAGGGACGAAACTGTGCGACTGGGTGCATCCCAGTGATGCCATCCCCTGTCGCCAATCAAGCCAGTCATCCTGGCTTTCGGGGGAATCTACCAAAGCCGCCTACCGGATGCGCCATAAGTTGGGCCACTATGTCTGGATCGAAACCCTGGTGCGCCCCGTCTTCAACGACGACGGGAACGTCATCCATCTGCAAACCGCCTCCCGCGACGTGACGGAAACCATGCGGATGCGCAAGCAACTCCAGCACGACGCCCTCCACGACAGCCTCACGGGGTTGCCCAACCGCAAGTTATTACAGGATCGGCTAGAGGTCGCCCTGCACCGCGCCCATCGCCATCGGCACTATCGGTTTGCGGTGCTGTTTTTAGATGTGGATCGCTTCAAGGTGGTGAACGACAGCCTCGGCCACCTAATTGGCGATGAACTGTTAATTGAAATGGCCAGTCGCCTGCGCAGCGTGGCCCGTCCGGCAGACCTAGCCGCCCGCCTCGGGGGAGACGAATTTATTCTCTTGATGGATGATGTGGCCGACCTATCCGAAGTCATTCATCTCACGGAAACCGTCTTGGCCAGCCTGCGCGAACCCCTCCACCTCAGCAGCCAGGAGGTCTTTACCACGGTCAGCGTGGGCATCGTCATGGGGGATAGCACCTACACCAATGCCTCGGAACTCTTGCGGGATGCCGACATTGCCATGTATCGCGCCAAGCACAAGGGCCGCGACAGCTACGAGGTCTTCAACAGCGCCATGCACACCCAGGCCATCAGCCGCCTGCAACTGGAAACGGAATTCCGGCGATCGCTGCTGGATCATCCCGAGGAATTTATCCTCTACTATCAACCCATCATCGATCTGGCCACCGCCACCATCCAGGGCTTTGAAACCCTGGTGCGTTGGCAAAGCCCCCAGCGGGGGATCGTCTCCCCCGATGATTTTATTCCCCTGGCCGAGGAAACGGGATTGATTGTGCCCCTCAGCTACCACCTGATGGAGTCCGCCTGTCGGCAGTTACAGGCTTGGCAAGATCGCTATCCCCTCGCCCGCAGCCTCACCATTAGCGTTAACCTGGCGGCGATGCAGATCCACAGCCCCAGGCTGATCACCCATATCGACGAAATTCTGGCCCACACCGGACTGTCCCCTCAATCGCTGGTGCTAGAAATCACCGAGAGTATGCTGATCGACGACATCCAGGCCACCCTCACCGTCCTCCATGCCCTGCGCCAGCGTTCCATCGCCCTCAGCATCGACGACTTTGGCACCGGCTACTCCTCCCTCAGCTACCTCTACCAGTTCCCCATCAACCACCTGAAAATCGACCGATCCTTCGTCAGCCAAATGCAGGCTAGCCCCCATCACTACAAAATTGTCGAAACCATCATTACCCTCGCCCACCAGCTCGGATTCACCGCCATCGCCGAAGGCATCGAAACCCAGGCCGACGTCAATCTTCTGCGCAATCTCGGCTGCGACCTGGGGCAGGGCTACTGGTTTAGTAAACCGCAACCCGCCCAGGTCATCGACCGATGGCTGGCCGAAACCCTCACCCAGCCCAGCCTCATGGTTAAGGGGCAGAGTCATCCGGCGGATCTTGAGCCCATGCGGTGATGGGGCTCAGGCTAGGAGGCCGACTGAAGCCGTTCCAGGGAAATCCGGGCCGCCTCCGCCACTTGGAAATGGGCGTCTTTTTCCAGGTAGCGCAGGGCGGCTTCGGTTTTGGGGCTGGGCAAGTGGCCCAGGGCCTCCGCCAAGCGCTGCCGCACTAGCCAGTCCTCAGACTGGGCAAACTTAAGAATTTCATCGACGGCGGCCACATCGCCAATTTCCCCCACGGCGGCGATGGCCGCCTGTTGCATCACTTCCTGATCGCTCTGAAGGGCCTGCATGAGCACATCGTGGGCGCGGGGATCCTTCAAATTACCGAGGGCGACGGCGGCACTAAAGCGAACTAGCCAGTCGGTGTCTTCGTAAAAGGCGCGCACGAGGGTTTCAAAGGCGCGGGGATCTTCGAGGTAGCCCAAGGCTCCGGCGGCATCGGCGCGAATGCCGTAGTCCGGATCGGAGGTGAGCAACTGCATGAGGCTCTCGCAGGCTTGGGCGTCGGGTTTGATCCCGAGGGCAAAGACCGCCATCGAGCGGATTTGCATATTGTCGTCATCCAGAACCTGCCGGATCAGCGGGGCCGCCTGGGCCGCTGGCACATCGCGCAGGGAAGCCAGGGCCAACATCCGGTCTTTAGAATTGTGACTCTGCAACTGGGCCGCAATCTGGGCTAGGTCCACGGAGGCCATGGCAAACTCATAAACGTTACATCTATTTACAGTGTAAGCTAATCCACCCGACAGCGATCGCCACAGCCCGCCGCCTGGGCCTGTCGCTGGGCCAGCAGGGTGGCCAAGTTCGGTCGTCCGGTGAGGGCTAGCCGCCCCTGCGCCCAGAGGCCATAGACCCAATCCACCAGGGGGCCGAGGAGGGGCCACCCCGTAGGCGCATAGAGCCAACCCACCCCCAGCACCCGATACACCTGGCGAAAGACCTCCACATTGTTGATCACCGTGCCATCGGCCAGCACCGCATGGATGCGCCCCATAGCTGTGGCATAGTCTACGCCGCCGTTTTCCGCCGCAGAATAGTCGGCAGCGGCGATGTTGGTAAACTTCACCAGCCCTCGCCCCCGATCCTTGCGCTGGAGAGACTCCACCTCCCACCGACAGAGGGGACAGTCGCCATCGTAGAGCAGGTTAATCTTCCAGGTTGAGATCCCATCAGCGGTAGCAGCAGTCATCACGGGGAGCCTTCTACAAATTCAACGTTAATTATCACCCCTCACAGCTTAACGAAAGGACATATTTCCGTTCAACGGGCCTCCCTTGCTTGGAGCAGCATAGAACAGCACCGTTTGCCTTCTTCCGAGGAGGGGATGTGGGCTAGGTCACAATCTCCTAGAATCTTCCCTGATCCCCCTTGTCAAGGTGTACCCTCAGGCCCAAACTGTAGATGTGCAAACCAAGGACACCTGCGGGGATCAACGAGGGAGAAGCGTGAAATCAGTATTGGCGATCATTTTGGGTGGGGGTGCCGGCACCCGGTTGTATCCGTTGACCAAGTTTCGGGCCAAGCCCGCCGTTTCCCTGGCTGGGAAATATCGCCTCATTGACATCCCGGTGAGCAACTGCATTAACTCCGAGATTCATAAAATCTACGTTCTCACCCAGTTCAACTCCGCGTCCCTAAACCGCCACATTTCGCGGGCCTACCAGTTCTCCCACTTCACGGATGGCTTTGTGGAGGTGTTGGCCGCCCAGCAAACCCCGGAAAGCCCCAGTTGGTTCCAGGGCACAGCGGATGCGGTACGGAAGTATCTCTGGCTGTTTGACACCTGGAATGTCGATGATTTCCTGATTCTTTCCGGCGATCACCTCTACCGCATGGACTACAGTCTGTTCGTAGAGCGCCACCGAGCCACCAACGCCGATATTACGCTGTCGGTGGTGCCCATGGGCTATAAGCAGGCCTCGGACTTTGGTCTGATGAAGATTGACGGCACCGGGCGCGTGGTGGACTTCAGCGAGAAGCCCAAGGGAGACGCCCTAGAACGCATGAAGGTCGATACCACCGTCCTGGGGCTGACCCCAGAACAGGCCACAGAGCAACCCTTTATTGCCTCCATGGGTATCTATGTCTTCAAAAAGCAGGTGTTGATCGATCTGCTGCGCAAGGGCCTCGACCAAACCGACTTTGGCAAGGAAATCATCCCAGCCTCGGCCCGGGATCACAACGTGCAAGCCTACCTGTTCGACGGCTATTGGGAAGACATCGGGACAATTGAAGCCTTCTACGATGCCAACCTGGCGCTCACCATGCAGCCCCAGCCGCCCTTCAGCTTCTACCACGAAGACGCGCCCATCTATACCCGTTCTCGCTACCTCCCCCCCAACAAGTTCCAGGATTGCCATATCACGGAATCCAGCATCACCGAGGGCTGTATCCTCAAGAACTGCCGCATCCACCATTCCGTCATTGGTCTGCGCCAGCGCGTCAATGCCAACTGCATCATCGAAGACTCCCTCCTCATGGGGGCTGACTACTACGAACCCCTCTCAGAAAGCAGCCAGCACCTCACCCGAGGCAAAGTGCCCATGGGCGTTGGGGAAGGATCGATTATTCGGCGCGCCATTGTGGACAAAAACGCCCGGATTGGCCGCAACGTCCAGATCGTCAACAAAGAAAACGTGCAGGAAGCGGAACGGGAGGACCTCGGGTTTTACATCCGCAGCGGCATCGTTGTCGTACTGAAAAACGCCACCATTCCCGACGGCATGATTATCTAACGGGGCGAGGCGTCCTCCCCGGTCGATCATGTTCTGCGCCCCATTCCACGGTGTCCTCGCTGTTCTCCGCCCTCTCTTTCAGTCTCCGGTAGGGCGGTGGGGCCGCTGGTTTTTGCTGGCCTTTATGGCGGTGCGCCTCTGGTTTTGGGGCTTCGCCTTCCCCAACCCCGACGAAGCCTACTACTGGCTGTGGGGCCAGCATCCCGGGTTTTCCTACTACGATCATCCCCCCCTTCATGCCTGGATTCAGGGACTTGTATCCACCTTGTGCGGCCCCGCCACCTGGGTACTACGGTTGCCAAACCTGGTCAGTAGCGGGATTTTAGCCGTCACCTTGTATCGCATTGGCCGCTATCTCTATGGTGACGATGGCGGAGATCGGCTGTGGCTGATGATCTTGCTGTTAGCATCATCGCCGCTGTTTTTTTTGTTTTTGGCGATGGCTTGGCATGACCATTGGCTCGTGACCTTTGCCGTACTCAGCAGCTTTGATTTCGTTCGGTTTGGGGATGGCTATCGAGCCGATGGTGGCGGACAATCCCGCTACCTCTACCGATCAGCCCTGTTTTTGGGCCTAGCCGGACTCAGCAAATACAGCGCCCTGTTTGTGGGTCTAGGATTTTTGGCCACGCTGCTAACCCAGCGATCCCTGCGGCGGTTGTTTTTGGATTCCCGGCTGTACCTGGCTTTGGGCATCACCGCCCTCACCCTGTCCCCCATTTTGATTTGGAACTGGCAGCAGGGGTTTGCCTCCTTTCAGTTCTATGGCGATCGCACCACCGGCGGATTGACCCTGAATCTGCTGCAACCCCTGGTCTTTGTGCTGCTTTGTGCCCTCATCCTCGGCCCGATTCAGGCCTGGGGATTATGGCGACTGGGGTGGTCATGGCAACGGGTAAATCACAACATCGTCCGTCCGTCCCTCTATCCGGTGGTGGCGGGGTGGATTTTTGTCCTCTCGACGGGTACCTTTGTCGCCCTATCCCTAGTGTCCGTGGCGCTGTATTACTGGAATATCCTGGCCTATCCACTGCTGTTTCCCCTGCTGGCGGATCAGGTTTACCGTCAGAATGACGCATTGCCCCTGCGCTACCCCCGCCAAATGATGGCCGCCCAAGGGTTGGGACTGTTTGCCGTGGTGGTGCTAACCCTTCACTACACGGTGCTTCCCCTCACAGCCCTGTTTGGGCCAGCCGATCCCGACAGTGCCGCCCTCTTTGGCTGGGATCAGGTTGCCGCCGCCGTCACCGCCCAGGCCGAAACCTTAGATCATCCCCTGCTGTTGACGACCGATTATCGCTCCGCTGGGGCGTTGGCCTACCAGTTGCATAACCCTGATGTCCTCGCTATTTCGGGTCGCATTGACCAAACCGATTTTTGGTACGACGTTGAAAGCTTGGACGGACGCGATGCCGTGCTGCTGGGGGAAGATTGGCACCCGATTTGTCCTGCCCACCTAGCTATGTTTGAACGCACGGGATCGC
>JAYKHF010000144.1:0-4474 GCA_035285305.1 Leptolyngbya sp.
GTCGAAGGGCTTTGAGGATATCTGCAACCCTAAAATTAACCCTGACAAACCACTAGGGGATAAGGGAGGGTGACAGAGATCGAAAAACACCCGGTAGACTTGAACATAGTGAATGCTATGTAGAAATTGCCTGGTTTTCTCGGTTTTTTCTGGAGCCCCTTGGCTTTCCCCCTTTCATCGCTGCCATGACGCAAAACCGGCCTCCCTATTCCCTTCAGCCCCTCGCTTCGCTGACCCAAGCGGAGGTAGAGCGCGTGGAGGAGGTGCTGCGGTTGCTCGAAAATCTGTTTCAGCGGGAGGAGGCGGTTGCTCAGTCGGTACTCGACTGCCTCTACGATGTCGGTTCTGCGCGTCTGATTGATCAAAAGGTGCCCATCAATGCCCTGCGCTGGCCCCTGAAGGGGATTGCCCGCCTCAGTAAGCCCATGTTTCGGCTTTTTGCCCTGCGTTGGTTCAAACGGAACTGCCCTTGGCTCATTACCCGCTGGTTGTTTAATCTGCTGCGATTTGATGGCCCGCTGCTGATCGAAACCGAAGACATGACCCCCGTAATTGATGTGGCACCCACCGATGCCGCCCTACCCCCTGTGGGGCTCCCCCCCCGCATTGAAGCGCCCTTGCTGGAACGCCAAGCCGCCGAGATTAACGCCCTGCGGGGTCGGGTCAGTTGGCTGACGGCGGTGGTGTTGCTGCTGCTGGTGATTGGCGGGATGAACTGGCTGGGCTAGTTGGCGGTGGGGCTATCCCCAGACTGATCCGTTCCGGGGCTGAAGCCGGGGGCCATGTTATCTCTCGGATTGAGGGGATTGGACGGACTGAGGGGAAGGCTGGGGTTCGTCAACCCGTCGAGGCCGTCGAGGGAGTCGGGGTTCAACCCTTCCGGTCTGGAGGTTGGATCACTGTCCGATGGGAAGCCATCGCCCGGAAAGGGAAAGGCATTGGCATTGGGATCACTGAGGTCGATGTCGCGGGGCAGGGTGGCCAAGGCGACCCGCTCGCCCCCCACTGATCGCAGGATATCCAACACGCCGACGACATCTTCGTAGCGGGCATCCCGGGCGGCATAGAGCACCATCAGGCCGCCCGGGTTCACCTGGTTAAATTGCAACAGCACATCGTAGAGCAGTTCAATGCTGACGGGCTGGCTATCTAGGTAGACCTGGCCGAGGTTATCGACGCTGACGTAGAGGCGATCACCCAGGCTACCCATCTGGCCCGGGAGGGGTTGGCCGGTTTGGGCGGAGGGTAAATCGAGGCTAATGGCTTGCTGCCGGGTGAGCCCCACCGCCGCCAGGATGAAAAAGGTCAGGATGCAGAAGATCACGTCGATCATCGGGATGATCTCTAGGCGCACGTCCTCCTTGGGGCTGTCGAGTAGATCAATCTTCATAGGGAGCTAGCCTCAGGATTGTTGGAGGAAACGGGGGCTTCTGAGGAGGCCGCTTCGGCAGGTATGTCCCTGGGGATCGGGGCCGGCACGTTGCCCAAGGCCCAGCTTTGGCGATAGAGCAGTTCCAGTTCGCTGCCCGCCTGCCGGAACATCTTGGCTTGCCCAAAGATGAACCCCTGGAACAACCGATAAAAGGCGAGGCTGATGATGGCGATGATCAACCCCGTGGCGGTGCTAATCAGGGCTTCACTAATGCCGAGGGAGGTGCCAGCGGTGGCATCGCCGCTGCCTAGGTCGCTAATCTGAATCGAGCCGAGGGAGTTGATCAACCCCAGCACCGTCCCCAGGAGCCCCAGCAGGGGGGAGAGGGCAATCACCGCTTCCAGAACCTTGTCGCCCTTGCCCATGGTGGCCAGTTCTTCATTGGCGGAGGTTTCTAAGGCGAGTCGAAAGACTTCAGGGTCAGGGGTTTGGAGTTTGAGGGCTGAGGATAGGAACCGCCCCATGGGGAGAACGCTAGAACGCTGGGCGATGTCTGCCGCTGCTCGCCAGTCCCTCAGGGCTGCTTCTAGCACTCGCCCGGAGACCTCCCGCTCGCGGGTGAGGATGCGAGACCAAAACCAAATGCGCTCTAGAATCGTCCCCACGGCCAGAATCGACAACAGCAGCAGGGGCCACATGGCGATGCCGCCCCGTTCAAATAACTCCGGTATACTCACACATTCTCCTCATTGCCACGGTGTCTACGGCAGTCTCACAGATGGTTTGCGTCGCTTGGCTGGGCGAGGATCTCGCGAAGACCGAACCTGCGCAAAACATAACAATTGTAGTGAAGATAGGCCCCTTTCAACCGGAATCCCCGACTCGGTTGCAGGCATGGTGGTCAAGGTCTAAAGCCCGTTTCACGGGTTTTTCCCTGCACCTAAAACTTCCCCTGCACCTAAAACAGGGTGCATTGGCCGTGGTGGCGCAGTAGGTGATCGCACAACACCAGGGCCACCATGGCTTCCACCATGGGCACGGCCCGGGGCAACACACAGGGATCGTGGCGACCCCGGGCGGCGAGGACGGTGGCTTCGCCGCTGTTCGTCACGGTGTTTTGGGCCTTGCGGATGGTGGCGGTGGGCTTGAAGGCCGCACGAATAATAATGTTTTCGCCGTTGGAGATGCCGCCCTGGGTGCCGCCGGATCGGTTGGTGCGGGTGCGCAGTTGGCCGTTGTCGTCGGTGTAGTATTCGTCGTTGTGTTCGCTGCCGGTGAGGAGGGTGCCCGCAAAGCCCGACCCCAGTTCAAAGCCCTTGCTGGCGGGCAGGGACATGACGCCCTTGGCCAGATCGGCCTCCAGCTTGTCAAATACGGGATCGCCCAGACCCACGGGCACCCCACGGGCCACGCATTCCACCACGCCGCCGATGGAATCCCCTTGGTCGCGGATGGCTTCGATGCGGTCGATCATGCGCTCTGCCATCTCAGCGTCGGGGCAACGCACGATATTGCTCTCCACCTGGGCCAGGGTGACGGTGTCGGGATCGATGGTGCCCTCCAAATCCTGAATGCGCTTGACATAGCCGATGATTTCCACCCCGGCCACCTGCTGAAGGATCTTTTTGGCCACCGCCCCGGCGGCGACGCGACCAATGGTTTCCCGGGCTGAGGATCGTCCGCCGCCCTGGTAGTTGCGGAAGCCGTACTTGGCGTCGTAGGTGGCGTCGGCGTGGGAGGGGCGATAGGTGGTGGCCATCTCGCTATAGTCTTGGGGGCGGGTGTCTTGGTTGCGCACCAGGATGGCAATCGGCGTCCCTAGGGTTTTGCCCTGGAACAGACCGGAGAGAATTTCGCAGCGATCGCTCTCCTTGCGGGGGGTAGTAATTTTGCTTTGGCCCGGTCGCCGCCGATCTAGCTCCGCCTGAATTTCCTCCACGCTGAGATCCAACCGGGGCGGACAGCCATCAATTACCACCCCCACGCCGCCGCCGTGGGATTCGCCAAAGGTGGTAATACGAAATAGCTGCCCAAAAGTACTGCCCATAGGATCGGTCTTGCCAAAAGTGAAGGTGTAAGCTTTTCGATCCTACTATTTCACCCCCCTCCCTGGGCATTTTCCTGGGGAGTCGTTGCTCCTTAATCCTCGAGCTTGAGGAAATAGCGGGGGTTGACCGCCTGCCCGTTGCGATAGATACCGTAGTGCAGGTGGGGGCCGGAGGATCGTCCGGTGTTGCCCAGGTGGCCGATCACATCTCCCCGCCGCACGCGATCGCCGATCTTGACGGTCATCTGAGACAGGTGGGCATAGAGGGTTTCGTACTGATGGCCGTGGTCAATTTTGACATGGTTGCCGTAGCCGCGTTCATAGTCGGCCTTGACGACGACCCCGTCGGCGGTGGCTAAAATCGGCTGACCCACCGGCCCCGCAAAGTCAATCCCTTCGTGTACTTCGTAGCTGCTGCCCCCAAAGGGATTAGACCGCACACCAAACTCCGAGGACACCTTGGCCTCCCCCGCCACGGGCTTGCCATCGGGGAAGGCCGCCCGCTGATCGGCCTCCGCCTCTAGGGTGGCTTCCAAGGCCGGACGCACATCCATCGTCAACACCGCCGACAGGGCCGGAAGCCGACGCTGGGCCGTGGCTAACAGCAGTTCTGGCGGAGCCTCTAGGGCTTGCCCACCCTGGCCCTGGGGCGTTGTTTCAGCATCGGGGGAAAGCGCATCCCACTCGGCATCGGACACCCCAGCTCGATGCTTGAGCACCCGAATTTCGCTGCCGATGGCGTTGAGTTCCGTTAAGACCTCGTTAGCGGTGTCCGTGAGGGCCTGATTTTGCTCGGCCAACTGCCAGTTGTGGTAGGTCAGCCCTGCAATGGTTGCCGCCACCCCACCCACCAGCATGGTGCCGGTAGCCAAGGCGACCCAAGGGTTCAAGGTCAGGGTAATCGCCGTCTTGCCCGTGGCCGTAATCAACACAGTGTAGGGCTTGGGTTGATGAAGGGCCATGGCAGAAGCATCCTAAGTAAAGGAATATTAAGCCCACCCATTATACGGGGATCAATGTATTTATACAAATTCGAGTCTGATTTAGAGAAAATC
>JAYKHF010000145.1:0-24770 GCA_035285305.1 Leptolyngbya sp.
TCGCCGCGATGGCAGAGCCCCATCGCGGTTTAGGATAATCGCGGTTTAGGATAGGGGAGCAACACCAAGGGGCTGGAGGAGAAGCAAGATGGCCCAGAAAACCGAGGTGGCCGTGGCCATTTTGTACCAAGGGAATCGGTTTTTGCTGCAACTGCGGGATGACAACCCCAATATTTTATTTCCAGGTTGTTGGGGCTTCTTTGGCGGGCATCTTGAGCCCGGAGAAGACCCAACAACCGCAATGCGGCGGGAACTGCTGGAGGAAATTGGCTATGCACCACCGGAGATCCACCTGTTTCAGCGCATGGAGACCGACCAGGTCATCCGCCATGTCTTCCACGGGCCACTAACGGTAGAGGTCACGGCACTCACCCTGATGGAGGGGTGGGATTTGGCCCTATGGACGGAGGCAGAGATTCGCCAGAAACAACGCTATTCGGAACAAGCGGGGCAGGTGCGGTGGTTAGGGCATCCTCACCATAAAATTTTGCTCTCGTTTCTAGACCACCGTAGGATAGAACAGGTGATGTGATCGGGCCACGGGCATGACGGAGCCTTCCCAACAGCTTGAATTATGGGATCGGATTCCCCCAGAATTGCCGGACTATCGCATTCGGGAAAGCCGCCGTGCCCGCCATGTGTCCATCAAGGTTCACGTGAACGGCGACATTGAAGTGGTGATTCCCCTGGGCTTTGACTCAGCCCAGGTGCCAGAGATTTTGCACAAACGCCGGGATTGGCTGTGGCAGACCGTACGGCAGGTGGAGCGCAAAACCGCGAATCTGGCCGAGGCCCATTTTGAAGCAAAACCCAGCCAAATTGACCTGCGAGCCCGCCACCAAACCTGGGAGGTGATCTACAGATCCAGTCCGGGTCAGCGCCTTACCCTCAGCCAACCTAGCCCCCTCACGCTGCTGCTGCGAGGGGATGTGGAGAACGATAGGGCCTGCGCCAATCTGCTACGGCAATGGCTGACTCGCAAGGCCCAGGCCGAGTTTGCTCCCTGGCTGCGAGAGATCAGCTTCGAGGTGGGTCTGCCCTTTAATAAGATTTCCATTCGGGGCCAGAAGACCCGCTGGGCCAGTTGCTCGACCCACAAAGACATTAGCTTGAACTACAAACTCATGTTCTTGCCGCCGGAACTGGTGCATTACGTCTTTATTCACGAACTGTGCCACACCATCCACATGAACCATTCCAAAGCCTTTTGGCGGCTGGTGGGAGACAAACAACCGGACTACCAAGGCCATCGCGACCACATCCGTGACGGCTGGCGCTACGTGCCCCGCTGGGTCGAAGAGGCCTGATGTTTCGCGTCAGCCCTTGGGTCTTAACTCCCCTCTGCCGTCGCCTGCCCCTGCCCTCAGTTTGGCCCTATGACCGGGCGGGGTGGCCCTGGGCAGGGCTGGGGCAGCCCCCTCTTCACCCCCTCCAAACCCCCCACAGTGGCTACCATGGGGCAGGTGCCCAAGGCCGATTTTTCGAGGGCTGGTACTTCCGGGTCACTCTGCCGGAGGTGGGTCAAACCTTTGCCTTCATGTATTCCATCGAGGATCCCCAGGGAGGCCAGCCCCACAGTGGCGGAGCCCTGCAAATCCTTGGCCCCCAGGATGGCTACCTGTGCCGCACCTTTCCCAATCCTCAATTATTTTGGGCCTGGAAAGACGGATTGGGCCTGGGCCACTGGCGATCACTCCGCCCAGCGCTTCGCCTCAATCCTCAGTTTCTCCTCCCCAGCGACTTTGACCGCCACATCACCGAGGGCTACCAAGTCACCGCCACCTGGCACCAGGGACAGATCTACAATCCCTATCACAACGACACGGTGCGCTGGCAGTATGCCACCGAGCCCGTCTATGGCTGGGGCCACCCCCGCCACCGCCAGCAGTCCACCGCTGGCTGGCTGTCCCAATTCCAGATTTTTGAACCGGGCTGGCAGGTGCTCATGGCCCACGGGCTGGCCACGGGCTGGATTGAGTGGCAAGGAAGCCGCTATGCCTTTACCCAAGCCCCCGCCTATGGCGAAAAGAACTGGGGCGGATCCTTTCCCCAGAAGTGGTTCTGGCTGCAATGCAATGCCTTTGATCGCCCTGATCTCACGCTCACCGCCGGGGGCGGACGCCGCCAGGTCATCACCTGGATGGAGGAAGTGGCGATGGTGGGGCTGCACTACCAAGGACAGTTCTACGAGTTTGTGCCCTGGAATGCGACCCTGCACTGGCACATCGCCCCCTGGGGTTCCTGGCACCTGCGGGCCGAATGCCCCGACTATGTCATCGAACTGATGGGCCACACGGATTGTCCTGGCACCCCCCTGCGCACCCCCACCCAGGAGGGACTGACCTTCCGTTGCCGGGAAACAGCCCACGGACACCTCCGCCTCACCCTATGGCGCAAGCGCGGTCACACCCTCACCCTGGAACTGGCGGCCCAAAGCCACCAGGCGAGCCTAGAAACCGGCGGCGGCCCCTGGGAAGAAGACTGGATTGCCCCCTAGGGGAAAACCAGGGGGAAATCGGAAAACCCTCCAAAATCCTTCGGTTTAAACCGTTAAATTCCCTAGGGCAACCGCCGTCAAGGTGATCTACAGTAGAGCGAAGGTGACGTCTCCCCGAGGATCTGGCTTGACCATCGCCCTGTCTGGGGGCGATCCCTACCTAGGGCCAACCTCTGGGCCTATCCTGGTGCCCCCCACAGACGACCAGGCCACCCCAGGGCGATCACCGAGTTCAAAACCGAGTTAAAAATTGATGTTGCCAAGTGGGCATCCTTGTGTAAAATCGTGGGCAACATCTTTTCGCCCCATCGCGGCTCAACCAAGGAGGTGATAAATAATGACGGTCAATGCAACTCCGAACTTGCTGCAATTCCTGCAAGAGGATTTGGCGATTTCCACGGCGTCGTTGCAGGTGGCTCTTAAACACAGCGAACAGGATCCTGGCCCTTTACCCATGATCCTTTGGCAGTATGGTTTAGTTACCCTGGAGCAACTTGAGCAAATCTATGATTGGATGGAAGCTGCATGAGATCCGCCTAGCCGTTCTAGGCGGATTATCAAAGGCGCGGCCTAGGCTGCGCCTTTGCTGCGTTTAGGCCACCCATCCAGACGATACCCAGGCATCGCAAGGTCTAGTAGTTGGTGCGATTACTGGCAGATTTTTTAGCCTTTTTACGGGCGGTTTGCTTCACCACAAAGTCAATAATCTTGCCGCCCACATCGATATCCGTCGCCGCTTCAATGCCCTCCAACCCTGGCGAGGAGTTCACCTCCATCACCACGGGGCCGTGGTTGGATCGCAGCATATCCACTCCGGCGACCCGCAGCCCCATGGCCCGGGCCGCTCGAATCGCGGTACTGCGTTCCTCGGGGGTCAGGCGGACGCGGCTGGCGGATCCACCGCGATGGAGGTTAGATCGAAATTCCCCGGGGGCACCCTGGCGTTTCATGGCGGCCACCACCTTATCCCCAATCACGAAGCAGCGGATATCCATCCCCCCCGCTTCTTGAATAAACTCCTGCACCAGAATGTTGGCGTCCAGCCCCCGAAAGGCTTCGATCACGGACTTGGCGGCCTGCTGGGTTTCCGCCAGGACGACGCCAATGCCCTGGGTACCCTCCAGCAATTTAATGACCAGGGGCGCACCGCCCACGATATCCACGAGACCGTCAATATCCTTCGTGGAGTGGGCAAACCCCGTCACGGGTAGGCCAATTCCGCGACGGGCCATAATTTGTAGCGATCGCAGCTTGTCGCGAGAACGGGAAATGGCCATGGAGGTATTGGCGGTAAACACGCCCATAATCTCAAACTGACGCACCACCGCCGTGCCATAGAAGGTGCTGGAGGCCCCAATGCGCGGGATCACCGCGTCCACGTCTTCGAGGGTTTTCCCCTGGTAGAGCACCGTGGGCCGGTGGGAGGTGATATTCATGTAGCAGCGCAGGTGGTCAATTACCTGGATTTCGTGGCCCCGCGCCTCGCCCGCCTCCTTCAAGCGCCGGGTCGAGTAGAGGGCGGCATCCCTGGAGAGAATCACAATCTTCATAGCGGGCCTAAGGATCGTTAAGGAAAGAATCTAGGGGTTGCAGGTAGGAATGGCCAGGGTCAACCAGGTAGCGGCGGCGTACGGCTTGCCGCCCTAACAGGAGCCGGAACCCCATCACATCTCGGTTGGTGAGCGTGAGTTCAATGGGCCAGCGATGGCTTCCCACCTGCACGGTGGTCTCGATCACCGGGCGCAGTTCTTCCTGCCCGCCCGAGTTGCGTACCCACCGTTCCTCCAACAGAGCCGCCTCGGCACTGATGATATAGCGGTCATCGCGCTGGATGGGGTGGGCCTGAAATCGCACCATGGCCACCCCCTGGCGATGGAAATGCTCTAGGTCAAAGGCATGGAGGGCCGATGAACGTGCCCCCGTATCCACCTTGGCCTTGATCGCTGGGACGCCCAAGGTTGGCAGGGACACCCACTCTCGCCATCCAATCACCCCATGAGCCGCTGTGCCATCCCCCATGCGCCATTCCGACCTTGCTGAACATCTTGGTTGCCCATCCCATCCGCGCCACCGTCACCTTATTCCACATGCCAAGGCGACCCATCCCCCGCCCCTTAAAATATCAGCAAACTATCAGCCTCAATCCCGAAAATATCAGTATCCATCCCGATCCACCCTAAACCCTAGACTCGATGGCCCCTAGCCTCCCACAAGACTCGTCCCACAAAACCCCCAACTCAGTATTCCATCCCCCAAAAGCTGACCTATCATTAGCGCCAGGGCCAAGCCCTGTGCGTCAGATCCCGGCGATGGAGGGAAACACGGTGAACATACATCACAGCCTATTGCTTGGTGGGGTAATCGGCCTTTGGCTAGGGGGAATTCCGGTAGCCCTGGCCCAGGAGTCCCCGGCGGCCTTACCCCTCACCGACGACGCCAACACCCCCTCCACCGACGCGTCCTCCCTAATCGAACCGGAGGTTCCCACGGAGAGCGAACCCGCCAACCCAGACCCCCTCTTCGACTGGTCGCCGGAGGAACTGCCCCTGGAAAACCTCCCCCTGGAAAACCTCCCCCTCGGAAACCCGCCCCCCGAAGCCAGCCCCACCCCCCCGGCATCGACCCCGGATCCAGCGCCCGCCAGCGAGCCGGTGAATCCTCGGGTCATGGCGGCAGAGGCGCTCACCCAGGGCATTGATCGCTATAACCAGCGAAACTATGACGCCGCGATGGAACTGCTCAGCCGATCCATCGATCTCGACCCCAGCAATGCCAATGCCTACCTCTATCGCGGGCTGACCTTCTCCCAACAAGGCCAGGAGGATTTCGCCTTAGTCGATCTGAACCGGGCCATCCTCCTCACCCCCAACTCCGCCACCCTGTATCTCGTGCGTGGCACGCTCTTTTACCGCCAGGGCAACCTCTCCCAAGCCCAGGCCGACTTTGATACCGCCATTACCCTCGATGCCAACACCGTCACCGCCTACCTGTATCGGGGGCTGATTGACGCCGGACAAGGCCGCTATGACCTCGCCCTAGAGGACTTTTCCATGGCCGCTGACCTCAACCCCCTTGAGGCATCCGCCTTTTTGTTGCGAGGGTTTGCCCAGGAAGCCCTCGGCAACTATGCCGATGCGATTGCCGACTTTAGCCGCGCCCTGGAACTCAATGGCGATCGCCCCAGGGCCTATATGGGGCGAGGCGTTTCCCACTATCGCCTGGGGCTCTATGATGCGGCCCTGCGCGACCTCACTGACGCGATTCGGAGCGACGGCCAACTGGCCAGCGCCTACCTCAACCGCAGCCATGTGTACTTCCGCCAAGGACGACCCACCCGTGCCCTTGAGGATCTCAACCGGGCCATCACGCTGAACCCGGAACTGACAGAGGCCTATATCAGCCGAGGCAGCATTCAAGCCAGCCAGGGCAACCTGATTGCGGCTGAGCAAGATTTTTCCCGGGCGATCCAAATCGATCCCAACTCCGCCCTGGCCCACAAGCTTCTGGGCGATGTGCTGCGGCAGCGGGGTGCCCTCACCACCGCCCTAAACCACTACAACGAAGCGCTCCTCATCAACCCGGGCTATGTGGAGGCCTTCCTGGCCCGAGGCGAGGTGCGCGTGGCCCTCGGTGATCCCTTCGGAGCCATCGACGACTACAGCCAAGCCCTTGCCATTCGGCCTGATACCCCAGAGGTCTATGCCGCCCGGGGATATGCTTTCCTGATGATCGGGCAGGCTCCCAATGCCTACAATGACTTTTCCCAGGCCATCGCCCAAAATCCAAATCCCACTAATCCCGAATTGTTCTTCAACCGGGGCATGGTGCGAGCAAGGCTGGGGGATAGCCTAGGGGCACGCCTCGACTTTGAACAGGCCGCCAACCTTTACCTTCAGCAGGGCAACGCCATCGGCTATCGCCAGACCCTCGACCAAATGCGAAGCCTTTAAATCCTTCTCCGGGTATACCCTAGAAAGGGCTATCCCGGAACGCGGAAAAGGCATGATTCCCAGCGACCTCATCTCCCCAGACACCCTATGGCTTTGGGTGCGTCGGATCATCCTGGCGTTGGTCTTGAGCATCATGGTGCTACTGGCCACCGCTGCCCCGGCCTGGGCCTCCATCCACACCTACCAAGAGCAGCCCGGTCAAACCACCTACCGATCCCGCCAAAGTCTCCGGGATCAGCGGGATATGGCGTGGCAAGCCACCGTATTTAAGCGCTACCAGGGCCAAACCGTGCAAGGGATTTACCTCCGGCTCGTGGGCTTTCCGGGGCAGGTGGCCGTAGACCGCCAGGGCGACCTCACCATTGACACCGGCACCACGGCCCACTGGGCCGCGCCCTATGCCCTCGATCCCCAAACCCCGGCCTCTGTGCTGCCGGAGAACGTCAGCCAGTACGATATGTCCGCTGTCCTAGAAACCCTGCCTCGCCCCATTCCCCTGACCCTAGCCGTGCCCTTGGGGGGCCAGTCCTCGGCCCAGATAGTCGTCGCTCCCTACATCGTCGCCGAGTGGATCACCATTGCCCAAACCTCCCCAGAACGCTAAGGTCAACCCGAGAGGGGGAGGGCTAACGGGCCAGATCATCCTCAAAAAAAGCCCCTAGAAGGCGATCTAGGAGCTTGGTTAGCCTTGTCGATGAACGACGATGGAGCGTTGATAGGGGGCTTGGCGGTGGCTGAAGGGCGGTGGGCCAACCCCTCAGCCAAGTCCCTCGCCGGGATCGACTAGAAGGTGTAGCCGAGGCCGATGGTACCGTTCACTTGGCTATTACCGTAAATAGACCAGTTCACCGTGCCGTTGGCCACCACCCGGTCGGTAATCCGGTAGTCTACCCCCCCGGTGACCAGTGGCCCAACCGCCCCAGCCCCTTGGGTGGAGACCGAAACCCCAGCCCCGACGAAGGGCAGCAGCCGACCGTTGTCCGTAATGGGGTTGAAGTCGTAGGTGACGGGCAGCAGAAAGACGGTTTCGCCGTTGGGTTGGCTGAAATTGAGGTTAGACATTGCGCCGGGGCGCACCGAAACGTGATCGGCCACAGTGATTTTGCTGTTAATAGACAGCCCAACATCACTGTTTCCCAAGTCACCGACGGCCACGCCAGCGCCGACATAGTTGTAGTCGGTCGGCAGTTCTTGGGCTTGGGCAGAGAGGGGCAGAACGGCCAGGGAGGCAGCGGCGATCCCCAGGGTGATAGCGGCGATAGAACGAGTTTTCATGGTAGTTCTCCGAGGGCAAACTGTGGGTAGAGAACCCGCCCAAAATGGCCTAAATCAGAAGCATTCGGTTGGGGCAGGTGCAGCCGTGAGGGCGATAGCAGTGTCCTTAATCTCACGCTGTACCCCCGTTGTAACCCCGGGTTTGAGGAGGGATCAGAAAACCCATGACACTTTCTGTAGTGGGTGATACGCATCCACGCTTTGGTGGCCGTCACTTCGGAAAACGGGCAGCGAAAGGGCCAGTTTACAGGCTTTTCAGGCCACGGAGCCCCCTGAATCCCTGCGCGGCCTGCATCCACCCTGGCCCGTCATGCCAGTCAGCCGGGTCAACTATCACACAAGACTGTCCCATAGAAGTCCTGCGTGAGCGCTCTGGCCTGGGTGCGGTTCTGGCGATAGGGTAGCCCTAGACCGATGGATCAGTTGGATTTGTGCTTTAGGCTAGCCTGCCCCCGTTGGGGAGAGGCCCATCCCCAGGACGGCGCTGCCCGTACCCTGAAACATCAGCCAGGAAAGAAAGAAGTTGCTAATGAAGATGGCCAGCAGGGCCGTGACCACAGCCGTGGTGGTGGATTGGCCAACCCCCTTAGCCCCGCCCGTGGTCGTGAGGCCCCAGTTGGTGCCAATGACCGCAATGATCACCCCAAAGCAAAAGGCCTTGATTAGGGAGCTGACTAAATCCCACACGGTCAGGAAGTTTTGGGCAGAATCTAAAAATACCCGGCTGGCAATGCCGTATTGGGTGGTGGCAATCAGTAATCCTCCCGTCATGCCGGTGATGAAGGCGAGGACATTGAGCAGGGGCAGCATCAGGGCGCAGGCGATGATGCGGGGAATGACCAGGTAATCAATGGGATCCGTTTTCAGCACCTGGAGGGCATCAATTTGCTCCGTGACGCGCATGGTACCAATTTCGGCGGCAAAGGCTGACCCCACTCGACCGGCAATGATCACCGCCGTGAGCACCGGGCCAAGTTCGCGGGCGAGGGTGAGGGCTAGCACTCCCCCCACCGCCGCCCCCGCCCCAAAGTTGAGGAATTCGCGGGTAACTTGGATGGTGAACACCATCCCCACAAAGGCCGCTGTAATCAGGGCTATCACGAGGGATTCTGGCCCCACCGAAGCCATTTGCTCTAGGGTGTTGCGTCGATGGATGGGACGGGAAATCAGACGCATCACCACCTGCCCCGTCAAAAATAGAGCGGCCAACAGTCGCCGCCCCCACTGCCCCAAACTCGAACTCTCCGCCGCCTGTGTCACGCCACTCCTCCCACAGCTATGGATGGCTTCACCCAATTGATACCCCCATGGGACTATCTTCCAACACCATAGCCTGTCTCAGGAAGTCCCCCTCCCATTCTGGGCGCAATTCACCCCGTCGAAGTACCCTGCTGAGGGTCTCTTTCATTTCGTTGCAACGATAGACCATTCTTTACATCGGCCATTCTTTACAACGAGACGCAAACGAGCTTGAAGTTTTCTCACTCAGTCGATCCATCGCCGGTTTGGATGTTTAAGGTGTTAGAGGTTTCCCATTCTTCCTCGCAGCAGGGCCAAACCCGTGACGGTCAACCCCAAATCTCTACCGGTCAGCACCAAAGGTCTGGGTCGATATCTCCAATCCCTGGCGATGACAGCGATAGTCGCCGGGTGTATGCCCCTTGGCCTCATGGGGTTGCTCATCTTTGGCCTGGGTTTGGTACAAGCCTGTGTACCCGGTCTTGATATCTATAACCCAGGCATCCACCGCTTTATCGATGTCCTGGCAGAGTTGGGCAGCGGCAGCCCCCACCAGGGCGTGATCACCATGGTGGCCACCGCCAGCCTCGTGGGCATGTTGTTCGATACCTACACCTTCTGCCACGGACGCAGCGGCAGCTATCGCCCCGGCGCATGATACGGATGCCCCGAATGAAACCCGGCATAGGTGGCGCAGGACATCATAGGCTACACCAAGCTGGACGGGACTAAGCGATTTAACAAAGAAAATACCCCAAACACCAGCAGCACCACGCCGCTGGCGGGGGTAATCCAGCTTGACCATTGGCGCAGGGAGAGCAGGCGCTTGAGGGTGGAGGTGAAGGTACCTGCCAGCACTAGGGGCGTGACATAGCCCAGGGCATAGGCCAACAGAAAGGCGCTGCCGAGGACGGGGTTTTGGGTGGCGGAAATCCAGGCTAGGAGGGTGGCTAAAACCGGGGTGCTACAGGGAGAGGCGACAATGCCGAAGGTGAGCCCTAGGGCATAGGCTTTCAGCCAGGGGGGCAGGTTCCACTGGCTGGCATCTAGGTTGCCCAGGCTGGGCAGGGTGAGGGGCAGCACCCCCAGCAAATTTAGCCCCATCACAATGGCGACGGCGCTGACCACAATCGGCAACCCAAGGGCCACCTGGCCGTAGACATAGCCAAACAACCCCGCCGCTAGGCCCAAAATGGCCAAGGTCGTCGCCAGTCCTAGGGCAAAGCCGAGGGATCGCAGAACCGACTCCTGGCGAGTATCGCTGTCGTAGCCCCCCATGTAGCCCACCATAATCGGCAGCATCGACAGCAAACAGGGAGACAAACTGGTGAGCAGCCCCGCCCCGGCCACCACAGTTAAGCTGATGGGGGAAATGTGGGTGAGTTGAGCATTCACCAACTGGTTGGCCCACTGGCTGAGGTCGTACACATAAAGCTGAAGGCTCTCGAACATGGCAGGGGCAGGGGCAAAACAGCGATCCCCATTGTAGCGATTTAGCTCAGGCTGCCCCAATCCTCGTCATTGAAGCCGTTGGATTCACCGTCGGTGGTGGGCGCATCGGTTTGATTCAGGAGGTCGTTGAGCTCGCCCAAATCCACGCCAGCCTGCTGCGCGAGGGTCTCCAGATTAAAGATATCCGCTGCGCCGCCCTCATTTAGGGAAAGGTCATCATCGGATAAAGCGGATAAATCGAGGTCGTCAAGGTTGAAAGCCGTTTCTAATTCAGCGACCATCCCTTCTGGGCCAGGGGCAGACGATCCCCCTCCGGAGTTAGGATCACCCGATTCAGAGACCTGAAAATCCAAATCGTCTGATCCAGCCTCGCCAAAAGCACCGTCAGCCAGATTGTCATCGACTCGGGCATCGCCCTCCCAGTCATCGTGACCCAGGCCAGAATCTTCAAAATCTAGATCTCCCAGGCCAGAATCTTCAAAATCCAGATCTCCCAGGCCGGACTCGTCTAGACCAGAGGTCTCCCAATCCGCATCTTCCAAGGCGGACTCGCCCAAGGCGGACTCGCCCGCATCCGACTCGCCTAAGGCCGCGAGATCAAACCCAAAGTCTTGTAAGTCGGCGGCTTCTAAACCGGGGCTTTCTACATCAGGGCTTTCTACATCAGGGCTTTCTAGGCTAGCGCTCCCCGCCATCCCGTCATCCAAATCGAGATTATCGGCATCGGCATCGGCCATCCCTGCCGCCCCTTCCATGGGGTCGGGCCTTGTGGCCTGGTCTGCTGTGGGCAACGGGACTGGTTCTAGATCAACGAGGCTATCCGCCGGTAGTGCATCCAGGTCGGCAAAGGGATCGACAACCACGTCCTCCGCCGCTGGAGACTCATCCGGGACGTCATCCGGCAGCGCGGCTAAGTCGGGGAAGGGATCGGCCACCAAGCCCTCGTCCAGGGTCTCGTCTGCCAGGGTCTCGGCGACAATGTTCTCGCTGACAAGGGTCTCGTCTGCCAGACTCTCGTCTGCCAGACTCTCGCTGACAAGGGTCTCGTCTGCCAGGGTCTCGCCGACCAGATCCTCCTCCCCAAACCCCTCATCTTCTAGGGGTTCAGCGTCAATGGCGGCATCGGTGAAGGGATCCATGGTGGCAATCAAGCCAGCTTCAAAGTCCTGGCTACGCTGGTTGAGGTCAGCCTGGACTTGTTCTAGCTTTTCGGCCATTTGCACGCCATACTCGACCCGCAGTTCCGCTTCAATTTCCTGACGTAGGTTGGCTTCTCGGTTGGTATCGTCCCCCGCCGTGGCCATGCGTAAACGGGCCTCATAGTCCTGCTCTAGGGCTTGCAGGCGCTCGGTCATCTCGTCTTGGTGACGGGCAACGGCGTCCATCAGCCGTTGATCGTACTCCGCCTGCAACTGGGCTTCGAGGTCAGTCTCGGCAGGACGTTCCACCACCGGGGGCAACTCGGCGGCGGATTGGGTCGCCTGGGCCATTTGCAGGCGGGCCGCAAAGTCCTGCTCAAGCTGCGCTAGGCGCTGGGACATCTCGTCTTGGTATTGCTCAATGCGTTCCGCCAGTCGCCGATCATAATCACGGCGCAGTTCCGCCTCTAGGGTAGCCAACCGTTCCTGGATCTGGGTGTCGTCCCCCAAGCCAGTGCCGAGGCCCGATCCCTCAGCCCGGGCCACCAGATTCTCTTCCTTCAAGGCCTCGGCCAATCGTTCATCGGCTTCGTCTTGGTAGCGGGCAATCGCCTCGGCCAAACGCTGGTCATACTCCTGCTGCTGGGCTTCGCGCTCGGTGGCTAAGGTTTCCCGCAGGTGTTGCTCGTAGGCATACTGAATTTTTTGGGCGGCTTCCTTCAGACGAGCTTCGTATTGTTGTCGCAGGCGCACCTCATACTCGCTGGCGGGGGCGGTCTCCCAAGCTTCGGCGGCGGCATCAGGGGCAGCCTGGGTATCGCTAGGCCGACCGGGGCCACCCGGGCTTAGATTTTGACGAGCTTCATACTCGGCCTCAAGCTGCTGGCGCTGGATGTCGTACTGCTGTTGGTAACGCTCAATTTTGTCCGCCAGTTGAGCTTCGTAGTCCTGCTGAAGCTGGGCCGTCGCGTTGCGGAGACGGCTTTCATGCTCCTGTTGCAGAACTTGCTCGCGATCCTGGCTAGTTTTCAGGGCAGCGGTCAGGCGATTTACCTGACGTTGGCGCAGGTAAAACCCAACGACGATCCCCAGCAGCAGGCTGACCAGCAGCCCTATCATCACGCCTTGCATCCATTGCGGCATTGCGCCTCTCCCAAATCAACCAAGCCCAGATCCCACCCATTGGGGTTGATCTGACGAACACCAGCGCCTAGGGGGCATTGGCCAGCCCCCCTAAACTTGACGATAATGATATACGCTGCGCCCATTTTCCGCGCCTTAATCTTCCTAGCCCCAGCCCTACTCCTATGCGCGATACCACCCTCAATGCGATTGCCATCACGATTTTCGGCACCACGATGATCAGCCTGCTAGGCCCCCTAGTGCATCTGTCGCCCGCCTGGATTGCCGGGGTCGCCGCCGTGGGGCTAGGGCTATTCACGGTGGATCAACTGAATTTACAAGGGCGCATCGGGCATCTGATCACCGACGCCCTCGCCCAGTTTTCACCGGAACACCGCCAGCGGGTGATTCACCATGAAGCCGGACACCTCTTGGTGGCCCTTATGCTAGAAATCCCCGTCCAGGGCTATACCCTCACCACCTGGGAAGCTTGGCAGCAGGGATTGCCGGGGCAAGGCGGTGTGATCTTTGGCCTTGGGGAGGATCAGAACAACGGGGCAGGAGATGGCCGGATCCAGCCGCCAGGGAACGGTGGCAGCGACGACGACCCCCGCCCCCTGACCCTCACCCCCCAGTGGCTAAACCGCTATAGCCAGGTCTGGATGGCAGGGCTGGCCGCCGAGGAACTGATCTACGGTAGCGCCCTGGGCGGTGATAGCGATGGGCAAGCCCTGCGGCAACTGTGGCGGGATCTGGGCAAATCTGACCTAGAGGCCACCCTCCAACAGCGTTGGGCCACCCTCCAAGCCAAAACCCTGATCGAAACGCACCGAGACACCTTTGAGGCCCTGGTTCATGCCATGACAGAACGGGCCTCCATGGACATCTGTCGCGCCTTAGTGCAGCAGCAGACCCCAGCGCCTCAATCCTTGGCCTAGGCCCTCAGCCCCCCAAGCAACATGACTCAAACAACACCCCGGTCTCTGCACCGCCCCTCCGTCCAGCGGACAGGTTGGCAAGGCAAAAACCGGGGTGTTTCAGCCGTGGCGCTGGGGCTAGCTAGCGATGTAGCCGTGCATGGTTCCCTTGCGGCGGCGCAGGTGTTTGAGGGCCTGCTGTTCCAGTTGGCGCACCCGTTCCCGGCTGATGTTCATGCGGTTGCCCACCTTGGCGAGGGAGAGCTCGTTACCGTCTTCAAGACCGTAGCGCAGGGTGATTACCTCCTTCTGCTGCGGGGTGAGTTCCGACAGCAGGTTGCGGATGTCCTGCTTGAGGGATTCTTGGGCGGTGAAGGTTTCGGGGGAAATGCCGTCGTCTTCCAGCAGTTCTTGTAGCTCGGTATCTTGGTTATCACCAATGCGCACATCCAGGGAAATGGGCTGGCGAGACAGCACCAAAAATTCCCGAATTTGCTTGGGATCAAGATCGAGGGCTTCGCCAATTTCGGCGGCATTCGGAGCGCGTCCCAGTTGTTGGGAGAGCTCTCGCTGCACCCGCTTGATTTTATTCAGCTTTTCGGTGATGTGGATGGGCAAGCGGATGGTGCGGGCCTGCTGGGCAATGGCGCGGGTAATGGCTTGGCGAATCCACCAGTAGGCGTAGGTGGAGAACTTATAGCCCTTGGTGGGATCAAATTTTTCCACCCCTCGCTCTAGCCCCAGGGTGCCTTCCTGGATCAGGTCCAGAAATTCCAGGTTGCGCTTTTGATACTTCTTGGCAATGGCCACCACCAGACGCAGGTTCGCCTCAATCATCTTGTGCTTGGCCCGTTCCCCCAGGCGCAGTTGCTTGGCCAGCGCCTCCGGGGTCGTCTGCGCCGCTTCGGCCCACTCGCTGCGGGTGGGTTCTCGCTCCAGGCTGGCGGTGAGGGAGTCCTTCCGTTCCAGCAGGGCCATGTAGGCTTGCACCTGCTTGCCAAAGATAATTTCCTCCTCGTGGGTCAGTAGGGGCACTCGCCCAATCTCATGGAGATAGGTGCGCACCGCGTCGGCGCTGTAGAGGGGCTTATTTTTTAGGGTGCGGGTTTTCGTTTTTGCCATGGGTTAACCTCTCTCCTCCACTAACAATGCGGGTAACGCCCTAGATGTTGGAAACAAAACTAAAAAAACGGGGATCATAAAATCGGCTGCGAAATCATCGTCCGAACCAGCACCGTAGTGAACATTGGCCTAGGAGGAACGCTGTTTCTAGCGGGTCAAGGGCTGGGGGAATAGCGCTGCCGTCTCTCTGCGGTTCTGCCTCGACGGTTGGCCTCGGAATGGGGCTGATGAACGACCCAGATAATGGACACACCATCCCGAGAACTCAAGCAAGATGGGACATGGCTGGGGCTTCACGGCACAGGATTCCCCTTTATAGTGGCCTGGTTAGACGAGCAAGGCCATCGGCGTAAACTCGTAATCATTATGAGTTTCTCCTTTCAGCATATAACAACCGCTCTGTTGCGTAAAGGGTAAAATCGCTTCGTAAAACTTCATGACGCCTAGAGCAAGCATTTTGTTTCCAGGCTCAGAAAAGCTTTCTAAAGACTTAAGATTTCCCCCTTTCCTTGACCTCCATGACCTGCTCCAAAGAAGGCTATTTTCGGAGATAACTCAGCCTAGGGATATGGCTATTCTCTAGGGTTGAGCGGGTTTCTTCTAGGGGGATTTCCCCATCGGAAAACCGTACCGTTTAGCGCCCCCAAGGCGGGGATTGAGATCGCTGGGACAGGGCCGACACCAAGGTCTAGCCATGCCGTTCTAAGTCGCCTAGGCAACCCAGAACCCTAGTTGACTGACAAAAGATTCTGCACCGGGCGAGGAAACCTCGCCCCTACGGCATTTGGGCTACGGAGGGGTCAGGTCTCCTGACCCTTTAACAGATACGGGCTCTAGCAAGTTTTGTCAGTCAACCAACCCAGAATCTTGGCCGATGATCCCCAAGGTTCTGATTAAGGAGCCTTGGGAGGCCAATCACGAATAGCTTACTGAGGGTATATTTCACGGCCATGACAGTTTTATGGCAGCGTTGTGGCAGTGGTCTTTTGCCTTTTGCCACACCCTGGGATAGCGTAGGGAGGCAGGACATTGGTTACGGGAGGTAACGCCATGGGATCAGTAGCTGGGCAAGGAAACTTTAGCGCCAGTGGCTATGTGGGGGCCGCCATTGTGAACCACCGCACCACGCTCTCGTTTCAACATTTCAGCACCAGCGCTGTGGATTGGCCCCTAGAGGCGATCCTGACGATCAAGGGCAACCTTGCCAAGCGCCACCTGGCCCTTGGCCCCATCCCCGCCCACCAACCCGCCTTCGATCTGGCGGTGCCTGAGGGCACCGATATTAGCCTCTTTAATACCGTGGTGATTCGCGCTACGAATGCCGAACAAACCGTGGTCGGCACGGCCACCGTACCCTAGCCAATTAGGTGTTGGCGGGTTGGCCCATGGTGGTGATGTAGATCACGGCTTCGTCGGTGGGAATGCCCAGGACTTCGTTTACTTGGTCGTCGTAGAAGCCGCCGATGCCGCTGACGCCCAGGCCCAGGTAGATAGCCGCCAGGTTCAGCCGTTGCCCGAGGCGGCCTGCGTCGAGGTGTAGGTAGCGATAGACCCGATCCCCGTAGGTAGCGGTGGCGGCCTTGAGGTCGGCGGTGTGGAACAGAACAGCCGCCGCATCTCGGCCCAGTTCCTGCCCCAGGCAGAGGTAGTGGAGTTCTGGCCGAAATTGCTTGAAGCGAACCTGCCGCAGTTCTTGGCTGCGGGGGGCATAGTAGTAGCAGCCCGATTCCAGCCCCTCCACATTGGACACTGCCAGAAAGGTTTGCAAGAGGCCGAGATCGCAGTAATCCGGATCGCCATCCAGCCCTTGATCCCGGTAGTGCTGGGGCTGGTAGGTAAAGTCTAAGAGTTGCTTGAGGGCCTCGAAGGCAATGGCCCCACCGCTGTACTGTCGGGTGGAACGGCGGCGCAGGATCGTCGTTTCCAGGGGGCTGAGGTCGCTCCCCCAGGGGATGGGATGGATTTGGGCAGGCACCCGCAGACAAAAGGGAAAGTTGTACTTGTCCTCTAGGGGGCTCTCATCGTCGGCTTCAGGGGGGTGGCGGGAGGGCCAGTTTGGGGCGTTGGTGGTGGCCGCTAGGCTGGTGGCCTGGTGAAAATATTGAAGGAGTTGACCGTCGGGCACTTGGCTGTAGGTGGTTTGGGCCGGGGTCGCAAAAATCGCCTCGGTGGTGGCCAGGTTTTGCTCCACCGTCAGCAAGTCGGCGAGGGGGAGCACCGCCAGCACCCCCTCATCGTCGGGATTGAGATAGAGCAACTGGGCCATCGCCTCATCGGCGAAGCTGGCAATCAAATGCGGACGATAGTCGGTTAGGGCGCTGGCCAGGTCAATATTGCCCAGCAGGTGGCCCGTATCCAGACAAATGCGTCGATAGGCCCGATCTCGGTAGCGCCATGCCGACCGATAGAACACCCCCGTCACCACCAGGGCCATCTGGGTGGTCTCTAGGGCCGGATGCCAAAAACAGGCCCGCTGCAAACTGCCCCAGTTGTGGTCATCCCAGTAGCGCCAGAGGCTATGGGTGCGGGCTTGGTAGTTGTAGATCCCAGCGGGCAGCAGTTTCGTCCCCCGCGACAGCAGGTACACCTCCGCCGGATACAGCCCCCCCGCCGAGGGCGCTGCCCTGAGGTAGAAGGTTTCGCCCGTCATCGTGGGGAATTTAGCCGTTAGCCCGTAGGCGTTGATGAACAGCCGAGACAGGCGCATCCAGTCCGCATCATCGGGCTGATGGGAGGCGGGGTCACGATCCAGGTATGGCTTCAGGTCAATCTCGACCCCCACCTGATAGGTCTTAAAGGGGACGGGTTGGTGATCATAGTCTAAGGGTTGGGCTTGCTGGGCCAGGGTATCGGGGTCGTATTTGGTGCGATGGTGATAGTGCTGGGCCAGCGAACGGGAGGAATCGGACATAGCCGGGAATGCGAAGCGGGTGCAGTATGTTCAATGTACCCTACTGGTTCCCTGGCGCACGGTGCAGCGGTGAGCCATTTCCCCACCACGCCTCAGCCTCTTCCTCACTGGCCCACGGGCCGCTTATTGTTGGCGTAGGCGTTGTATTCCTCGTGGGTCATCACCCGCCAAGGCCACAGGTGCCCCTCCTGTTCCCGACACAGCAGGCGATAGCGATGGCCCACCGGAATACGGATCACACTGCGGTCGAAGATCATGCGCTTGCCCTTGAGGGTTTTAAAGTGCTGACCGCGCTCCAAATCGCTGAGAATGGATCGCGCCTTGTCCACCACGTGGGGCGGCAAGCCCCGCAGGTCAATGGCATCCTGCTCAAATTGGGCCTGCCAGGTTTGGCGCTGCTGCTGACGATCCGCCGCCTGCTGCTGGGCTTGGGCTTGGGCTTGGGCCTCCTGTTGGCAGCGATGGCACACCTGCCCGCGCCCACGGTGACCACAGGGAAAAGTATACTGACGTTTTGCTTTAGCCATCGGAGTCGCAGCGGGAACTGGGATGATTAGGATCCGGCGATCTTAAGGAGTAGCCTGTCGGTCTACTCATTTCAGTATCCCCCACCGGCCTCCCTATCGATGGGCCAGCCCGCCCCAAAGCCTAGGGAGATCAGGCCCAATCCCTAGATCTGGAGGGAAGCTGAGTGTCCTAGGAGACGTAAACTTATGTAATAAAACCTCGTGATTCTGCGGAGAAGCCCTGGTCAATCCGGCGATGGGGCTGCTGATGCGGAAAAAGCCTCTGTACCAGACAGTAGAGTAATTATTGTCCCTGACAGGATCCCAACCTCAACCGCTGTTTATACCTCCTGCTACCAGGGTAGACGCCATGGTCATTTCCACCACTTCATCTGATCGCCTATTGCGGGGGATTGCCTTGGCGACCAATCGCCTACTCACCACCGCCGATCATTACGAGGGGGTGCAGGCGGCCCTGGCGGCCCTAGGGGAAGCGACGGATGTGGATCGCATTTATATTTTCCAGCAGCATCCCCATGCGGAAACCGGGCAAGTTTGCGTCAGCCAGCGGTGGGAATGGACCGCCCCCGGCATCGAGCCCCAAATGGATAACCCCGATCTCCATGACATCCCCTACGAGGAGGTGTTGCCCCGGTGGTATGCCACCCTTAACCGAGGAGAAATCATTCAGGGGCTGATCAAGGACTTTCCCGAGAGGGAGCAGGAGTTGCTGATGCCCCAGGACATCCTATCGATTTTGGTGGTGCCCATTTTCATTCGCGATCAATGCTGGGGCTTTGCGGGGTTTGACGACTGCCGCCACGAGCGCCGGTGGGACGACAATTCCCAGGCCGCGCTGATGGCGATCGCTGGCAGTATTGGGGGGGCCATTTCCCGTTACCAGGCTGAGGTCGATCTCACCCACCTCAACGAAACCCTAGAGCAACGGGTTCGCGATCGCACCTCAGAACTGCAAGAGGCGAAGGATCAGGCCGAACAGGCCAGCCGCGCCAAGAGTACGTTTTTGGCCAATATGAGCCACGAACTGCGCACCCCGCTGAATGCCATCCTCGGCTTTACCCAGGTGATGCAGCGTGACCTCGATCGCGCCTCGGGCTTGCCCGCCGCCCTCGTCCAGGGTCAGCAGGAAACCCTAGGCATCATTCACCGCAGCGGCGAGCACCTGCTGGGGCTGATTAACGAAGTGCTGGATATGGCCAAAATCGAGGCGGGTCGTATCACCCTCAACCCGGCCCCCTTCAACCTGCCGCTGATGCTGGTGGGCGTGATCGATCTCTTTCAGCACCGCGCCCACGCCAAGGGGCTAACGCTGGTCTACGACTGTGATCCAACGGTGCCCCAGGGGGTCATGGGCGATGAGCGCAAATTACGCCAAATTTTGATGAACCTGCTGGGCAACGCCTTGAAATTTACAGCGGTCGGATCCGTAACCCTCCGGGCCTCGGCCACCCCAGACCCCTCCTCCGATCAGGTGACGCTCTACTTTGAAGTTTGCGATACTGGCCCCGGCATTGCCACCGATGAGATGGCTGCGCTCTTCACCCCCTTTACCCAAACCACCGCAGGGCACCAAGCCCAGGAAGGGACGGGGCTTGGGCTTACCATTAGCCGCCAGTTTGTGGAATGGATGGGGGGCAACATCGGCGTGGAGAGCCAGGTGGGCGTGGGCACCACCTTCCGAGTCACGCTTCCCTTACCCCTGGCGGAGGCTGAGCCCGCTGAGCCGCTGGTGCCGACCCAGCGGGTGGTGGGCCTAGCCCCTGGCCAGCCCAAATACCGCATTTTAGTCGTAGACGACTACCGCGAAAATCGCCAATTGCTGGTGCAATTCCTCCAGCCCCTAGGGTTTGAACTGTATGAAGCTGAGAACGGGGCCGCAGCCCTGCGGCAGTGGCGCAGCCATCGTCCTCACCTGATTTGGATGGATATTCGGATGCCCGAAATGGGGGGCGACGAAGCCACCCGCCGCATCAAGGCGGATCCCGACGGCCAAAACACCGTGATCATTGCCCTGACCGCCAGCGTGTTTGAGGAGGAGCAAGCCAGTATTCTGGCCGCTGGCTGTAGCGACTTTGTGCGGAAACCGATTACCGAGGCCGTGCTGCTGGAAAAACTGGCCCAGCACCTCGGGGTGGTCTATCGCTATGCCGACTCCTCGGTCAGCCCCCAGGAGGCCGATCCGGCCTTAGTTCCCAGCCGATCCCTCAGCGCCGCCATGGCCCAGCAGCCAAGGGCATGGTTAGCCCAACTCTATCGAGCGGCCCGGGGCGCAGACGAGGAGGAAATTACCGCCCTCACCGCCCAGCTTTCAAGCCAAGATGCGGATTTAGCCGACACCCTGAAGCAACTGGTGGAGTCCTTTCAACTCGACGAAATCGTCAAGCTCACAGAGGCTTGTCAGGCCCCGATCCAGGCGGCGGTAGGGCTCATCCCAGGGGATGCCCCACCGCGTATTTTAGTGGTCGATGACCGGGCCGAGAACCGAGAACTGTTGCGTCATTGGCTAGAACCCATTGGGTTTATCATCGCCGAAGCCACGGACGGATCCGCCGCCCTAGACACCTGGAAAACCTTCCAGCCCGATGTGATTTTGATGGATATCCGGATGCCTGGAATGAGCGGTATCACAGCGGCCCAGCGCATTCGCCAGGACAGCACCGCCTCCCCTCCGTTGATCATCGCCCTCACCGCCAGCGGCAACCCCTGGGAAGAGGGGGAAATCCTGGCAGCGGGCTGCGATAGGCTGATGTTCAAACCTCTGGTCGAGGCTGACCTCCTGGATATGCTGGCTCAGTTGCTCAACCTGCAATACCGTTATCCCTCCGCCAAGGCCCTCGTATGAGCACCCCCAACCCTCCCTACAAAGGCGATATTTTGGTCGTTGATGACCGTGCCGATAACCTGCGTCTGTTGTCCACCATGCTGTCGGAACAGGGGTATAAGGTGCGCAAGGTGATTAAAGGGGAAATGACCTTTGATGTGGCCCAGGTGAACCCGCCAGATTTAATTTTGCTGGATATCTTCATGCCCGTCATGTCGGGCTTCGAGGTCTGTCAGCAGCTCAAGGCGGATGAGCGCACCCGCCACATCCCGATCATCTTTCTCAGTGCCTCCGATGAACCTCTGGATAAGGTGAAAGCCTTTGCGGTGGGGGGCCAAGACTATATCACCAAGCCCTTTGAAATTAACGAAGTGCTGGCCCGCATTGAGCATCAGCTTCGCATCTTGGCCCTACAAAAGCAGATGCAGGAACAAAATCAACGGCTCTTAGCGGAAGTGGCCGAGCGCTTGAAGGCCGAGGCCGCCCTTCGCCAAATGAACGATGACCTCGATGAGCGGGTACGGCAGCGCACCGCCGAACTCACCCAGACCAACCAACAACTGCAATGGATGGGGGAAAAACTGGAACAGGCCCTGGCCCAAGAGCAGGAATTGAATCGCCTGCGATCGCGGGTGATCACCACCATTTCCCACGAATATCGCACCCCCATGGCGATTATTAGCAGTTCCACGGGCATTCTCGAAGACTACTTCGACCAACTCACCCCCGATCTGCGCCACAAACACCTAGGCCGCATCCAGGGGGCCATTCAGCGTATGCTCGCCCTGATTGACGATGTGGTGCTGTTTAACCGCCTAGAGTTTGAGCCGGTGGAAGTTCACCTCGCCCCGGCCTGTCTGTCGTCGGTGATCGATCATGCGGTAGCCGAGATCAACGCCGGGACGACCCCACCCCACCCCATCCGCGTCACCCTCCAGGGCGACGATCTTCAGCCCGTAACCGACGCCAGTCTGGTCTGTACTGTGGTGACCAACCTCCTCAGCAATGCGATCAAGTTTTCCCCCGAGGAGACCCCGGTTGAGGTGATCGTCAACGGTAGCACCAACCAGTTTTCGATCACCGTTCAAGACCAGGGGATCGGGATGCCAGACTCCGAGGTCAGCAAAATCTTTGAGCCCTTCTTCCGGGCCAGCAATACCCTCAATATCCAGGGTGTGGGCATGGGCATGGCCATTGTGCAAAAATGCCTCGACCTGTTGTCGGCGACGGCCCACATTCACAGCCAGCTTGGCCAAGGCACCACCATTACGGTGACGTTTCCCGCCGATCCCCCTCAGGACGGTTAACCATGACCTCGCGGTAGTGCGGTTCCAAGGACTGGTGCTGGGTGCGGGCCTCTGGCAGCGGCCCAGGCGGGTGGCGCAGAACCTGGTGGAGGGAGGCCAGGTTAACCGTCAGCAATTGGCCTTGATCGACCAGTGGTCGCCCCCGCACCCAAACCGCCTCCACCACCTCCGTGGGACGCCCCAACACCAGCCGTTGGATCGGAGGCACTGGGATCCGGCCCATCGCGCCCTAGGTCATGGTCTGGGAGGGTGAGAACGGATTGGATCAGGGTTTGCATGGAGGGGGGAGGGACAACGATGGCTAACACCGTAGCGCATCGCGCCACCGCATCCAGTGATGCTCACTACCGCCATCGTGCCTGCATCTGGAAAAACGCGGAGCCTCAAAAAACAGCGGGCCAAAATCCACAGATTTCGACCCGCTATTCACCATGATGTTCTGATTTTTGGGTGCATTGCTTCGCGTTGGCGAAGCCTCGCCCTAGGGTTATGCACCCTCAGTAGATCGCAAAGATGTCTCTTCGTAGGAGCTTGGCCCTCACCCCCAGCCCCTCTCCCAGGGGGGAGAGGGGGCTAGAAAAAGCCTCAAAGTCCCTCTCCCACATTGGGAGAGGGATTTAGGGTGAGGGCCAAATCAGGGCAATAGAGCGAGTTTGTGATCTACTGACTCTACGTTGATGGCGTTTTGGATGGGCTGCGGTTAGCCTACTGCCACTTGGCGGCCACCAGTTCGGCCAGGTCTACCACGCGCTGGCTGTAGCCCCACTCGTTGTCGTACCAGGCCACCACCTTCACCATGTCGCCGCCCATCACCATGGTGAGGCTGGAATCGACGATGGAAGATTCGTCGGTCTTGCGGTAGTCGATGGAAACCAGGGGCAGATCGCTGTAGGCCAGAATGCCCTTCATGGAGCCTTCGGCGGCTTCCTTCAGCACTTGGTTCACCTGCTCGGCGATGGCGGGTTTTTCCACCTGCACCACCAGGTCAACCACGGACACGTTGGGGGTGGGCACCCGCAGGGCGATGCCGTTCAGTTTTCCAGCCATTTCGGGGATGACCAGGGCCACGGCCTTGGCCGCACCGGTGGTGGTGGGCACAATGTTCAAAGCCGCCGCACGGGCACGGCGTAGATCGCGGTGGCTGGCATCCAGCAGGCGCTGATCCCCGGTGTAGCTGTGGGTGGTGGTCATGGTGCCTTTCACAATGCCAAAGCTCTCATGGATCACCTTGACAATGGGAGCCAGACAATTGGTGGTGCAACTAGCATTGCTGACCACGTCGTAGACGCTGGGATCATACTCAGCGTGGTTCACCCCCATCACATAGGTGCCAATGTTAGGCCCTTTACCAGGAGCGGTAATCAGGACTTTCTTGGCCCCAGCCTCGATGTGACGAGAAGCCCCCTCGTGGCTCACGAACACCCCAGTAGATTCGATGATCAGGTCAATGTCCCAAGCCTTCCAGGGCAGGTTGTTGGGATTACGGTCAGAGCAGCACTTGATGGTCTTGCCATTGACGATCAGGGTGTCTTCGGTAGCTTGAATGTCTGCATCCAGACGACCCAGCATGGAATCGTATTGGAGCAAGTGGCCATTGGTCTTGGGATCGGAGGTGTCATTGATGGCAACTACCTCTAACTGGCTATTTTCTCGGGTCAACCAGCACCGCAGAAAATTCCGTCCAATGCGCCCGAAACCGTTGATCGCGACTCTAATCACTGCGACTAACCCTCTGTGCTACTCGATAGGTAAGATTTCCTAATGTCAACTCATTATTGCAAAGGATGCCCCCCTTTTCTAGCGACCTCGGGGATGACTTTACGGGAGCGATCGCCCTTGATCCCCCTGGAGAAGCCAGGGAGATGGGGGATAAATTGCAAAGATTTGTCGAATTTTGGCTCAAAATGGCCTGAAAATTCCTTTGCCCCTTGGCAGGGTATGGAAGTAATCAGGTCAGGGGGGGCGATCGTCCCTACCCGGTGGCCTCATGGGCCGACAAAAAAAATCCTGGTATGATACGCCTGATATTTGGTGTGGTTTGGTGTGTAAGGAGTGTTAATATGCCGGATTCCGTGGATTTTAGTGGGAAGCCATTCCATTTCATTGGCATTGGGGGCATTGGTATGTCCGCCCTTGCCCAAGTTGTGGCTTCTCGCGGTCTACCTGTTGCCGGGTCAGATCTACGCCTAAGCCACATTACCCAACGCCTTCAAGGGGCTGGCGTTCATATTTTTTGGCAACAGGAAGCCCAAAACTTGGAGTTCTTTCAGGGCGGGAGTTCCCAAAGCCAACCAACCCCTCCCCTAGAGTCCACCACCGCACCCCACCCCCAACGCCCCCTCCCCCAAATCATTTGCTCCACCGCCATCAATGACCATAACCCTGAGTATCGGGCAGCCAAGGCATTGGGTTGCCCGATTTTTCATCGAGCCGATCTCCTCGCTGCCTTAATGGGGCAGTACCGCAGCATCGCCGTGGCGGGCACCCATGG
>JAYKHF010000146.1:0-11727 GCA_035285305.1 Leptolyngbya sp.
AAGGCGTGGAGCGCCGCAGGGTCAACGGCGGCGGAAAGAGCGTTAGGAGTAGACATGCAGGCCAAATCAGCGTAATAACGGTTAGTTTTTTATTCTAGCCTGTCCACCCCCTTGCCCTAGGCCGCCCGCCTCTCACCCAGTGTCGTTAGGACAATACGTTCACCCTGAGCTTGTCGTTCGCCCTGAGCTTGTCGAAGGGCATCACACTCCTCGGCTTCGACGATGCGACAGGCTCACCGCTCAGCCCGAACCTGTCTTCATCCAGTTGTTCCAGCCCCTCTAGCCCTGGGCCATAGGATACCAGGCCCTAGGGCTGGGGTGATCCCGGTGCACGATTGTGGCATCCCATGGCTATACTGGCGGTTGGCTCGTTGCAAGGTTATAGGTCAAGGTTGCCGCTATGGTGTCGCACTGGATCGCTTCAGGAAGCTTAGGGGCCTTGGGTGCCATCGTCATCACGGCCCCAGCCCAGGCCGCAACGTTGCAATACTGGTGGTTCGACACCCGGGCTAACCAGCTCGTATTCACCACCAGTGGCAGCGTTCAGCCGACAGCCCAGATGCTCCTCAATCCCACCCGCATTGTGGTGGATTTGCCCAATACGCAACTGGGGAGCGGCCCTCGACAACAGGCAGTGGGAGGGGTCGTACGGGAGGTGCGGGCAGGGCAGTTTAACGCCCAGACCACGCGCCTGGTGATTGAACTGTCTCCGGGTGAGACCCTTGATCCCCAGGCGGTGCGCGTCCAGGGGGTACGCCCCAACCAGTGGGTCGTCCAATTGCCGGGGGCAACGACATCACCGACGGTCAATTCCACCTCAGCCCCGGGCAACGATCCAGCGGCCCCAGGCACCCCCCCCAATAGCAACCAAGTCCAGGGCAACACAGGCACCGGCGCAGCGGCCCTTCTGAACCGCGTTACCACCACCGGGGACGGCTTTTTACTGCACCTAGAGGGCACGGTACCCCAGCCCACCCTGCGCATTTCGGGCCGTGGCCCCAATAACCGAGTAGTGGTCATTGACCTCCCCAATACCGCTGTGGCCCCCACCCTTGGCCCCAGCGATCTACCCCAACGCCGCTACAGTATCCACACCTGGGAAGTGGTGCAGCGAGAGACGACTCCCCCCAGCACCCAGATTACCCTGCGACTCTCACCCGGCAGTCCCGCATGGCGAGCCCTCCACACCTCCAGCGGCATCGTGCTGTTACCCCCCAGCGGCGTGTCTATTAGCTCCATTCCCGATGAGCCACCGCCCCCCACCCCCGTGGCGAGCGTGCGCCCCCGGGTGCCCAGTCAGCCCGTGACACCGCCCACCCGCCCCAGCCAGCCAGCACCCCTGCCCAGCGTCCCCAATCAGCGCGTGGTGGTGGTGATCGATCCGGGCCACGGGGGCCAGGATCCAGGGGCGGTGGGCAGGGGCGGGCTTCAGGAAAAACAGGTGATCTTCCCAATTTCCCTGCGGGTGGCCGAACTGCTAGAGCAGCAGGGCGCGGTGGTGGTGATGACCCGCCGTGAGGATATTACCCTCGACCTACAAACCCGGGTGGACATTGCTAACCGGGCACGGGGAAATCTTTTCGTCAGCATCCATGCCAACGCCATTAGCCTTAGCCGTCCAGAGGTCAACGGCGTTGAGACCTACTTTGCCTCCGACAGTGGACGACAGCTCGCAGCGATGATTCAATCCAACCTGCTGGCCACCACAGGGATGCAAGATCGCGGCGTGAAACAGGCTCGATTCTTTGTGATTCGCCACACCAATATGCCCGCCGCCCTGGTGGAGGTAGGGTTTGTTACCGGTGCCCAGGACGCCCCTCGGCTGGCCGATCCGGCGTGGCGAGAAACCGCCGCCCAGGCCATTGCCCGGGGCATTTTGCAGTACATCCAGCAGGGGCTCTGAGGCCCGATCCACGACACCCATGTTCCACAGATCCCCTCAGCACAGGTCATCCCAACCCCATGATCGTTCCTGCCTCATCCCTAGGAAACTAGGGCGCTGGGGGCTATCGACCCTAGTGAGTATCGGCCTCGGTGGGGCGGGTCTAGGGGCTGATGCGGCATCGGCTCCGCACCTCGCCACGCCAGTGGTTGCCCAGGGTTCATCCCCTCCGTCCCTCTGCCCAGAACCCGCCCTGGATCGGCTGGGGCGGCATCGGGTGGCGGCGGGGGAAACCCTGGAGGCCCTGGCCCAGCGGTATGGGCTGCTGAGTGCCACCCTCCTGGGGTTTAACCCCGCTGTGCAGGGAGGGCGCATCCGCGTGGGGCAGGAGTTGGTGATTCCGCCCTACAACGGCCTTCGAGTGCGGGTAAGGCCGGGGCAAACCTGGGCGCAAGTGGCCCAAGCCTACAACCGTTCGGCGGATCTATTGTTTGAAATCAACGGCTGTGTCAGCACCGTCCCCCCCGAAATTTTTATTCCCGGCGTCCACGGGGTCCCTGGCGTCAGCGCCGCCGCCCCCCCACCGCCAACGGCGACGCGTTCCAGTCCCCTCCAGGGCTATCCTCTACCAGCGGCGGCGGCGGTGGTGATGAGCTTTGGCTGGCAGCCCTCTCCCGACCGGGATGAGATGGTGTTTAACACCGGGGTGGCGCTGGCGGCGGCGGCGGATACCCCCGTGTTGGCGGTAGGAACCGGTACGGTCGCCTTTGTCGGCACCGATGCCGTCTATGGCAACCTCGTTGTGGTGAACCATGCCGATGGTCTGCAAACCCGCTACGCCAACCTCACGGCCATGGCAGTCACCGTGGGGCAACGGGTGGATCAGGGAGCCATATTAGGGCAGGTAGCCGCCCAGAGCGAAGGCCCAGACTCCTACCTCTTTTTTGAAGTGCGGCTGAATTCGGCCCTGGGCTGGGTAGCCCAAAACCCCCATGACCTCGTGCCCGCCATGGCCCTACGGTAGGGCGTTATGGATCGGATTTCGCGTCCTGGACGCTGGCCTCAATGGCATCGAGGGTGTTCAGCACCAGGCGCTTAGCCTGAAGTTCCCAGCCCCATTTTTGAATTTGAAAGGCGACGTAGAACCCAATACCGGTGGCGATTAAATCCAGCGGTTGTTTGCCAGAAATCCCCAGCAATAGCCCCAGGCCACCAATGCCCCAAAAGGGTAGAGCCACGGTTTGGCGGTTTTCTTCCACCCAGGTGGCGAAGAAGTGGGTGGGCAGGCTAGCCTGGATTTCTTCCCGCACCGCCTTTTGCTCCGGGTAGGGGACGGCGAAACTGAACTTGCGCCGCAGCTTTTCAATTTTGCGGGCGTCGGTGCTATATTCCGTCAGCTCATCTTCCGCCATGCGGATCAGGTGCTCGGCTTTACTCATAAACCATTCCTGTGGAGAGGGCTCTATTGCGTTGATCTAGCCCGTTAACCCGCCCAACTAGGGTTCTTCGCTGGGGGTGGGGTCTTGGCCCATCTGCTGCTGAAGCTGAGCCAGGGCAGACCAACGCTGATCTAGGGTCGGGCTCGCGGATCGAGTGGCGGGAGCCGTCGGTAGGTCAATGCCGGGACAATCCGCGTCGCACAGTTGACGCTGGGGCAGGGCGAGGCAGATCTGCTCGTAGATCCAGGTCGCTGGATCAAAGTAGCCCGTGGGGGGCAAGGTTTCGGTCAGGTCTTCCACAGCCACCTCACGCTCTAGGGGCAGGGTGGCCGGGTCTGGGTCAGCCTGGAGCCAAATCAGTTCCTTGGGGGCGATGGTGACCCGGTGATTGTAGTTTTGTAGGCAGCGATGGCAGGTGAGGGTGACGATGGTTTCTGCCCAGCCCTTCACGGTCAAAAAGGTGGCCTGATGCGTGATCTGGATTTCCGCCCGCACCGGGGTCAGGGTCTCCAAATCCGGGAGATGCTCATCAAGCTCAAGGGTGAGGGTCTGTTCGGGCTGTTGCAGCAGGTGGGGAATGTATACCCTGTCCATATCCGTGATTATTTCCCTTGGGAATCTTCCTGTACCTCAGACTCCAGACAAACCACCAGCCGCCGATCCGGCTCCTTGCCTCGGCTAAAGGTGGACAGGCCGTCTTGGGCTTTCAGGAAGTGGTGCAACTGACGACGTTCAGCGGAGGATAGCCCCTTTAATTCGTAGGCTTGGCCGCTGGCCAACACCTGCTCAGCCGCCTCTAGGGCCATGGCTTTCAGTTCGCCGAGGCGTTTGGCACGATAGCCTGCCAGTTCCAGGGTAAAGGCTTGCTGATCCCCCGGCCCCTTACCCAAATTTAGGGTGGTATTGGCTAGGTACTGAAGGGAGTCCAGGACGACTCCACCTTCGCCAATTAGGGTTTGTACCTGTTCTGGGGTCAGCCCGTCTTCGGCAATGGTGAGCCAGCAGCTATGGCCCGTTTCATCCTCGACTCCCTGGGCGGTGACCGTGGCCGACACCCCCTGTAGAGTCAGAAGGGCCGTCAACCACTCTACTCCAGCGCGATATGCTGCGTCCTCCATGGTACCTATGCCTTTTTCTTTTTGGCCCGCCCCGGTTCAAAGGGCAGGGTTGTACGGTCGTCACTGTCAGCCTTGCGGGTCTCAGCATCCACGATTTTCTGCAAGTTCTCGGGCAGGGGCTCGCGGGAGAGGATGAAGGTCTGTAAGGTTTGGAAGATGTTGGCAATCACCATGTACATCAGCACCCCAGCGGGCAGGGGAAAGAACAGAAACATCCCCGAAAAAATCACGGGAGTGAACTTGTTGACCGCATTCTGCTGAGGATTATCGGAGGTGGATCCCTGTCCAGACAGGACTTGGTTGAGGTAGAGGCTCCCCCCAAAGGCCAGAATCATGGCCAGGATGTCCCAGTGAATGGCACCGTTGTCTCCGGTGACGCCCACCCGACCGAGGGCTTCAATGAATAGGAAGCCCTTATTGGAAGCCAAGCCTGGAACGTAGACCTTGATGGATGCGTCGCCAGGGGCAACGGCGGTCACATGGCCGTCTTGATCCACCTCAATGACGCCCTCACCCTTGGTAATTTCCCAGCGGGGCTGTACGTCTTCGGAGGCGTCTTGGTTGTACTCGGCAATGAGGGTATCAATGGGTTGACCCTCAGCGGTTTGGAGACGGACATCGGTTTTCTCGCCCACCACCAGCTTGTTACCACCGGGCACCACCGCCGCAATCGGGAAGTGGGAGCCATCGGAGACGTAGATCGCCTTGGGGGAGGTGCTGAAGATTTGGGGCTGGATTTGTTCGATTTTTTCCTGGGGGAAAACTTGGAAATTGACGTCGTAGGCAATGTCGGAGAACGGCGACCCCCGCAGGGTGGCAAACAGGGCGAAGAGAACCGGCATTTGCACCAGCACCGGGAAGCAACCAGCCAGGGGGTTGCCAAACTCCTTGTAGACCTTACCCATCTCCTCCTGGAGTTTGGCCGGGTCATCTTTATAGCGATCTTGGATTTCCTTCACCCGCTTCTGCATCAGCGGTTGGGCCACCCGCATCCGGCGCATATTGCGAATCGATCCCGCATTCAGGGGGTACAGCGCAAAGCGGATGACCAGGGTGAGCGCCACAATCGCTAGGCCATAGCTAGGCACGATCCCATAGAAAAAATCCAGGATCGGCAACATGATGTTGTTTGAGAGAAATCCAATACCAAAATCCATGGGCACCTAACCCCGCGAGGGGAATACGACGTCAAATTGCTCAGTTACTTAATCTACCCTACTTACTTGCCCCTGAGGTGCCGCTCACCTCACTGGAAGGGTGCGGGGTACCGTAGGCTGAGGCCGGGACAGCGGGCTTAGTTGCTGCCCACGGATCCGCTCACCGCCTTGGCCTGGGGGGAAATTTTCTCGTTGATGTAGTCGTACACCTCACGGAAACGGGGCATGGCTCGCAGTTCCAGACGGCTACCGTCCTTGAGGGTAATCACCATATCACCCCAGAGGCCAACCCCCCGGGGAACCGTGACAATCTTGCGAATTTCGGAGTAGATAATATCGGTGCGATCTTGCCCCTTCCAGCCCCCCGTGACGGAAATGCGGCGGTTGGTGATGCGGTAGCGCAGCCACAGGGCGCGGGTGATGGCTCCCACGGTTAGAGGAATACAAATAATGGTGAAGGCTAGCAGCCCATTGATGATCAGATCGCCAATGTGGGGGCCGCCCTCGTAGAACACGTCTTCACGAATGCCCATGAAAAACCTCTAACTGGGTAAAGAGCTGTTTTAATTCTTGCAAAAAATCGCCATATTCGCACTGCTCTGCCCCAGGTCGCAGGTTGATGACAATCCACAGGTGGGGCGACAACTGGGGCAACCACTGGGCCATGATGGCGCGGATCTGACGTTTCAGGCGATTTCGTACCACCGCCCGCTTGCTCACCTTGAGACTCACCACGATGCCCACCCGTTGGGGAGGCTGGGCCGAAGCCAATTCCCCCGGCGGAGCGGCCTCGGGGCATGGGGCGGACTCCGGCGACAACGCCTCCCAGACGCGCACAACGAGGTGATCCGACATCGCCTTACGACCAAGGCGGTAGACCTTAGAGAAATCGCCAGTACGCCGCAGTCGGTGGGATTTAGGCAGCACAATGAAGCAAAACTCAAGACAAAACCTACCCCTATTATCCTAGAGGTAGGTTGACGGGAAAATACGGCGACGACTCTAGACGGCTAGCTTAGCCCGACCCTTGCGACGACGAGCTTTGATCACGTTCTGCCCCGTGTGGGAGCGCATCCGGGCGCGAAAGCCGGAGGTTCTCTTTTGTTTGCGGTTGGTTCCTTCTAGGGTGCGCTTGCTCATCGGGCTACCTCAGTTTCGCTAGTCTAAATGCTTAAAAATTGACATCCTCCTCGACCTAAAGGACGAGGATTCCCAGTCTGTCCGTTATTGGCGGGCTCCTGATGGGTAGACGGATCACCACCAATTGCCCCGATTGGGGTCTTATACTGGCTCACACGCCCATTAAAGTCGGTGTGCCCCACCGCTAGGTCACAGATTTGCCAGTATAGCATTAGCCGCCTGACCTCAAAACCCCTTTAATGAATTCCCCATCCATTCCATAACCGGGCCTGCTATCCTCGGAGGGAATACTTTGCGCCGTTTTATCCTGATCCTGTCCTAGTCCTACCGATTTTGCTATGGGGATTTTGCCTTGGGTTCGTGCTGGCCTCCGGCCCTGGGGCCTGAAGCGTTGGGGTTGGCTGGGGATCAGCCTAGGGCTAGCCTGGAGTTCGCCCATGCAGGCTCGCGATTTTGAATCCCTCAACGATGTGTACTATTGGGCCACCCTCTGTCGTCTGCAACGGGATGCCCAGCAGTATGACCAAGCCCTCGCCGCCTGCGAACAGGCCATTGCCCTAGAGCCCGATGGGGCTGACCTGTGGGCCTTGCGCAGCAGCGTGCTGTTGCAGATGCAGAACTATCCCGACGCCGTTGTTTCCGCTGACCAAGCCCTGTTTTTCGACCCTCGCTACTCCCTCGCCAGCGCCTACCTCTGCATGGGCTATGCGGGCCTCAATAACGCGGAAGCGGCCCTCGATGCCTGCAACAACGCCCTGCGGCTGGATGGCAACTGGGGCGATTCCTCCCCGGCCATGGCTTGGCTCTATCGGGGGATTATCCTCAGCCAAGCGGGGCAGCTAGAACCGGCGGCCACAGCCCTAGAACGCACCCTACTGCTGGAGCCCGAGGACTCCCTCGCCCTGGCCTACCAGTGCCGGGTGCGAGTGGATTTGGGCCTGCCCCAAACCGCCATTCCCAGTTGTGAAGCGGCCCGGGCGGGGAACGGGCGCTGGGGCAACGAATCCCCGGCCTTGGCCTGGGCGGAACAGGGCCGTGCCCACGCCCAGATGCTCGACTACACCGCCGCCATCGCCGCCTACGACCAAGCCCTCGCCCTCAACCCCAGCGATCCGGTGACTTGGGCGGCCCAGGGCCAGCTTTTGCAGCAGATCCAGCGCTCCGAAGAGGCCCTGACGGCCTTCACCCGCGCCACCGAACTAGACCCCACCTACGCCTTCGCCCACCTCGGTCGCTGCACCGCCCTCAACCGCATCGGCCAGCACGAAGCCGCCCTCGAAGCCTGCAATCTCGCCCTGCAAGGGGATGGCCGCTGGGGTGATCGCAGCCTTGACGCTGCCCTCAACCAACGCAGCATTGCCCTGACGGGCTTGGGGCAGTACGACGAGGCCCTGGCCTCCATCAACCGGGCCGTGGGCATGGCCCCCACCAATGCCGAGGCCCACAACCACCGGGGCGTGATTCTGTGGTATCTCGGGCGCTACGACGAAGCCCTCGCCGCCAACCAAACCGCCCTCGATCTGGCCCCCAACACCGTCCGGGCTTGGCTAAATCGGGGCATCATCCTGCGTTCCCTCCAGCGCCACGAGGATGCCCTCGCCGCCTACGACCAAGGCCTGGAACTGGCCCCCTACGAAGGCGACCTCTGGGCCAACCGCAGCGTGGTGCTATGGAACCTGCGGCGCTACCCCGAGGCCCTAGAATCCGCCGATCAAGCCCTAGGCCGCAACCCCGAATCGGCCCAAGCCTGGTTTAACCGGGCCATTGCCCTCACCTCCCTAGAACAATGGGCCGCCGCCGTTGAAGCCTACACCCAGGCCCTTCGCCTCACGCCCCAGGACGCCAATGCCCACACCGGCCAAGGGCTAGCCCTCTTTCGGCTCCAGCGCTATCCAGAGGCCATCACCGCCTTCCAGATTGCCCTCGCCCTCAACCCAAACCAACCCCTAGCCCAGGATGGTCTCCGATTGGCCCAGCAGGCCCTTCAGTCCCAGGCTCAACCGCAGTCCGCCAACCCCTAGGCGGCAGGACGGGGGCACAGCCCCGCACCGAGGCCGTGCCCCATCTCACCGGGCCTCGATGGGCCGATCCAGGCGCTGGCGATGGTCTTGAATGAAGGACTCCACCAGAGCCACATCCTCGGGACTGCCAATAATCAGGGGGGTGCGCTGGTGCAGTTCCGTCGGCACCACGTCCAAAATAGGCTGCGTCCCGGTGCTGGCTAGGCCTCCCGCCTGTTCCATCAGCATCGCCAAGGGGGCACTTTCATAGAGCAGACGCAATTTCCCCTGGGGCTTTTTGGCGGTGCCGGGGTAGAGAAACACACCGCCCTGGAGCAAAATGCGGTGGAAATCCGCCACCAGCGCCCCGCTGTAGCGGGCAGAATAGCCCTCATGGCGATGCACATAGCGGGTGAAATCGCGGATGGAATCCTCCCACTGCCAAAAGTTTCCCTCATTGACGCTGTAGGTGGGGCCGTGGCTGGGCACTTGAATATGCTCGGCGGCGAGGATAAATTCCCCTAGGCTGGGGTCGAGGGTGAAGGCATGTACCCCTTGGCCCAGGGTATACACCAGGAGCGTGCTAGGGCCGTAGAGAATGTAGCCCGCCGCCAACTGCTGGTGGCCATCCTGCAAGAGATCCTGGGCAGATTGATCGGCATCCTCCCCGGTTTGGCGTCGAATGGAAAAAATAGACCCCACATTCAGGTCAATGTCGATATTAGAGGATCCATCGATGGGATCGTAGAGCAGGGTATAGCGGCCAATGGGGCAGTTTTCGGGGATGTAGTAGGGGTGCTCCATTTCCTCGGAGGCCAACCGACAGACCAGGCCACTCTGCTTAAATACCGAAATAAACACATTGTTGGCGTAGACATCCATCTTTTTGACGGCCTCGCCCTGGACGTTGGTTTCTCCGGTAAAGCCCAGCACCGACTCCATCAGCCCCGCCCGACTGAGGTGACGCGCAATCAGCTTCCCCGCCAGGGCAATGCGGTTCATCAACGCACTGAGATCCTGGGCATCGGGGCTAAAGCTTTGCAACTGCTCAAGCACATGGCGCGACAGGGTTTTGCAGTCCCGATCCACCGCCAGGGCCGTTTCGGTGGTGTGAGCGTCCATCATCTCTGTCATGGATATACCTAGGTAAGGGGGATCGGCCTCGCCGATGGCACCGTCCGTCAAGGGGGCTAGACCGTAGTCCAAGGGGCCAATTCCAGGGGGCTGTTTCCATGGTAGAAAGTCGTAGGCCCCATCATCCCCAACCTTTAGACGGGCTTTACAGTTTCAGGGGTTCACCAAGTCCTTGCCAGACCTCACCCCCAGCCCCTCTCCTGGGAGGAGAGGGGGGTCGAAGTGCCTCCAAGTCCCCAACCCTGGTTGACGGACAAAACTCGCTGGAACCCATATCCGCTAAAGGGTCAGGAGACCTGCCCCCTACAGGAACCCAAGACCGTAGGGGCGCAGTTTCCGCGTCCGGTGCAGAATCTTTTATCGCTAAATCTGCCCGCCGACGCCTTTGAACTTTTCAACAAAGGTCGCGATTTTTTGGAAAACGTTCTGCTTTTTGGTTTTGTATTCTGGATTAAGCGGACTCATTTTAGGCAGGGTTGAATTTAGCTCAGTCCCATTCTCGCTGGCAAACTCGCGTTTTAGTGAAGCACTGATATAGCGCTTGGCCTCTGCTTCATTCAAGCCCTCTGAACGAATCAATTCCTCTGCTTCGCGGGCTTGCTCGGCTTGGGCAAACTGGAAGAATGCGTCAATGATGCTGGCTTTATCGGCCATCTCATCGAGATTGGTTTGATGGATAAAATCTACGATCAGGCTTTCCTTGGCTCGATTGCCCAGGCTGGCCCGAATCAAGCGGCGTACTTCTTGAATCAACTCACCCTTACTTTTATTCTTTTTATTTTGCTCAAAGATTAGCTCAAGAATATAATCCAAGTTGATTTCTTGGGATTTCAGCAAATCCACTTCAAACACCACATCATCCCAATCGATGGTAGAGGTTTCTTGTTCGCGGGTTGCTTTTTCACGGCGCAGCCAGTCGCGGATATCATTGTAGGTGGAGCGGTAATCTTGAAGGGTGCGCTCGGCAGGAATTTGGATAGCTTGCAGGGCTATCAAATCTTCATCGCTTAAATAGTGTTCTGTTTTAAACGCTTCAACCGCTACCGGGTCATTGATATCGACCTGTTGCAAGGCTTTTAGGCTGGCAAATTGATCATAGTTTTGCAGCACATTCTCAACCCGCAAATATTCACCAAATAGCTTGGCAAAGTCTTTTTTATCTTTCTCTAAAACAATCTCATCAGGGTTGGGAAAACGCTGCTCTAATTCTGTCACCACCTCCACAAAGCCACGCCGCGCTTCACCCGTGACCTCGTCGGTAAAGCCGCCCATGTATTCTTGATAGCTTTTTTCCAGCACCACGTTTTTGGTATTTTTATCGCCAAACAGGGTGATAGCGTCAATGGTGGCTTGTTCTAAGTCGCGGAAGGTGACGATATTGCCAAAGGTTTTGGTGGCATCATAAATGCGGTTGGTGCGGGAATAGGCTTGCAGCAACCCGTGGTAGCGCAGGTTTTTGTCTACAAATAGCGTATTGAGGGTTGGCGCATCAAATCCTGTTAGGAACATACCCACGACGATCAGCAGGTCGATTTCTTTAGCTTTGACTTGCTTAGCCAAATCGCGGTAGTAGTTTTGAAACCCGTTGCTATCGACGCTGAAGTTGGTTCTAAACAGGGCGTTATAGTCTGTGATCGCCGAGCTTAAAAATTCCTTAGCGCTGCTGTTCATGGCGGATACATCAAAGCTTTCATCCGCGATCTCTCCCTTTGCATTCTGCTCTTCATTAGCGGCAAAGGAGAAGATGGTGGCAATCTTCAGAGGATTATCATGGTCTTGCTGTAACTGCTTAAAGGTTTCATAATACAGCTTGGCTGCATCCACACTGCTGACGGCAAAGAGCGCATTAAAGCCGTT
>JAYKHF010000147.1:0-10626 GCA_035285305.1 Leptolyngbya sp.
GCTAGGGGTATCAATCAGGGTGGATGGCTGAAAGCCTTGAAATGCTGACGGAGAGGGTGGGATTCGAACCCACGGAACCTTGCGGCTCATCCGATTTCAAGTCGGACGCATTCGACCACTCTGCCACCTCTCCCGGTGAGTACTTCTGTTATATCACCCTTCGCGGTGCTTACCCTGGGTAAATCGTTCAGGCTGGGTGAAACGGGCCGCCGTTGGGGAATGGCCTAGCCCGGGCCGAGGGTGGCTTCATCGAGGGCGGCGACGACTTGGTCGTAGATTTCGTTGGCGTGGGTGGGGCTGGTGCCGATGCAGGTGAGGCCCAGTTTGCCGTATTCCGACAGACAACCCATGAGGTGGAAGGCGGCTCCAACGCCTAGGACAGAGTTGAAATGGAGGCGTTTGGTGACGATGATGTCCATGAGATCGCTGGGCAATAGGCCTCGGTAGTGGGGTTTTTGGAGGTTATCCGAGGCGCGATAGTAGCGGATCTGCTCTTGACGGGTGTAGAACAGCCCATCGGTGGGGTTAAATCGGCCCTCGGTGAGCATTTTCATCGCCATCAGGGGATGGGTGGTACCGCCCTTGCGCAGGTTGATTTCAATGGCCTGGAGATCCCAGGTGGGCTGGGCCGGATCGCCCCGACGCACGGCAATGAAGTCTACGCCATAGCGTTCTAGGGCACCCTGGGCCGCCAGTTCCTCGCCAATGCGCTGCCCCATTGCCTGGATTTCCAGGCGATAGTCTGACCGGGCGGGGAAGGAGCAGCCGAGGAAAATTTGGCCATCGGGGCCGCCCAGTTCTTGGTCGTGGGTGGAGAGAATTTCCACCTGGCCCAGGGGGGTGATGCGCCCCTGCACGCTGGGCGACTGCTTGTGATCGCCCTCCACAAAGGCTTCGGCAATGGCCCCGAGTTGGTGAATTTTTTGGGCGAAGTGGGGCCAGGATTCGGTTTTGCACTGGAAATTCAGATCGCCTAGGGCCACCCGCAGGGCCTGGGTGCGGGCGGCGGTGCCCACGGTGCCGGGGGCAATGGCGGCGAGGGGGCTCAGGTCGAGGATGGCGTTGCCCTCGCCGGAAAAGCCTTCATCCAGCTTGATCACCATGCGTTGCAGGTCGGGCACCTGTTCCCACAGGTCGGCGATGGCGGCGGCGAGATCGGCTTCGGAAAAGACGAGGTCACTGCCTGCGGGGTGGGGAATGTTGCAGCGCTTGAAGATCTCACGGCTACCGCTTTTGGTGCCCCAGCCCAACAGGGCCGGATCCACCGCTAGCAGGGGTAAATCTAGGGCCAGGGAGAGGCGCTGTTCCAACTCCGTGGCGTTGTAGCAGGTGATGTAGGCTCGCTGGGGATCCACCAAGCGACGCAGGCGTTCTAGCAGCCGAGGCCGTTCCAGAATTTTTTGGGTGAGGGGTTTTGGGGAGCTGTCGTAGGTGGCCAGCAGGGTCAGCCGTTCCCGGGCATGGGAGCTAGGAATGCCCGGTAACAATTCCAGGTAGTAGTCTACGATGCTGGGATGGAGGGGCTGGGAGGTGAGGTAGGTGATTCGGGTGTTGGGGTTGCGTAGCCGAATTAGGGAAAACAGGAGCCGCTCTTCGTAGTAGTTCACCCCTTCGACTTTTTGCAGTTCCTCCTGGTTGAGGCTGAGGGAGGGAACTACCACAATTTGCCTCGCCTCGGTGTCAAACACATCGGCAGCACACCAGCGATCGCGCAATTGCTGCTGTAATTGACGAAAACGGCTATCGGAAGCGGGGCGAGTCATAGGCCAGATGCCGCACCATCCGGTCGGCGGGGTGGTGGATAACCCCCTGGGGATGCCCTAGCCAAGCCGAATGGGGGAAGGGGGGGAAGACGGCTGAACTCACAGCGGAGGGCCGACCCTGGGGCAGGATGGCAAAACAGGGCGTCTAGGGCATCGCGCCTGGGGTGGGGGCGTCGGTGGGAGCGTCGGTGGGGGCGTCGGTGGGGGCGTCGGTGGGGGTGGCACCGCAGTAAGTATTGACATCGTTAATCAGGGTCGTTTCGGTTTGGGAGAGGTTCTCGATGGCTTCCACGGCGCTCACGGTTTGCTGCTGGGACGCTTCGATGGTGGTGGGCAAGTCATCCTCCGAGGCCACCGTGACCACCATATTCATGGCCTGACTCGCTTCCTCGAGGGCGCTGCTAAAGCCTTTAACCACGTCAATGTAGTCATCCCGAAACTGGGCTAGGGTTTCATCTTGGAGGGAAATGGCCTCTAAATCCTGCATCAGGGTATCGAGGTTGGTGACGACCTTATCGACGGCAGTGGTGTACTGGCTGGCGGCGGCTTTAATATCATCGAGGTTTTTGATCTGGGCGGCACTTTCGCTAAAGACTTGGATATCGGTCTCAAACTCCGGCATGAAGGTCTGGGTTTGGTTGACCACCGCCGCTAAATCATTGCACTGGGACACCTTGGAGGCCCCACACCCGGTTAGACCTAGGGCCATTAACGCCCCCAGGATCGCCCTGCGGTAACCTGTACCCCGATGGACTGACCCGTTTGCTGCTGTCGCCATAGCTACCGCCATCCTGTCATCCGTTCCGTACGGCTTCAAGTTTTACCGCGTCTTGGCTGGCTTTACAAGGCCAGCCCATCCCTAGGCGGCCCCATCCCCGCCGCTGACTCGGCGATCGGCCCTGGGCGTAATGGAGGTCAAGGTTCAGTTCCTTCGGCCCTGTCGATCTACTCGGTACCAGGGACAGGGTACGATCAGGATGGGATTCATGATCCAGGCCGAAAGAACCCGACGTTCCCCCAGGAATGCCCCTAGTCTAAGGCCTGTTATCTGCGATATCTTTAGTTACTCTATCCGCACCATAGACCTATGCCAACCCCCGCCGAATTCCTTGAAGCTACCCAATGGGCCGCGATTGGGACTGTTGCCCTAGCGATCATTGCCGGACTAGGGTTTGCCTTTAAATGGGGGATTCGGTTCCGACTGGTGGGCGCAGCGGGGTTTGCGGCGGTGCTCACGGTGGGGCTGCTGGGCCTCAGTTTCGAGCCCTTCACCCGCACGGTGATCGAAGGGGCGCTGCCCTACGCCACGGTCTACGATTCCGGATCTAGCCAAATTGTGATCGCCGTGCCCAATGCCATCACCGAAGAGGAGCTAGAGGCCACCCTGCGCCAAGCCGCCAGCAACCTGTTTAAGCCCTACCGCCTAGGGATTCCGGGCCAAACCACCACTGTCCGCGCTCGCGCCATCCGGCACGAAGACAACGGCGTATCCCGATTGGTCTACCTGGGCCAAGTACAGCCCGCCCCCAAGGACTCTGGCCTCGATTACCAAGTGCAGATTAACCGCGACCTCCTGGCCTAGCCCCCGCCTCGCTTCCCCTCCTTGCGTTCTGGGTATTTCTATTCTGGGTATTTCTATGACAACGAGCCTTTCCGCCATGTCAACCCTTGCCATTGCCCCGGCCCAGGTGGTGCGGGGTGAGGGCATTCTATCCAGCCAGGGTGAGGCGATTGCGGCCCTGGGTCAGCGTCCCTTGGTGGTGGGTGGATCGCACAGCCTGCCACGGGTGCAGCCGTTGATCGAGTCCCTGGATCAAGCGGGACTGGCCACCCAAACCGCCGACTATGGCCGCGACTGTAGCGAAGCCACCCTAGAACGACTGCTTGGCATCGCCCAGGATCACCAGGCCGACGTGGTAATTGGGGTGGGCGGCGGCAAAGCCCTCGATACCGCCAAACTGCTGGCCCATCAAGTCCGCTGTCCGGTGGTGACAGTGCCGACTTCAGGGGCCACCTGTGCGGCTTGGACAGCCTTGTCCAATGTCTATTCTGAGGCCGGAGCCTTCCGCTACGATGTGGCCCTGGATCGCTGCCCGGATCGGCTAATTTTGGACTATGCCCTGATTCGCACCGCGCCGCCGCGCACCCTGGTGGCGGGCATTGGCGATGGCTTGGCCAAGTGGTACGAAGCCTCGGTGAGCAGCGGCACATCTGACCAAACCCTGGTGATCTCGGCGGTGCAGCAGGGGCGAGTACTGCGGGATATTTTGTTTCAGAAAACTCCGGCGGCGCTGCGCCAGTGGGGTGGCCCCGAATGGCGCGAAGTGGTGGATGCCACGGTGCTGCTGGCCGGGGTGATTGGTGGCGTGGGCGGTGCCCAGTGCCGTACCGTGGCGGCCCATGCGGTGCATAATGGCCTCACCCAACTGCCCGCCTGCCACGATGCCCTCCACGGCGAAAAGGTGGCCTACGGCATCCTCGTCCAACTGCGGCTGGAGGAAATGGGCGGCAAGTCCTCCCTGGCTACGGCGGCGCGGCAGCAGTTAATCCAGTTCTACCGGGCGACGGGGCTACCCCAAACCCTGGCGGATCTGGGGCTGGGCGAAGCCACCCTGGCCGACCTTCAGCAGGCGGCGGACTTTGCCTGCCGGGAAGGTTCCGACATCCACCACCTGCCCTTCACGGTATCCCCCGATGCCCTGCTGGCGGCGATGGTGTCGCCCCTCTGCCCCGAACTGCGGGAACGCCCCCGCCCATCCTCGTCTCCCTCTACGGCTCCCTCGGAGGTACAGCCATGACCCTTAGTTGGCTCCAGCCCGCCCAGCGCATTAATTCCCTGCCCCCCTACGTCTTTGCCCGTCTGGATGAACTCAAGGCCCGCGCCCGTGAGCAGGGCCTCGATTTGATCGACCTGGGCATGGGCAACCCCGATGGCCCTACCCCCGCCCCCGTGGTGGAAGCGGCCCAACGTGCCATTGCCGACACCGCCACCCACGGCTACCCTCCCTTTGAGGGCACCGCCAGTTTCCGTGCCGCCATCACCGACTGGTATGCCCGTCGCTACGGTGTCCAACTTGACCCCAGCGCCGAAGCCCTGCCCCTGCTGGGATCCAAGGAAGGCATTACCCACCTGGCCATGGCCTTCATCAATCCGGGCGACCTGGTGCTGGTGCCCACCCCGGCCTACCCCGCCCATTTTCGCGGCCCCGTCATTGCTGGAGGGGACATCTACCACCTGCACCTCACCCCCGAAAACCAATGGCTGATTGATTTTGATGCCATCCCCCCCGAGGTGGCCAAACGGGCCAAGGCGCTGTTTTTCAACTATCCCAGCAACCCCACTGCCGCCACCGCCCCCCGCGAGTTTTTTGAAGCCGCCGTGGCGTTTGCCCACCGCTACCAGGTGCTCCTCGTCCACGATCTCTGCTACGCCGAACTGGCCTTCGACGGCTACCAACCCACCAGCCTGCTGGAAATCCCCGGTGGCAAAGAGGTCGGCGTCGAGTTTCACACCCTGTCCAAAACCTACAACATGGCCGGATGGCGGGTGGGCTTTGTGGTGGGCAACTCCCAGGTGATCCAAGGCCTGCGCACCCTGAAAACGAACCTAGACTACGGCATCTTCGCCGCCCTGCAACGGGCCGCTGAAACCGCCCTCTCCCTCCCCGACCACTACCTCCACGAGGTGCAGGAGCGCTACTCCACCCGCCGCGACTTTTTGATTAAAGAATTCGCCTCCCTGGGCTGGACGGTGGATCGACCCCAGGCCACCATGTACCTCTGGGTGCCCTGCCCCCCCGATAGCACCTCCACGGATTTTGCCCTGGCGGTGCTGCAAGAAACGGGCGTGGTGCTCACCCCGGGTAATGCCTTTGGCCCCGGTGGCGAAGGCTATGTGCGGGTGAGCCTGATTGCCGACTGCGATCGCCTCGGGGAAGCCATGGATCGCATTCGCAAAGCCGGATTCCGGTTTGACTCAGCGGTCACGGCTCCGGTCTAGGGCGGGTCGGAGGGGATCGCCGGGTCGGCCTCTCCCCCCACCGGATGACTGGGGGACGTATGCCGCTTCCGCAACCAAGCTTGCATGGCGGGGATCACCGGGCAGGGGCGGGCCTGTTCCAGGTTGTCGGGCTTGCTCCAGATGAAGGGGGCTTGGCGGGCGGCGGAGATCCACAGCAGCCGTTTGGCCCGGGTCATGGCGACGTAGAGCAGGCGATATTCTTCGGCGGTTTTCAGGTGCTTGGCCTGTTCCCAGGCGGTGATCAGGTCGGGGATGGGGGCACTGGGCGAGTCGGAGGCTGGGGCCAGGTGGATCTGGTGGGCATAGGCGCGAATTTGGGCACGGGCCACCTCCGAGAGGGCCGCGTCGCCGAGAAATTTGGTTTGGGGTTTCACCCAAAGCTCCCCGGGCAGGGTTTTCTCGTGCAGAAAGGGCAGAAACACCACGTCCCAGTCTAGACCCTTGGCCTTGTGCATGGTGATGATGGTGACCTGGCCGGGACGGGTGTAGATCGAGTCGGTGTCTTCGGTTTCCACCGCTGTGAACCGCTCGGAGCCCACGATTTCCTGCAAGACCTCAATGGCGGCGGTCAGCGTGTTATTTTCTCGAATTTGCTGGCTGACGCGGGCGGCGAGTTTGTCTGTGGTGGCCAGTTCGCTTTGGTTGTAGCCCAGGGTCAGCCCCAGGAAAGGAAACAGGCTGTAGGGGGAGAGTTCCAACCGGGCGCGTAACAGGCCCGTGCAATAGCGGCGGGCGATGTGGGCGGCCTCGCTGTTGGGGGGGGTATCCAGGGGGCCGGGGTAGAGAAACTGCTCCGGGGACTGGGCCAAGCGGTTGAGATCCTGGGTGGGCACCCGCTGACGCGCCACCAGCACCCGCAGGGCGTCCTTGAGGGTATCGGGGGAGTGGGGCCGATCCACAAAGCGCATCAGGGCCAGCATATCCTCGGGCACCTGGGTCTGCCGATCCTGCTCCCCCACGTCGTAGATCGGCAGACCGAGGGCGTCCAAGTCCACCGCCATCGCCTCCACGTCCCGCAGGTGCTTGGCCAGGTATTGACCCTGGCGGCTCTCCCGCACCAGGATGGCAAAGCTGGTCTCTGGGTTTTCGGCGAAGATGGCCTGCAACCGTTGAGCAATCAGGCGCACCGAGTCTGGCACCGTGGGCGGGGTATGAATTTCCAGCCCTGGGCCGATGGGATCCGGGTTGGCGTTGGGCTGGGGGTCATCCAGCGGCACGGGGTGGATAGCCTGGGGCCGAAAGGGCACTTCCCCGCCCGCCCCAACGTTGCGATTTACCCAGGCCAGCAGGCGGTTGGCGGCTTCCATGATCAGGGCGGTGCTGCGTCCGGCCTGATCCATCGTCACCAGGCGATCCTGGCGGCGGCAGATTTCGCAAAACTGGTTAAAAAACACCGGGTCGGCGGGGGTAAAGGTGGAGTTAATCGCCTGGTTGGGGTCGCCCACCCGCACCAGGTTGGGGGCGGCGCTAGGATCGTCGGGATGACCCGCCAGCAGGGTTAACAGGCGCGTTTGCAGCGGTGAGGAATCCTGGGCCTCGTCCTCAAACACCGCAAAGACGCGGGATTGCCAAAAGCGCAGGGTGGCCGGATCCCCCAGGGTACGCAGGGCGGCTAGGATCATGTCGTCGTAGTCGATCAGGCCGCGAGCCTGCATCAGGGCTTGGTAGCGTTCGTAGAGTCCGGCGGCGATGGTGAGCACGTCGTAGTCCCCTTGATCCTCGGGGAGGCGGTGGTCGAGGGACTGGGCCAGCCACCGCACCTGATCCGACCCCAGGCCCGAACTCTTCGCTTCGCGGATCACCGTATCTGCCAAGCTGGGCAGTACCTCCGTCCGCAGCACCGACTGCCGCCGCAGAATTTCCGTTTCCTCGCCATCCACCTGCACCCCCTCCAGCAGCCGCTGATACAGGGCCGGGTTGGCCTGAAGCCAGTCCTCCACACAGGCGCGAATCAGCCGATGGTTCTGGGCTGGGGAAACCAGGGTTAGACTCTCCAGATTGAGGTTAGATAACTCGGGGTTACGACTGGCGATGGTGAGGGCGAGGCCGTGCAGGGTGGCCACGGTGAAGCTGGTCTGGGGCAGTTTCAGCCGCTTCAAATGGCCGCGCACCTTGGCCTTCAGATTGGCGGCGGCGGATCGGGTGAAGGTGACGAGCACCAACTGCCGATTTAAATGAAGCTGATGGCGAGCAATGGTCAAGGCCGCTGCCGCCGCCATGCCTGTAGACTTGCCGGAACCGGGCACCGCCGACACCGCCAGCGGCCCCCCCGACCAATCCGCCAGTTCCCGCTGGCCCTGGCGTAGGCTGGCCTGGATTGCTGCCAGCACCGCCGCTCGATCCAAGTCCTCCCGTGGGGGATCCGGGGTCACGATCATGGTGATTTACCCTCCCTGGGGTCTCGCCTCGGCGGGTTTACCAATCCTCGGCTTCGCCGCCCACCACCACATTTTTGATGCGCAGACTGGGGCCACCGCAGCCCACGGGCAGGCCGTTTTGGCCCCCCTTGCCGCAGCCGCCCGACTCGTCCCAGTAGAAGTCATCGCCAATGGCCACAATGTCCGCCAGGGTGCGAAACACGTTGCCCGACAGGGTGACATCCCGCACCGGTTCCGCCAGTTCGCCGTTGCGAATCATCCAGGCTTCCCCGGCGGTGAAGGTGAACATTTCGCCGTTGGTCATGCCCTCCAGCCAGTTGCGGGCGTAGACCCCTTCTTTGATGTCGGCAAAGAGGTCGTGGACGGGGGTGCTGCCGCGCTCAATCCAGGTGTTGGTCATCCGCACCAGGGGCGAGTAGTGGTAGTTTAGGCAGCGGGCATTGCCGGTGGGGGCTTCCCCCAGTTTGCCCGCCGTTTCGCGGGAGTGCAGCCGCCCCACCAGCATCCCATCTTGGATCAGTTGGGTGGTGGTGGCGGGGGTGCCTTCATCGTCGTAGAAATAGCTGCCCCGATGGCCCTGGGGGGCGGCTCCGTCAAAGATTTGCAGGATATCCGGGCCAAACCGTCGGCCCATGCTCATGGCTTCTAGCAAATCCGGGTTTTCGTAGGCCATGTCCGCCTCAGACAGGTGGCCAAAGGCTTCATGGACAAACAGCCCGGTCAAGATCGGGTCGATCACCACTTCGTAGGCCGCTCCGCGCACAGTGGGCAAATCCAGGGCCTCCACCGCCCGTTTGGCCGAGGCCAGCACCTGGGCATCCAAGCCCTCCAGATCCTCGTAGGCGCGGCGCGATCCCGTGGTTTCCCGTCCAGTTTGCACCATGTCGCCGTCGCGGGCGGTGGCGGCAAAGCGCATTTCCATATCCGACCAGGCCTGGTCGATTTGGCTACCCTCGGAGGTCACCAGCAACACCCGCTGGGTAATGTCGCTGTAGCGCACGGAGGAGGTGGTGATGCGGTCATCCAGGCTTTGCAGCAGGTCGGCGTAGTGGCGGCAGAGATCTTTCTTGCGGGCTAGGGGAATATGGCGCGGATCGGTTCCCGTCAGCGGCAATCGCTGCACCACCTGCACCGGGTCAATGGGGGCCAGGAGGGTTTCATCCTGCCCTACCAGCCGCGCCGCCGCCACCGCCTGCTCCACCTGGGCCGCCAATCCGGCTAAATCGTTGAAGCTGGCAAAGCCCCAGCCGCCTTTGTAGCAGGCCCGCACATGGCCGCCAATGGACAGCCCTTCGCTCAGGGTTTCGATGGTGCCGCCGCGCAGAAAGATATCGGTGCCCTCCGATTGCTCCAGGCGAATGGCGAGGTAGTCTACTCGCTGGCCCCAGGTGGCGCACAGATCGTCGAGGCGGGTTTTGGCGTCATCAATGGAGAAGGCCATGGCAATCACAGGGGGAAAGGGCTATCGCTAGGCTATCGACAATTTGCTTTACTGTAGCACTGGGTTGCCCCCCGCCTAGGGGATCCCAGACCCGCCAGACCCTAGGCGGTGTCGAGGCCGAAGGCTTGGGCCGGGGGCAGTTGCAGCAGGATCAAAAGCCCGTCCAGCATATACTGCACCGCGAGGGCCGCCAGCAACACCCCTAGGACACGGGTGACGACATTGATGCCAATGCGACCCAAGACCTTGGCTAGGGATTGCGAGAGCAACAAAAACACGTAGCACAGGATGATGACCACCGCCGCCGCCGCCAGCACCACGCTCAGCCCCAGGTAGTAGTTGGTGGCCTCCCGCGACAGCACCAAAATGCTGGCCAAACTGCCGGGGCCAGCGATCAGCGGAATCGCCAGGGGGAAAACACTCACATCCTGCCGCGCCTCGGCTTCCTCAGCCTCGGCGGGGGTTTCGCGCTCCTGGTGGATGAAAATCATGTCCAGGGCAATTTTGAACAGCAGCACCCCCGCCGCAATTTGAAAGGCTTGCAAACTAATGCCCAGGTTGTGCAAGACATAGGCCCCCGTGAGGCCAAAGGCCAGCAGAATGCCCGCCGATACCAGCACGGCGCGCACCGCAATTTGGGATTGCTCTTCCTCAGACCGATCCTGCACCAGGGCCAAGTAGAGCGGGGCCAACCCCACCGGATCAATCACCACAAACAGCGTGAGAAAGGCCTTGGCAAAGAGCGGCAGAATGATGGGCATAACGGCATGGCAAACGCTGCATTCACTGTAGCGCTGTTTCCAAAACGTTCAGATCCCTGCCAGGTCTGCCCCCTGGTTGGCTGACAAAAGATTCTGCACCGGGCGCGGAAACCGCGCCCCTACCGCATTCGGGCTATGTCGGGGTCAGGAGACCTGCCCCTTGGACAGATACGGGTTCTAGCCAGTTTTGTCAGTCAACCAGGGCACCGCCATCCCGTCTGTCCCTGAAGAGAAGGCGGTGGGCACCCTAGAATGGAACCGA
>JAYKHF010000148.1:0-2622 GCA_035285305.1 Leptolyngbya sp.
CCGACAGCCCCAACACCTGGCAGGGCATGGGCTGTGCGCCGGGGACGGTGCAGGGGCGGGTGTGTTTGGTGATCCATCCGCGCCAGTGGCTTCAGCAGCAAGGACGGTCTGCCAACCCTCAGGAACCCCAAATTTTGGTAGCCACTTCTACGGATCCGGGTTGGGTGTTGCTGTTCCCCCATGCCCAGGGGCTTTTAGTGGAGCGGGGCAGTGTGCTCTCCCATGTGGCGATTGTGGCGCGAGAGTTGGGCCTGCCGATGGTGAGCGACTTGCCCAATATCACCACCCTGCTGCAAGAGGGTGACTGGGTGACGCTGGATGGCCGCACGGGACGGGTGCAGCGAATCCAGGCGGCGATCGCGCAATCCTGACGGGGATCCTAGGTGGCAGGGGTGCGGTCTCCGCGCCCGCCCAGGAGAATCAGCAATTGGGGTGGCAGGCTTTGGATGGGATAGGAAACGGTAGAATCACCCCATGCCCAGCGAAATTGAACGCCACGCCCGCTTCGACCATTTGCGCTATGCCCAGTGCTGGGAAGATGCCGACCGTTTGCTCGATGCCCTGGCGGTGCAGCCCCATCACCGCTGCCTCTCCATTGCCTCCGGCGGCGACAACACCTTGGCCCTGCTCAGCCGTGGCCCCCAGCGGGTGATGGCCGTAGACCTCAGTGCGGCCCAAATCGCCTGTTTGGAACTGAAAGTAGCGGCTTTTCGGTGCCTGAATTATCCCGAAATGGTGATGCTGTTGGGAGCCAGATCCCAAGAGGTCAGATCCCAGGGTTCTCAAAGAACCCTGGGATCGGTTAGGTCACACCTTTACCAGCGCTGTCGCAAAGAACTCTCGCCCTCAGCAAGGGAATTTTGGGATGGCCGACCGCAGGCCATCGATCAGGGAATCCTCCACAGCGGCAAGTTTGAGCGTTACCTGGCGCTCTTTCGTCGCTGGGTACTGCCGTTGGTCCATGCTCCCGAGGTTTGGCAACCGATTTTTCAAGGGCTTTCCCCCGCCGAGCGCGAGGCCTGGTACACCGAACAATGGGACAGTTGGCGGTGGCGGTGGCTATTTCGGGCGTTTTTTTCGCGGTTCACGTTAGGGCATTTGGGCACCGATCCAGAATTTCTCCGCTACGGCGATCACTCCCTCGCCGACCATCTGCTAGAACGCACCCGCTACGCCCTCACCACCCTCGACCCGGCCCAAAACCCCTACCTGCAATGGATTGTCCTGGGTGGCTACGACACCGTACTCCCCTACGCCCTGCGGCCCGAAAACTTTGACGCCATTCGCCAAAATTTGGATCGCTTGGAGTGGCACACCATCTCCCTAGAGGATTTCCTGAGTCAAAATGACCGCCCCATCGACCGTTTTAACCTCAGTAATGTGTTCGAGTATATGTCCGAGCCCCACTTTCAACGGGTACTGGAAACGCTGCATCACCACGCTGCCCCCGAGGCCCGCATGGTTTTTTGGAATCGGCTGAGCGATCGCACCTGCTCCCCCACGGCCTCCCCCTGGCCACTTCTTGCCGATCTATCGGCCCAGATCCATCAGTGCGATCGTGTCTTTTTCTACAAACGCATTGTGGTGGTTAGGGCTGGCTCGGGGCAGGCTTGGCGGAGGGTAGGGGGCTGAGGCTACGGAAATAGCTGCCGCCAACGCTGAACCAAAAGCCGATGTAGGCCACCAGTTGCACCAGGTAGAGATGATCCCGGTAGCCCAGTAGGGTTTTGATCACAATGCCGGGGAACCGTTGCTCGGGCAGCAGGGCGCTGGTATCCCACACCAGCGGGCCGAGGACACAGGAGGCTTGGGCAAAGCAGAGATCCACAGTTTGGCTATCGAGCTGGCTGATGGCGGCGAGGGCGGCGTCTAGATTTTTAAACACCGACACCACCAGACCGCCCACAATCAGCAGCAACAGCAGCCCCATCACCTGGAAAAACTGCCGCAGATTGATGCGTACCCCCCAGCCAAACAGGGCCAGACCGATGATCGTGGCCCCGAGCAAGCCGCCCAAGGCTCCCACCGCCGCCGCCGCGCTGGCTTCCACATTGGTGAACACAAACAACACTGTTTCAAAGCCCTCCCGCAGCACCGCAATGCAAACTAGGCTGAACAGGCTCCATCCGGCGGTTTGGCTATCTTGCAGGGCCGACTGCACCGTGCCTTCCAGTTCCCCCTTCAGGCTCCGGGCTTGGCGGGTCATCCACAGCAGCATCCAGCTCAGCATAATGATGGCCACCGCCCCAAACAGGACGTTGAGCAAGGGTTTGATGATGCTTTGCAGACTGGGCAACACCTGCTGAAGCTGCTGCAACCCAGACCCCAGGGCCACGCCAATCATGACGCTGCCCACTAGCCCCGCCCCCACACCCAGGTAGACCCAGTGGTTGAGGGCCTGTCGTTGGGCCTTGGCAAGGCAGGCCAGCACAATCCCTACCACCAGGGCGGCTTCCACGCCCTCACGCAGGGTAATCACAAAGGTGGGCAGAGCGGCGGTGATATCCATGTATTTTGGCCAAAAACCACTGTGAACTATTCTGTCAGACTCTTCACCTCCTTGCCGCCCCTGAGCCCTGAGACCTATCCTGGGTTCAGAACAGGCGAGGTCTCTAGGGTGCC
>JAYKHF010000149.1:0-6425 GCA_035285305.1 Leptolyngbya sp.
GGGCCAAACCTGGCAACTCTGTACCCAGTGTCTTTCCCTCAACCGGGGTCACGGTAGCGCCTGTACCGCCTGTGGTCACGACCAGATGATTGCCGTGGTAGAACCCGACCTGGTGCGGGAGGAGAAAAACAAAGCAGGCGATACCCGCCGCAAAAGTCACCACGATTGCCCCTTTTGCGGTGCGAAGGATGGTCTATCGATTCTGGGGTCGCGGGCGGCCAGTCTCTCTAGCGTGGTGATTGGCACTCTGTTTGGGTCGGCCTACAACCAGGATCGCAAGCTGATCACCTTCTCCGACTCGGTGCAGGATGCGGCCCACCGGGCTGGGTTTTTCGGTGCCAGAACCTTCCGCACAACCCTGCGTACAGCCCTGGCCCAATACTTGGAGCAAACACTGGATCAAGCGCCAGATCAAGCAACCGATCCGCAGGTTCATCCATCGAGGGGCGGCCAACCCCTTGACCAAGTGGTGACGGGCTTTCAACGGCATTGGCGTACCCGGTTGGGCCATGATGCCGACTACGTTGCCACCTTCATCCCCACCGATATGCAGTGGCTGAGCGAATGGGAAGCCCTGCAAACCACGGGTAAGGTCTCTCCTACCCTGCTGGACTTTATTCAGCAGCGGCTGGATTGGGAAATTGTCGCCGATGTGGGGCTGCGGTCTACCATTGGGCGATCGCTGGAGCAAGTCGGCCTGTGCGCGGTACAAATTGCCCCCGACCGGCTCCAGAAAACCATTGATGCCCTACTGCCCCGGCTACAAAACGAAGTGGGGGCGCTGCCTACCCTCGATGCCACCACCCTCACCCGGTTTCTGCTGGGGCTCCTGCGTCACCTGCGGCAGCGGGGTGGCATTCTGCACCCAGAGGCAATCTCCTACATTGAACAAAACGGGAAGCCGTTTCTGCTTCAGCGGCGCATCTTCATGCCGGGGTTTGGCCCAGGATCTCGCCTCCCGATTTACCTCTCTGACCAAAGCACCGCCTTTGAAAAGATTCTCAGCAAAGATCGCCCGACCTGGTGCTACCAGTGGGCGTTCAAGTCCTTCTTCGATTGGTCAGATCTGTCCTTGGTGGCGGAACAATTCTCGCTAATTTATGACCTGGCCCTGGCGGAACTGGTCAACCAACAGATTTTGGGTCTCCAGTACACTCGCCACAATCACCGCGTGTGGGGGCTGCTCCCCGCCGCCCTGCACCTCCACACCGCCAGCGAGCCCTTGGCCTGCGACACCTGCGGCGACCCCTACGGCAGCGCCCCCAACGAACTGGCCCTATGGGTAGGGATGCCCTGCCGCCAACCCAACTGTGCGGGGCATTATCACCCCTCACCGCAGTCCGCCCCAGACTTCTATAAAACCCTCTATCGCCGGGGCGAGGTCTGGCGAATTTTTGCCCAGGAACATACGGGCCTGCTAGAGCGGGAGGTGCGTGAAACCCTGGAAGATCGTTTCATCAACGGCACCCGTCGCAGCGACCCAAACCTGCTCTCGGCCACCTCCACCCTAGAAATGGGGATCAACATTGGCGACCTGTCTTCGACCTTGCTCTGCTCGGTTCCCCCCACCCAAGCCAACTACCAGCAGCGCATCGGGCGGGCCGGACGACGGGATGGCAATGCCTTTGTGGGGGCCATCGCCAACGGGCGGCCCCACGACCTCTACTTCTGGGCCAACCCCCTAACCATGATTGCTGGTGGCGTGGAGACCCCTGGCTTTTACCTGGATGCCTCCGCGATTCTGCAACGGCAGCTCACGGCCTTCTGTCTCGATAGCTGGGTAGCTCAGGGGGCACAGCCCCAGGATTTGCCGGATCGCTTTTCCCTAGTTCTCGATGCCGTCAAAAAGCAGGATACGGCTCGTTTTCCCTACAACTGGCTGAGTTATATTGAAACCCACCAGACGGCCCTGCTTACGGCATTTCTGGAGTTATTTGCCGACCACATTACCGAACGCACCCAAGCACAACTCAGGCGCTTCATGGAAAAAGGCGACCAGGAGGAAGGGGGGCTGCGCTGGCGCATTCTCAACCGACTGGCCGAAGTGGTGGAGGAACGCACCCGCCTCCAAAGCCAGATCGAACTCCTGCGGCGACGGATTAAGGAGAAAGAAGATGGCCCCAAAAGCCAGAACCACGACGAAGAGCTAGAGGAGTTGCGACGGGAACGGTCGGGCTTTATGGATCTGGCGAAGAAGCTCAACCACAAAAGCACCCTCAACTTCTTCACCGACGAAGGGCTGCTGCCCAACTACGCCTTTCCGGAGGCGGGGGTGACGCTCAAATCCATCATCTGGCGCGAGCGCATCACCAAAGGCGATGCGCGCCAGGGCAAGTACGAGACCTTCACCTTTGAGTATGAACGACCGGGGGCCGTTGCCATTGGCGAACTGGTACCCTCCGGTACGTTCTATGCCGAGGGGCGGCGGGTCAACATCGACCAGATCGACCTCAACCTGTCCCAGATTGAAGAATGGCGTTTTTGCCGCAACTGCTCCTACGCGGTCTCTAGCCTAGACGAGGCGGCCCAACGCAAAACCTGCCCCCGCTGTAGCGATGTGATGTGGTCGGACGAAGGCCGCAAGCGGAAGATGGTGCGGCTACGCCAGGTGATGGCCACCACGGGAGATCGCCGCAGCCGCATTGGGGATGATCGCGACGAGCGCACCCCGGCCTTCTTTACGAAATCGCTGCTGGCCGACTTTGACCCGGCCCATCGGGAAGAAACCTACCTGTTCGATGACGAGGAATTTCCCTTTGGCTTCGAGTTCCTCAAAACGGCCACCTTCCGAGAAGTCAACTTTGGCGAGGCCACCGCCCTGGGCGAGAAGGTCGAAATTGCCGGAGATGCCCGCCCCCGCCATGGGTTCAAGGTGTGTCATCACTGTGGCAAGGTGCAACCCTCGAAAACCCAGTTTAACCAGGGCAAATTCCAACACACCCTCTCCTGCAATGCCAGAAATAAAGACGACGACAGCCAGTTTGCCGATCTCCTCTACCTGTTTCGTCAGTTCGAGTCCGAGGCCATCCGCATTCTCATGCCCGTAGACATCCTCAACTTCCCCGAACGGCTGCATTCCTTCATTGCGGCCCTACAACTGGGCTTGAAGCTCCACTTCCAGGGCAATGTCGATCACCTGCGGGTGCTCATTAGCGAAGAACCCCAACCCAACGGATCCCTCCGGCGTCCCTACCTCTTTCTGTACGACACCATCCCCGGCGGCACGGGCTATCTCAAACAACTCCTACGTAACACCGACGATTTTATGGCGGTGCTAGAGAAGGCTCTGGATGTCGTGACCCACTGTGATTGTGAAGATGGTTGCTATGGGTGTCTCTTTGCTTACCGCAACAGTTTCGACCACGACCGGACAAAACGCACGGAGGCCGCGAAAATTCTCAAAGCTATTCTCAGCCGCAAGGATACCTTGAAACCCTCGGATACCAGCCTCTCTGGGGTGAAGCTCAACGCCCTGTTTGATAGCGTGCTGGAACAGCGGTTTGTGGAGGCCCTGCGCCGCTATCGCCCCCAGCCGGAAAAGCCTACCATTGTCCGCAGTGAGATTATCAACGGCAAGGCGGGCTACTTCGTCAAAATTGGCGACCAGGCTTGGAATGTAGAGCCCCAGGTTAACCTTGGCCCCGCCCAGGGAGTCGCGGTGCCCAGTCGGGCCGACTTTGTCTTTTGGCCTGCTAAACAGGTTAGCCAGTTCAAGCCCATCGTGATCTTTACCGATGGCTGGGAATACCACTGTGACCGCATGGGCCATGACTTTCTCCAGCGCATGGCGATTGCCCAGAGTGGTCGGTTCCGCGTCTGGTCTCTCAGTTGGGCCGATGTGGAGGCCCAGTTCAACCCCCAGGAGCAGGGCGGCCTCAACCTGTTGGACTTCGGCGTTAACGACCAGTTCCAGCACCATAGCCTGGATCTGTTTGACCACTACGGTTGTCCCGGCCTCCACAAACTCTCCCTAGAGTCCAGTTTTGTCTGGCTCACCCACTACCTCGCTAATCCTGACGACGCTCAGTGGACGGCCTTTGCCCTAGTCAGAACCTACGCCCATATCAACCCCACACTCAGGCCAGACCAGGGCTGGGGGGATGAGGTGCGATCCCTCCTCGGCCCTACCCTGGCGGATCTCGCCCAGGTGGATGCCCCCCAGCGTCGGTTTGGCCAGTTCCAGTGGCACTCCATCGATGGGGTTCCCCTGGTCAAGTCCTACCTTTCCCTCGACCCGACCCGCCATGGCCAAAAAGATCCCCAATCCGTCTTCACGCTCACCTGGCTCGATGACCGGGATCGCCATACCGAAAACCCCTCCGTCCGCAAGGCTTGGCAGGGCGTACTAAGACAGTTCAACCTCTTTCAGTTCCTACCCTTCAGCTATGTGATCACCGACAGCAGTATCGCCACCGTTCGCCCGGAACTCGAATCGCTTAGGCCCGCTTCCCCCCCTAGCCCGTCCGCCCAGCCTGCCCTTGGAGCACCGTGGCAGCAGATGATGGCATTGACTGACCCAGCGGTTCATCCCCTCCTGGAATCCATGGCACAGTGTGGCCTACCCATCCCGGAACCGGGCTATGAGCTAGAAGCCGAGGATGGATCCGCCCTCACCGCCCCGGCAGAACTGGCTTGGCCGGAGTTCCAAATCGCCCTGCTACTCGATGAGAGCGATCTGACCAGCTTTACCACCCACGGTTGGAGCGCCTATAGCCTCGCCGATGTCCAGGCCAACCCCGACCGCTTTTTTGATCCGTTCCAAACCCCTAGGGAGGCTGCTGCATGTTAGATCACGCTATTCGCTTAGTCATGTCCATCGATTTTCTGGATGCCTTTAGCCAGCTTCCCAAGCAAATCCAGAGCAAGACCTCCGCGTTCATCCAAAAGTTCAAGCAAACGCCGACCAGTTCTGGGCTTAACTACGAGTCGATTCAAAATGCTGCCGACCCCAACCTCAAGTCCCTACGAGTAGACCAAACCTATCGCGCCATTGTTCGCAAACCCGACTCCGGCAATGCCTATCTGCTGCTCTGGGTCGATAAGCACGACGAGGCCTACGCCTGGGCACAGCGCAAGGTCTGTAAGGTCAACCCCGAATCCGGTGCTCTCCAAATCATCGATGTCGAAGCCGCCTCTGCCCTGGAAAGCGAGCTATCCGCCCACAAACAACCCCAAGTCAAGGGCCGATTTGATGGGATTCGCGACCGCCATTTATTGCGCCTAGGGGTGCCCGAAGCCCTCCTGGGAGCGGTGCGGGCTGTCGTCACCGATGCCGATGTGGATAAGCTGCTGCCTCGCCTGCCGGAAGAAGCCGCTGATGCCCTCCTCATGCTGGCCTCCGGCTACGCCCTTGACGAAGTTCTGGCCCTGCAAGATCAACCGCAGGAGCAAACCGTAGATCCCAACGACATCGATCTGGCCCTAGAGAAGGCCGACAGCCAGCGCCGATTCCACGTCATCACCGACGATGATGAGCTGCTAGAAATGCTGGCCGCTCCCCTGGATAAGTGGCGAGTCTTCCTCCATCCCAGCCAGCGGCGACTGATTAACCGCGACTGGAATGGCCCCGTTCGGGTACTGGGTGGGGCCGGAACGGGCAAAACCGTAGTGGCGATGCACCGCGCCAAGTGGCTGGTGGAACAGCGCTTCACCGATGCCAATGACCGCATTCTCTTCACCACCTTTACCCGCAACCTGGCCACCGACATTGAAGCTAACCTGCGCAAAATCTGTTCCCCCGACGTGATGCGCCGCATCAAGGTGGAGAATCTCGACCGTTGGGTAGCCGCCTTTCTCAAGGCCGAGGGGGCTCCCACCCGCATTGTCTACGGCAACGAGCTAGACGATCTCTGGCAGCAGGTCTTTGCCGTGGGCATCGACTACCCCGAAGCCTTCTACAAAGACGAATGGCAGCAGGTGATTCAGCCCCAGAACATTACTAGCCCCCAGGCGTATTTCAAGGCCTCTCGGGTGGGGCGCGGTACCCGTCTTAACCGGATGCAGAGGGCGGCGGTGTGGCCCATCTTTGAAGAGTTCCGCGCCCTGATGAAGCAAAAGGGACTGAAAGACCGCGAAGATGCCATGTACGACGCCTGTAGTTTGCTGAAGCATAGGCCGGAGGGTGATCGCCCCTTCCAGTCCGTCATCGTCGATGAAGCCCAAGACATGGGGCCAGCGGATTTTTCCCTGATTCGGGCCTTGGTGCCTGCCAATTCCACCAGCAACGATATTTTCATCGTCGGCGACCCCCATCAGCGCATCTATGGCCGCCAAGTGACCCTCAGCCACTGCGGCATCGAGGTGCGCGGGCGTTCCCGCAAGCTTCGCCTGAACTATCGCACCACCGACGAAACCCGCCAGTGGGCCACCGCTCTGCTGACAGGTTTGGCCATGGATGACCTCGATGGCGGCAGCGACGACCTCAC
>JAYKHF010000150.1:0-16026 GCA_035285305.1 Leptolyngbya sp.
CCCAAAGGCGGCACGGGGAAGAAATTCCTAGGTGGCCCCGGAGGGGCTGGGTGCCTCCGGGGGGCTTTGAACGCGCTGAATCGCCTGATCAATGTCATCCTCCGTCCAGCCCTGGCGTTGCAGGCGGCGTTGCAGTTGATCATCGTTAGCCCCCGCTTGCAGGGCTCGACGAACATAGGTGGTCAAGGCGTCCGCCTGGGGGCTGGATTCGGGATGGGTCGGGGCATGATCGCCCCGCATCGCAGCCCACAGCGTTAGGATGAGCCAACCGAGGCCAAAGGCGAGCGCGAGCCAAAAAACAGCCCCAATGCCGAGGGTGCAAACAATCGAAAAAAACAACAGCGTTACCGTATTATTCACCCCTAGGGAAACGGTTAATAATCCGGTCATGATCAGGGCACCTAGCACCGTACTGAACGCAAATTTAGCAAAGGTCATAGCATCCTCATAGATGGTTATCGAGGGCGATTTCCCAGTAGCGCACGAGACCAATCACCAGGGCCATATAGCAAGGAATCGCAAAGGCAATTTCAATCGGGGCGTTAATCACCGGGATATTAAATCCTGAGAAATTTGCGATGGCGCTAGGGCCATAGACCCGAATGCCATGGACAAACAAATAGTACTCAATCGGTAGGGCAATGGCCGTACAAATCGAGAGCGCTATCACGAAGCGGGTGGCGATGGGATAATGGGGAAAAAATCGATACACCAGCAGGGCCGTCATGGCAATGACCCCCACCCAGATCCCGGTCATAATCACGCTAATATCGTGAAAGATCAATGACCAACGGGGAAACCCGGCATTGATCACCATCGGCTCTACCATGACCTCAAACATAAAAATAGCGAGGGCCGTCATCGCAATGCCCCTAGCCCAACGAATTTTCTTGAGGGGGATTAAGAGCCGGTCTTCTAGCACAAATCCCCAGTATTTGTAGAAGCCAATGACCAGGCCTGCAAAGACAGGCACGTAGTAGACCAGTTCCAGGGGAACCCCGGCGATCATCAGTCCACTCAGGGAGTCGATCACTTCCGGTGCATAGCTGCGAATACCAATGTTAACCACCCAAATTTCTAGGGGTAGGACTAAAACAATGAGTATTCCCAAATACAGCAAAAACCGCTTCCACTCTCGCCAACGGGGTAGCAGCTTATCCACCACTTCGACCACTCCGAGAAATAAAATGCTCCAGCCTAGGGTCAAAATCCAGCTAACATCATGGTAAAGGTAGGCCCATGGCCCCAGGTGGGCATTGCGCCACATGGGAGCCGTAAATAGCTCAAAGATCAGCACACCCACGGCTACAATGCCAAACCGCACGAGGATTTGGGTTTGAATTTTATTCAGAAACCATAATCCAAAACCCACGACGGCAAAAACCAAGATCTGAAATATTAGCGTCGCTGGAGTCGCCGCTTTTTCAAAGGCACAATGGCCCAATAGCCAGAGAGGGGTTGATAGCATACTTCTTATTTCTGTCCTAGGTTTAACAGAACTCGACCGGGCTTAACGCGATGTTGAAGCCTTGTCATTGGGGGATCATTCGCCATCATCAACTTACGTTTTTCCCACCGAATTACCCACCGCATGGATGGCCCACTTGTACAGTCTCCTTTTGGAGAAATTCTGAATCCTTTACCTTGCACCCCCCCCATTTAGCCTGGGCAAAATCGGGATGACTACTCAGTCGTTGCCATACCTTCCAAAGCGGTTCTTCTAGCACATTGCCGAAGATGGCATGGTTAAAATCGCAGGACATGACATCACCATAGGGAGATAGATAAAAGTAGCTGGTGCCGCAGGAACAACCCACGCTACGGTGGCTGCTGATGTAGGCAGAAAAGACCACACCGGGGTAGCGATGATCTTGGTTATAGGGCACGGCGGATTGAATCATGGCCTCCACCCAATCGCCGTTGTCGATGAGATCTGCCCGATGCTGAAGCCGTCCACTCGGGAGGGCATCGAAGACCAAAACTTCATGGACGCCGAGGGACTTGCCCAATTCCACCAGGCGCTTCAGTTCGCCCGATTGATAGGCTTCCGGGGTTAAGGTCGCAGAGAGGCCCACGGAGAACCCCAGTCTTTGGGCGACCTTCAGCCCCGCCACCGCCCGTTCAAACAGTCCTGGGGTTTGGCGCAGGGCATCGTGGCGCTGGGGATCGGCGGCATCCAGGCTGACATAGACGCTGTCCAGTCCGGCCCGTCGCAGTTCTGCGGCCCGGTCGGCCAGGTGCCAGCCATTGGTAAACAGCAGCACGGTGGATCGATTCTTATCCACCGCCCGGATAATCCCCGCCAGGTCGGGGCGCAGCAGCGGTTCGCCGCCGACAAGATTGATCACCGATACCCCCAAGTCCTGGGCGGCACCAATCGCCTGCTCAAATTGCCCTAGGGTCATGGGTTGGCGCTGGGGATCATCGACCCCGTTGTAGAAACTACAGTGACCACAGTGGGCATTGCAGGCATCGTTGACCGCGATGCTCATCAGGTTCGGTAGGTTGCGATTTTGGATGCCCCGATAGAGAGTGCGGGCAATGAAATGGGCGGCGGGTTTACTGAACAGGGCTGGGGTGGAGAGGGAATAGACGGGGTAGCCGTCACGAAAATGAATGATTTTGCTGTGGTTGAGGTAGATCCGGTACAGCACCTCGACAAAATCGGTGCCGTAGCCGAGGGCCTTGGTGACCAAAAACCAGCGGAGCCGCAGTTGGTTCAGCCAGGAGTCCATATCGAATTACCGCCAGCAAAGGGTTGTGGCCCATTGTAGACAGGGTTATCGGGGAGAGGAGGATTTTTCCATAAGTCTTCGCGTTTGCCGCCTCCCCCTCAGCCTTCCCCATCCATAACCGCACTGAGTCGCTTCATGATTTGGGCCAGCAGCATCAGGGCCGCATTGCCCACACTGAGGATGAGGATACCCACCACGCCGATCATCCAATCGTCCCGCAGCACAGAAACCACCAGAATCATCACGGAGGTTTTGGTGGCAATACTGGCAAAGGCGAGCATCCGCTGCCAGATGTCATCGTCCCGAAAGGCTTCCAACATAGGAATCAGCAGCGCCCCAATCATGGCAATTAGCAGCAGGGCCATGGGTTGAACCATCATGGGCTGGGCCTCCGGGTAATGTAATGGACTTCGTACCAGCCCTGTTCTCGGTAGCGCTGAACAATGGTTTTCGGGGTAAAGGTAATCAGGAAAATATCGAGAAAAATGAGGCTAGGGGATCGCCTAGGCTTCGCCCGTTCGACCACAACTTGTTCATAGCTGTGGGGCTTGATCATAATTTCAAAAGCCTCCTTATAGGCTTGGGGAATCGCCACGACGACCTCCCAAAGGGTAATGAGCCAATCCTTCAGACGGCCCGGGTTGGTTATCCCTCGGGGCAATAATAGGGCAACGCTCACCCCAATTAAAATGTTGGGCCAACTTAAGTCTGCGGTCAGCAAGAACCAAATCGCTAGGCGCAGAAAAATATTCAAATATCCAATCATACGAACACCATTCCCAGTAGCCCTAAAATAACTAGCATCATCATGCCAATCAGGTGTTCAAAGTTCTCCAGTACCCGGGGTAGTTTGACAGACCATCGCCGGATGATCATCAGATAGATGAGCCACCCTGCAAAAATCGTCGCTAGGGGTTTGAGGACGTTATCCCAGCGATAGGCTTCGTAGTACACCACGTTCGCGGCAACCAGCCCCCCCAACAACAGCGCCATCGCGGGCCAGAACCCAGGTTTTACCGTTTGCTTTGGATCGGCTGCTTGGGGTAAAAAGATAAACTTGGCAAAGGAAATAGCGGTACCCAGGGCCGCTATATTCATCGCAATCACCTGCCAGTCGGCCAGGTTTTTCATGGTCAGAATCTTGGCCCCGAAGCCAGATAGTAAGGGGAATCCAGAGATAGAAAAGCTCGCTATGATCAGGGCTATCCAGATCGGGCGGTGGATTGGTTGATCCTGAAGGACTTTAAAGTTTCGACTCGGTAAATGCCCAGCACAGAGGAACAAGGCCGCCTTCACAAAGCCGTGGGTCAGGGCATAGAATCCGCCCACCTCTGGAGCCGCCAAGACAAAGCCCATCTGGGAAATGGTATGGAAGGCCAACATGCGTTTGGTATCTTTTTCAAACATGGCATAGGCAACGCCTAACAAGGCCGTGGCCACCCCAAAAAAGCGAATGACTGGATCAATTTCTTCAACCAGTAACGCCATCCGCACGAGGGGAAAAACCCCCGCCTTCACCACCACCCCCGACAACAGAGCCGACACCGGAGACTCGGATTCTGAATGGGTTAGCGGTAGCCATAGCCCGGACATAAAAATGCCGCCCTTGGTCAGCAAGCCCAGCAAAATCAGGGCTTTTGCCTCAAGGCTAGCCACCCCTAAACCGGTAAAGGCAAAGGACTGCGTGGTTTGGTAAACCAGAATGGCCCCGATCAAGTAAAACAGCATGGCGGTATTACTAACGAATAAATACCGCAGGGCCACCCACAGAGTTTTATCCCGGCGCGGATAGGAAATCAGCAAAAAAGCCGCAATGCCAATCACCTCAAGGGCCACATACAGACTAATCAAATCCGCACAAATGAAGGCCGCGTTGACACTCCCGTGAAGGATGATCGCTTGGGTATAGAAAAAGGCCGTTTTAGGACTAGGCCAGGTATAGAGAATAACGGCGGCGGTGACGAGGGCGTTGGTGAGGATGAAAAAGGCACTGAGATCATCGACGAGGAGCGTCACCCCAAAGCTGTCCAGGAGACTGAGGCTCAGGGTATCCGGCGTGAGGAATATCCCCAGGGCATAGATTAGGGAGACCAAGGTGAGGCCAAAAGCCAACACCCGATCCGCCTGGGGCAGTAAGTAGATGCTGAAGCCAGCCAAAAAGGGTAGGGCTATCCATAGAATCGTTAACCCAGCGATTTCACTCATGGCCGATACTCCTCTTCAATCGCCCGAATTTCCAGGGTAGGGTTGTCTTTGGCCAGTTTCATTACCCCGACCAGCATGAGGGCTTGGATAGAAAACCCAATGACAATCGCCGTTAAGATCACCGCCTGGGGAACCGGATCGGCATAGCTAGAACTGGCCCCCTCCGCCAAAATGGGCGTACGCACCCCAGTTCTTGCCGCCACCAAAACAAACAGGGCGACTACGCCGGTACTCATCACATCCATGGCGATGATTTTCATGACCAGATTTTCCTTAAAGATGATGCCGAAAAAGCCCATCAAAATGGTGGCGTAGACCCAGGCATAGAGTATTGTACTTCCCTCGATTTGCATGTTCCGCGTGGTCTCCTCTCGTAAGCTTTCTAACTGGGTCGTCTTGCTGCCAAATCTGCCCTAGGATTGGGTCACTAACCAGGTTAATCCTGTGGCCATCACCATAATTTGCAAGCCCAGCAAAATCGTCTGCCCACATCACTCGTCGTATCCATATCCCGTCATTTTTATCCACCCAGTAGGCGGTGATAATCCCTTCGAGAATAGAGACAAAGATCAAAATATAGGAAATCCCATAGATCTTATCGATTAAGACCAAATAGCTCAGGTCAGGCAAGCTATCTGCGTAGGTTTCCTGGAGGAAAACAGCGGTTAAAAGATCCGTTACCGGCAAGGCTATCCGGGAATCAATATGCTGAGGGGCGAGTAAAAGAGCGGCACAACTGGAGGCTAAAACCACTAACAGGGGCAACAGCAACTTCCAAACGAAGAAAGTCCAAGAACGCGCGATGTTGAGGGAATAGCAAAGCACCGAATGTTCTGATTGACTCGGCAGACGCGGATCGCCAAAGTTAGTGTGGTGGGTTCTTACCAGGCTATCGATGGGAAATCCGGCAATGGACCAACCTGGAATGGTCAAAACCTGGGAATAGCCCGATGCTTCGTGATCAGCGACATAGATCAGTTGATCCCTGGTGTAGCCCGAGTTCTCCATAACAATGCTGAGAGGGTTCTGGTTCTGGGTGGGCCGGGACGGCCACCATCGACCAATCGCTGATGCTGTTGGTCACCTCTAACTAGGTCAGGGGATCAATGGATCCCTTCCATTTGAACCACACATAGAAATCGGCATAAGCAGAAATGATGTCCGTTTAGCGCCCCTGCCATCGCGGCCATCGTCTCAGCCTTTACACCGGGCGGCAACCTGGATAACCGGCATACCCGAGGGCGAGGAGACCTCGCCCCTAGGGACTGCCCCTCGCCGGTCAATTAAGCGGCGGGGTCGGCGTTGGCGGTGGTTTCTTCCTCGGATCCCTTGAAGGCAATGCGGAGGAAGGGCGGGGCCAGGAAGGTGGTGGCAATCACCATGATGATGATGGCCGCTTCCAGGGGTTTCGACAACACGCCACTGGCGGAGCCGATGCCCGCAAACACAAGCCCCACTTCACCCCGGGGTACCATGCCAATGCCGATCGCCAGTTTGTTGAGGGGAGCTTGGCCAAAGGTTGTCCAGCCCGTGACCACCTTGCCGAGGATGGCGACGGCCAGCAGGAAGAGGGCAATCACCAGCCCTTCGCGGTTGGCGGGAACGGCGGGGTTGAGCACGCTCAGATCGGCCTTGGCCCCCACGGTGACGAAGAAGATCGGCACCAGGATGTCGGCGATGGGCATGATTTGGCGGTCGAGTTCCTTGCGCTTGTCGGTTTCATCCAGCACCAGGCCAGCGGCGAAGGCTCCCAGGATGGCCTCCAGATGAATGGCGTTGGCCAAGAAGGCCATCAAAAAGGCAAAGGTGAGGGCGGGGATGACCAGGTTGCCGCGAGTTTGCAGCTTATCGGCAATGGCCACGAAGGAAGTGTTGAAGAATTTGCCCAGGAAGATAGCGCCTAGCAGGAAGCCGGTGGCGCTGGCGATCAGGTAGATGACGTTCATCACGTCCACTTCGCCCGTTTTGGCCAAGCTGGCGACCACGGCTAGGACGATGATGCCGAGCACGTCGTCAATCACCGCTGCGCCGACGATGATTTGGCCCTCGGCGGATTTAAGCTGGCCAATTTCCGACAGCACCTTGGAGGTAATGCCAATACTGGTGGCGGTTAACGCAGCCCCGGCAAAGATAGCGGGAATGGTGGGCACATGGAACAGCACCATCAGCCCCGCCGTCCCCAGGGCAAAGGGAGCCGCTACCCCCACACAGGCCACAATCGCCGCCTGGTAGCCCACCTTTTGCAGTTCCCGCAGGTCAGACTCTAGGCCGATCTCAAACAGCAGAATGATCACGCCCAGTTCTGCCAGTACCGAGACCACTTCGCTTTGGCTTTTGAAGACTTCGGCAACCGCTTCGGGAGACAAGCCACCCAACCATTGCAGCAGGCTCATCAGTGGGGAATCCGCTGCCGTCGCGCCGCTTTCAGGAAAGATAATCAGGTGTAGGGCGGAGACACCCACAATTACCCCGGCCACCAGTTCCCCTAACACCGGGGGCAGGTCTACCAGACGAGACAGTTCGCCGCCGAGCTTGCTGGCAATGTAGATCACCACCAGGCTGAGCAGAACCCCGGCCAGGACAATCGGCCCGGTTTCAGCGTCGGCTTCGGTGGCCGCCGCCAGCAGGGGCGATAGCGAGAAGGGCGTATCGGCCCAAGATAGCCAGGATAGGCTGGATAGAATCTCAGTCATCGGTGTGGATACCTCGTAACACAGTGGTTGAAAACTTTGGGGCTAGCCCACCCTGACGGGAGGCAAGCTACCCCCCCAACCCCTCTCCCACGGGGGGCCAGAGGTTGTAGGGTGGGCCGTGCCCACCCTACGGTGAAGACGCCCTAGGCCATGTGGGGCATTTCTGATCCAGCGGTATCGCCGGAGTAGTCGATGCCGTCGATGGCGGCCAGCGCCTTGAGGGATGCCTTCAGGGCCTCGGCGCGGGTTTCGACCAGGTGTTCAGCGGGGACAAACCTCAGCACACCTAGTTTTTCCAGGCGCTTCAGGGTTTTGCCCTTAGCCCCCACGAGGAACACCTGCCGCCCAGCATCCGCCGCATCTTGGATGGCGTTTTCCAGGGCGAGGGCCGCCGTTACCCCCAGGTGGGGCACATCTTGCAAATCCACAATCAGCACATCGTGGTCGCGCATGGCGGTGTGCTCCTGGGAAATGGCCCGGGCCACGCCGAAGATCATGGGGCCATCCAGGTGGAAGAGCAGAATTCGGCCCTTGGCCCGATCCATGAGGGCGCTTTCCTCGGCATTGAGGGGGAACTCTTCGTCAAAGTCGGTGATGGTACGAACCCCTTCCGATTGCAGGCTGCTGAGGCGTTCAATGGTGAGCATGTTGGCGATGAACACGCCCACGCCCACGGCCACAATCAAGTCCACAAACACGGTGAGGAACATCACCCCGTACATGATGGCGGTGCCCTTCCAGGACACATGGTGCGCCCGCTTCAGGAAGCTCCAGTCCAAAATGTCGAAGCCGACCTTGACGGCGATCCCCGCCAGCACCGCCAGGGGAATCACCTTGGTCAACGGCGCGGCCCAGAGGACAACCACCAGCAGAATCGCGGCCCGAATCAGCCCCGACAAGGCCGTGGTACCGCCCGCCTGGATGTTCACCACCGTGCCCATGGTGGCCCCAGCACCGGGCATTCCGCCAAACAGACCGGACATCAGGTTGCCGATCCCTTGGCCAATCAGTTCCTTGTTGGGGTCGCTTTGGGTGCGGGTAACGCTGTCGGCAATCATCGCCGTCAGCAGGGCGTCAATACAGCCCAGCATCCCCAGCACCAAGCCATCCACCAGCATCAACCGCAGTTGATCGGGGCTGAACCTGGGCCATTGCAGCGTCGGCAACCCGGTGGGGATTTCCCCAATCAGGCGCAGGTCGGCATTGGCAAACACCGTCAGGGCTAGAATGGTCCCAGCCACCAGCACCAACAACTGGGGCGGCACCCAGCGCTTTAACTGCTTTGGCATCAAAAACAGCACCACCAGGGAGAATACCCCGAGGGCCACCTCCGCTGGATCGAGGGTACTGACCAGTTCTGGCAACCTGGTGAGGGTGCCCACCACGCCCCCTTTCGGAGTAGCATGGCCCAAAAATGGCCCCAGTTGCAGGATAATCAAAATCACCCCAATCCCCGACATAAACCCGGAAATCACCGGGTAGGGCATGAGGGTGACATAGCGCCCTAGTTTGAGAACCCCAAAGATAATCTGAAAGACCCCCGCCAGCATGGCGACCGTAAAGGCCATGGCCATGCCGTTTTCGGGGTTTGCAGCCACCAGTTGAGCGATAACAGCGGTGAACACCACCGTCATTGGCCCCGTAGGTTCGGAAATCAGCGTCGGCGTGCCCCCAAACAGCGCCGCAAAAAAGCCCACAATCACGGCCCCATACAAACCCGCCGCAGGGCCAGCTCCAGAGGCCACCCCAAAGGCCAGGGCCATGGGCAGCGCAATCACCGCAGCGGTGACGCCCCCAAACAAGTCGCCCCGCCAGTGGCGGAAGCTAATTCGATTCGTGATGTCCATCGCCATCACCGTAAAATCCTCTTATTGAAGTTAATAAATGTTGAAAACTTTTGCATCGACAAAAGTCTATAGAAAAACCATAACATCTCCGTTTCGCAAATCCCACCTGTGGGCCAGCCAATCTCGCCCAATTTACGATTGTTTTTTCTGATAGCGGTGAAAAGCGGAGATAACCTAGCCTTGCCGCTCTAGGTACTGGCGGATGGCCTTGAGTTCGTCCAGAATTTGGCGTAGCAGGTCGGTGGTGACGGTTTCGGGAGCGGGCTGAACTTGGATCACGGGCTGAAGGCCCAGCACCTCCTCGGCAAAACGGCGCACTTCCTGGGGCCGAAACACGAGGGGTTCGTCCTTGTTCTGGCGCAGTTCGGGGTTAAGCCTTCTGGCATCGTAGGGGGGGTTCAGTAGATCGGGGTCGGTATTGGCGTAGCGATAGACCGAGGCCCGCGACCGATTCAGGTAGCGCTGCACATCGTCCACGGACAGTCCCGGTTCTGGCGGCGGAAAGGCATTCCCCATGGGGCCAGAGTACGGAGACAGCGGGCTATGGGAGAAATCGGAAGCACTCATGGCGATCGTGAAGGAAACCCTAGGGGGCAATTGCGGGGACGCGGTATCCGTTGGTTACTCTAGCAGGTTCAGCCGAGGCCCTCTCGCATTGGGCGCGGCTTTCTTTCTAGGACAGCCCTTTATCCTGGGGCCATCGCGCCGTTGGAACCTCGAACGGGCTACTATTTGGGGGACATGGGGTCAGGGAGTGATCTCGCCATTGTGATGTTACAAAAGCGCCTAGAGCCGTTCCTGAGTCAAAAGCGCGTGGCCGTGGTAGAAGCCTGCGTGATTGGGCTGGTGTCAGGGTTGGCGGCGGTGTCGCTGAAACAGGGGGTGGAATGGCTCACCCTGTGGCGCACCCAAACCACGTTACCGCTCTGGGTGGCGCTGCCGTTGATTGGCCTCGGCGGGGGCTATCTGTCGGGCTGGCTGGTGGAACGCCTAGCCCCCGAGGCCTCGGGCAGCGGTATTCCCCAGGTGAAGGCGGTGCTGGGGTTTGCCAAAATGCCCCTGAATTTGCGGGTGGCCCTGGTCAAATTGAGCAGTACGCTGCTAGCCCTGGGGTCGGGCTTGTCCCTGGGGCGGCAGGGGCCAACGGTGCAAATTGGGGCGGCCCTAGCGGCGCAGCTTAGTCGCTGGGTGCCCACCTCGCCGGAGTATCGGCGGCAGATCATTTCTGCCGGAGCAGCGGCGGGGCTCGCGGCGGGGTTCAATGCCCCCATTGCCGGGGTGCTCTTTGTGGTGGAGGAACTGCTCCAGGATTTCTCTGGCCTCACCCTGGGCAGTGCTATTTTGGCCTCGTTTATTGGGGCCGTGGTGTCGCGGCTGCTGGGGGGGCAGGGGCTGAACCTGGCGATGGACGCCAAGCCCGTCAGCCTGTCGGTGTATGACCTACCGTTTTTAGTCCTTTTAGGCCTGCTCGCCGGACTGCTGGGGGCGCTGTTTCGCCGGGGCATTTTTGGCAGTCTGGTCTTTTTCCGACAATTAAAACGCCTGGGCCTGCCGGGACGGATTGGCTTGGCGGGGCTAATTACCGGTCTGGTGGGCGTGTTTTTGCCCGTCGCATCGGTGGACAACACCGGGCTTCAGGAATTCCTCGTCACCGGATCGGCGGGTTGGCAGCTCATCGCCGTGGCCTTTGTGGCCAAATTTTTGCTGACATTACTAGCCTATGGATCTGGGGCCGCCGGGGGCATTTTTGCCCCGTCCCTCGTACTCGGGGCGGCGTTGGGGTGCCTGGTCAGTTTCGTCGCCCAAGACGCCTATACGGGTTTTGGGGCTTGGCCGATGCCGGAGGCGCTGGGCAGCACCACCACCTACGCCCTCACCGGCATGGGCGCATTTTTTAGTGCCGTGACGGGGGTACCCATTACCGCCATCGTCATCGTGTTTGAGATGACCGCCAACTTTAATTTGGTGCTGCCCCTCATGATTGGATCCGGCATTGCCTACCTCATTGCTGATCGAGCCAATCACGGATCCATCTACAACCGTCTGCTGGAAATGAAGGGCATTCGCCTCGAACCGGTGGCCCAGGCCAATAACCCCTGGGCGCATCTCACCGCCGCCGATTTGATGCAGCGCCGGGTGGAAACCCTGTCCAGCCAGATCACCCTACCGGAGGTCGTCCAAGCCTTTTCCCGATCGCACCATCGCGGCTTTCCCGTGCTGGAGGCAGGTCGGCTGGTGGGCATCGTCACCCAAAGCGATCTGGGCGAAGCCACCAGCCAAGGGCTCGAGCCCTACCTCACCCTCAAGGATTTGATGACGCCCCACCCTGTGACCGTGGCCCCCGATGCGCCCCTACCCAGGGTGCTCCACCTGCTGAATCGCCTCAAGCTCAGTCGCCTGCCCGTCACCGAGGGCAACAAACTGGTGGGCATCATCACCCGCGCCGACATCATCCGGGCCGAGTCGGATCAGGTCAGCGGCGACCTGCCGGAACTTGGCCCCCAGGCCGAACCCTCCTACGTCGTCTTCCAACAGCGGGCTCCGGCCACGGGGCAGGGTCGTGTACTGGTGCCCCTCGCCGATCCCAACACCGCCCCTAACCTGATCAAAGTTGCCGCCGCCATTGCCCACGGCCTGCACTATGAATTGGAATGCGTCCATGTGGTGCGGGTGCCGCGCAGTGTGGCCCCCGCCGAAGCCCAGGTAGACCTACAATCGGCGGAGCCCCTGCGCCAACTGGCCCTCTCCTACGCCGAACACAGCGGCCTATCGGTGCATTTCCAAGTCCGCGCCGCCCACGAAATTGGCCGCACCCTGCTAGAGGTGATCCGCGATCGCCACATCGACCTCGTGCTCATGGGCTGGTACAACCCCACCCTCACCCCCGGTCGGGTCATCAACAGCGTGGTGGATACCCTGATTCGCCAAGCCCCCTGCCAGGTGCTCGTCGTCCGCCCAGGCCGAAACCTCAGCTTCAACCACTGGCTGCTGCCCACGGCGGGTGGCCCCAATGCCCAAAGCGCCCACCGCCTGATGCCGGGGCTGATTACCCTCGGCAAAACCCCCGACATCCACCTCTGCACCATCTGCCACCCCGAACGGGGCCAATGCCTCACGCCGCAATATCTGTCCGCCCTCGCCGATAACCTCGAATCCACCCTACATCGGCCCGTCCGCACCCACGTCCTCACCCACACCTCCGTGTCCGAGGCCATCCTCGACCTGTCCCGCCAGTGCCAAAGCGACGCTATCCTGCTGGGCGCTTCCCGCGAAAACCTGCTCAGCCAAGTGCTCAAGGGCAACGTGCCCCTAGAAATTGCCCAACAAACCGATATCACCATCATCCTGCTACGCCAGGTGGAGGATGAGGGCCTGTAAGAGAGGTAGGCTTTAGCCGAAAGAGATCCCGCCCTTAATAGCGGTCATTAGGAAAGAGGAATGATCGGAATGATGAGGGCGAAATCACTGCCTTTGCCCCATTCACTTTGCAACGTCACCCGTCCCCCATGCAATTCCGCAATTCGCTTCACCAAGACTAATCCCAGACCGGTGCCTGTATGTTGGCGATTTAGTTTGCTATCCACCTGCGCAAACGGTTGAAAGAGTTTGGCTTGATCTTCGGCTTTGATCCCTTGTCCCGTGTCCATGACATGAAATTCGAGGTGATGATCATGAATCGCCACCGCCAGGGTCACGTCTCCTTCGGCAGGGGTAAATTTGACCGCATTCCCCAGCAAGTTAATGATCGCTTGGCGCAAACGGCGTTGATCCACCGTGACCAAAGGCGGATCAGGCGGCAAGGTCAGGGTTAAGGTCAGGTTTTTGTGCCGAGCTTGGGGGCGCACCAACTGCAAACAGGATTCACAAAAGGCCCCCAGATCCTCCTGGCTGAGGTCAAGGGTCATTTTGCCCGCATTGAGTTTTGACACATCCAGCACATCGTTAATCAGGCTCAGCAAATGTTCCCCACTGCTGGTGATAGTCTGAACCGCCTTCTGTTGTTTAGGATTAATTTCCCCATAAATCCCTTCCTCCAAGGACTCGGATAAGCCCAAAATTGCGCCAAGGGGCGTTCGCAGTTCATGGCTCATCATCGCTAAAAACTCATCTTTGAATTGAGTTGCGGCGGTCAGTTCCCGATTGGCTTCTTGGAGATCGAAGGCCTGCTGATGCAGGATTTGGAACAGTTGGGATAACTGCCATAATTCCTGGGCACCGTTACTTTTTAAGAAACCCTCCTCCTGACCATCGTAAAGAGCTTGGGCCTGGTCGCAGAGCTGGGTTAACGGTTCTAGAACACGGCGATGAATCAGCCAACCGATGCCAATGCCGCTAATCGCAATACTCACACACACCACAATGAGACCATTACGGCTGGCATTAATGGGGGCGGTAAATTCACTTTTAGGAATCGTAATCACCGTCAACCAATCTAAACCATACCGATCCTCAAGGGGAGTAATCGACACATAATGAGGACGATTATTGATTGACACTTCTAGCAGGTGATAGTTTTGGATCTGATTGAAATCGGCGAAGTATTGTTCTAAATATCGGCTACTCGCCTGGATCACCGGGTTTGGGCTTTCGCTCACGGTCACCCGCTGCAACGCCTGATCTGCGGATTGGGTCAGAATCGGTTCTACCGTCGTGCTAGCCACCAACATCCCGTTTCTTTCAAGAATGTAGACTTCGGCATTGTTGCCTAACGCCAAGCGGTCTAATAATTGGTTGAGGGTGTTGAGAGATACATCGCTGGCGAGTACCCCTTGAAACTGATCTTGGTCGTTGTAAAGGGGGTAGGTGGCTGTAATGCCCAGCGTTTTCTTAGTGTTGAAAAAGTAAATGGGGCTCCAGATGGGGCGGTGAGCCGCTTTGGCAGCTTGGAACCAGGGGCGTTCACGGACATCGTACTGAGTTTGATGAATGACCTCACGGCGATCGCCGGTGTCATTGGTCAGGTAAGAGTAATAGTTTCCTGCGGCAAAATTTTCGGATTCACGGATGATCGGCTGGCCTTGCTCATTAGCACCAGCGAGTATTGCACCGCCATCAGGATTACCGAAATAAATTAAGTCTACCTCAGGAGTACTCTGATTTTGAGTCCAGAAATATTTTCCCATCTGTAATGGATTTTGCAGATCCAACAGACGGTTTTGCACCATTATCTGATTGCTCTGGTTAACCCGTTGTGCTATCCCAAGATAATCCGTAATTTCTCGATTAATCTCATTACTAACCTCCTCCGTTAAACGCTGAACGAGGTTATTCACACTGTCCTGATTGGACTTCACAGACACATAACCAATCAGCGCAATGGTCAACACAAATTGTCCGACAAAGGGAAGCGCAATCAGCCAAAGCAGTGAGATGCGTTTGCGAGGCCAGGGGAATAGCGGTAAACGGCTCATAATTCAAGCTCACAACTGGCCATCACGTTTTACCCCCCTTTTAACAATCCCCCAGACAGTTTTTGGGAAGAGTTTGGAGACAAGCTATTCACCGCATAGAGTGCAAGTGCACGAAAACCACGGTGCGCCAATGATAGCCTCAAAATGATTGTAGCGGGTCTACTGACGACAGCAAGCCATGGTTGCCTGACACACGGGTGGGACAGAGGCGAGCCAGAAAGGTTTGGATGGCTTCAGCGGTGTCCTGGGGCTTCTCTAGGTGGGGCACATGGCCGCAGGCATCGATCCACACCAGATGGCTGTGGGGAATGGCCTGCTGAAAGCGATCCGCATCGCGAAGGCCCAGGATGCGGTCTTGTTTCCCCCAAACCACGAGGGTGGGCTGGGTGAGGCTGGCAATTTTGTCATTCAAGAAGTTGTACCCCCCGCTCTTGGTGAAGGCAATCAGGGCTTCCTTCCAGCGGGGGCAGTCCAAATGTAGGGCGGCGCAGAGTTCGGCGTCGGGGGTGACCAAGGCTTGATCAAAATAGGCGGATTTGCTGATACTCCGACGCACCCAGGCATTGCGTAGAAATCCGGTGGCGAGGCTATCCAGCGGGGGCACCATCAGGTTGCCCATGGCAGGCCCAGCGGCAAAGCCAGCGCTGTCAATCAAGACCAAAGACGCCACAGCTTCCGGGTAAGTGAGGGCAAAATCGATGGCGGCGGCTCCCCCCATGGAGGCACCCACCAGCACCATCGGACGCCGGATCATCTGCTGCCAAAAGGCGTAGAGGTGTTGCTTAATCGCCCCTGGAGACAACTGGGGGCAATGGGTACGGTCGCTAAAGCCAAACCCCAGCAAATCCACCGCCCACGTTTGATGCCGCTGAGCCAGCCGGGGCCACAGCCGTCGAAATTCGAGTTGGGAACTGTCGAAGCCGTGAATTAACAGGATGGGATCCTCTCCGCTTCCCGCCAGGGCATAGGCCGTGGGGATAGGGTTTTCCGCCAGAGACGTTTGGATCGCAGTGGTTTGAATAGCCTCAGCCATCGCGACGGAGGTGGCTTCTGTGAGGCGAGCGGCGGCGGCGGGGAGGGTGGGGTTGGTCATGGTCGGGAGTCGGGGGTCGGGGGTCGGGAGTCGGGAGTCGGG
>JAYKHF010000151.1:0-2754 GCA_035285305.1 Leptolyngbya sp.
AAGATGCCCTGATCGAAGACTTCATGATCACCTACGGTGAAGCCCTGGCCAACATCGGCTTCTCCAGCCGAGAAGTGATGAAGCTCTCGGCCCAAGGGCTCGCTGCCGCCTAGACCCTTCGGTCAAACCCCCCGCCCTAACCCTCGATCCCTCTCCCTGGGTGCCACTGCTGATACACATCTTGCGGATGGCCTGACCCCTCGCCAACGTAGGTTCAGTCTCCTTTGGTCGGTTTTAGCCCCCCTAGCCCCCCGATTTCGGGGGGATCGGACTTCAAAGTCCCCCAGAATTGGAGGATTGAGGGGGCCAACATGGGGGAGATGAGGTCAAACAGGACTTATGTGCACTGAGTAGCCTCCTGGGGAGGGGCTGGGGGTGAGGCCTAAGAAAATGGAGTTTTCTCAGCCAACTCTGTCCGAGGGGGCTGATTCCTCCCTGGGGTTTCCTCGGGCTAGTGTTCATTGGGTCGGTCGCAGTTTATTCTAGGTAAATTAATGATCCCCTGCACCCATTCCCCTGGCACACCCTACGCAGTAACCTAAATTTGCAATGTTTGGCCTAATCGGACATCTCACTAGCCTCGACCATGCCCAAGCCGTCGCCCGTGATCTGGGCTATCCAGAATACGCCGACCAGGGAATTGATTTTTGGTGCAGTGCGCCGCCCCAAATTGTAGACACGATCAAAGTCACCAGCGCCACGGGGCAGCAGATCGAAGGTAAGTATGTGGAGTCCTGCTTTTTGCCGGAGATGTTGGCCTCTCGGCGCATTAAGGCCGCTACCCGCAAAATCATCAACGCCATGGCCCATGCCCAAAAGCACGGCATCGATATCACGGCCCTAGGCGGTTTTTCTTCGATTATTTTTGAAAACTTCAACCTCAGCCAAATTCAGCAGGTGCGTAACGTCACCCTAGAGTTTGAACGCTTTACCACCGGCAACACCCACACCGCCTACATCATCTGTCAGCAGGTGAAAGCGGCCTCTGCCATGCTGGGGATTAACCTGTCCGATGCCACCGTGGCGGTCTGCGGGGCCACGGGGGACATCGGCAGCGCTGTCTGTCGCTGGCTGAATGCCCGCACCGATATCAAGGATCTGCTGCTTGTGGCCCGCAACCAAGAGCGTTTGCAGAATCTTCAGGAGGAACTGGGGCGCGGTACGCCGATGGATTTGGATTCGGCCCTGCCCAAGGCTGACATTGTGGTGTGGGTGGCCAGTATGCCCAAGGGCGTTACCGTTGACCCCACCACCCTCAAGCGCCCCTGCCTGATGATTGACGGCGGCTATCCCAAAAACCTCGATCAGCAGTTCAGCTTTGAGGGCGTCCATGTCCTTAAGGGCGGCATCGTCGAGCATTCCCTCGATATTGATTGGCGGATTATGAGCATTGTCAACATGGACGTGCCCGCCCGCCAGCTTTTTGCCTGCTTTGCCGAGGCCATGCTGCTGGAATTTGAGAAGTGGTACACCAACTTCTCCTGGGGCCGCAACCAAATCACCCTGGAGAAAATGGATCTGATTGGTCAATCGTCGGTCAAGCACGGTTTCCGGCCCCTGCTGGATCTGAACCGCCAACCGCTGACCGCTAAGGCCTCCTAGCGTGGTTTCCCGAACCTCCCAAACCCGTCCACAGGATCTCTGGCTGGCCCTATCCGCCATGGCAACCCTGGCCAGGGAAGCAACCCTACAGCCCGCCGGTTCCCTCGATGGGCGATCCCTTGGGGATCGCGACCCAGCTAAGATTGACCGGATGCTACCCTTCCTCGACTGGGTGTATCACCACTACTTTCGGATCCAAACCGACGGTTGGGAACATATCCCTGCCCAGGGGCCAATGCTGATTGTCGGTTCCCACAACGGCGGACTGGCCGCTCCCGATACCCTGATGATGACCTACGACTGGCTGCGCCGCTTTGGCAGTCAGCGGCCCTCCTACGCCATGATGGACCCTCGCATCTGGCGCGTGTTCCCCACCCTAGGACGGATGGGATCCTGGGTCGGATGCCTACGGGCCGATTCCCCCGCTGCGGTGCGGGCTCTGCGCCAGAATTTCCCGGTACTGGTTTACCCCGGCGGAGCGCGGGATGTGTTTCGCCCCCATCACCTCCGCAACCAAATTTGCTTCTTTGGCCAAAGGGGTTTCATCAAACTGGCCCTGCGGGAGGACGTGCCCATCGTGCCAGCCATTTCCTACGGTGCCCACGACACCCTCTGGGTGCTGGAAGACTTCTACGACCTTGCCGACACCTGCCGCCAACAGCAGGGCTGGAACTGGCCCCTAAACCTCGACCCCGGTACCATTCCCCTTTACCTCGGCTGGCCCTGGGGCCTTGCCCTCGGCCCCCTGCCGAACCTCCCCTGGCCCAAGTTTCTGCACACCCGTGTTTGCCCGCCCATCACCTTTCCTCGCTATGGCCTCGCCGCCGCCCAGGATGAAGCCTATGTCAACACTTGCTACGAGCAAGTGTGTGCCACCATGCAGCAAGAACTGAACCAGCTCTTCGCCCTTTACGAATAACCCACTCTCCTCGGCCCCAGGGCGCGGAGACCTCGCCTCCAGGGCGCGGAGACCTCGCCCCCAGGGCGCGGAGACCTCGCCCCTACCCGACTCCCGACTCCCGACTCCCGACTCCCGACTCCCGACCCCCGACCCCCGACTCCCGACCATGACCAACCCCACCCTCCCCGCCGCCGCCGCTCGCCTCACAGAAGCCACCTCCGTCGCGATGGCTGAGGCTATTCAAACCACTG